>CAXBDS010000112.1:0-16945 GCA_963974355.1 uncultured Opitutaceae bacterium
TATTTTCCCTGATTCTCGTTGGACCCCAGCTTCTCATTCACCCGCCTCTTAACTTGCACTCATGATGTCTGCTTCATCCCCCCGGTCTTTTTTACGCTCTGTTTTGGGGCGATACCTTATCCTCTTCGCGAGCCTTCCGGTATGGGCGATGGCTCAGGATGCTGCGTCGGCTCCGTCCGGCGATGTCAGCCTCGGACAACTCTGGAATCAGGGCGGCTGGGCCATGTATCCCTTGGCCGCCTTTTCGATCGCGGCGTTTGGCCTGATTCTTTTCAACGCGATCAGCGTGCGGGAAAAAACCCTGCTCAAACCCGAGGTCACAGCCCAGATCGATGAGGCCTTGGGGCGGGGCGACTTGGCGGGAGCGAAAACGATCTGTGAGGAAAATCCCGGTATGATCGCCAACATCACGCATGCCGGCCTCGCGCGGATCAAAGGAGACGTTTTCGACCCCGCCGCCGTCGAGAAGGCGATGGAGGAATCATCGGTCGAGGAAGTGGCCGGTCCATTCATCAACATCAGTTACCTCTCCATCATCGCAACGTTGGCGCCGATGGTCGGGATGTTGGGCACGGTGTCCGGCATGATCAAAGCCTTCCGCAACATCGCCCTCGGGGGCATGGGCAAACCGGAGCTGCTGGCCGACAATATTTCGGAAGCGCTGATCACCACGGCGGTGGGGTTGATCGTCGGCATCCCGGCGATGTTTGCCTACTTCTTTTTCAAGAGCCGTTACGCCAAGCTGACCTCGCGCATTGCTCGAACTTGCGGTGACCTGCACACCACCTTGGTCAGCGCGCTGACACGCTGAAACGGCTGACGCCCCGGCCTGCTTTCGCCATGAAAATCCGCCCCCCCGCCATCGACGACGCGCGTTTCGACATGACGCCGATGATGGACATCGTGTTTCAGTTGATCGCGTTTTTCATGATCGTGTCTACGTTCCTCACGTTGGAAAAAGTGGACGTGGATCTGCCGATCGCGAAGAATGCGGCGCAATCGGAAAACCAGCAGGGGCGCGCCAATCTTGCGGTGCAGGCTGATGGGACGACTTGGTTTGGGGCGCAACCGATGGCGCTCGACGAACTGGGGCCGGCGATCATTGCCTGGCAAAAGGAGAACCCCGAGGGGAAGGTGGTGATCCGCGCGGATCGCGAAGCCGCCTATTCCTCGGTTAAGGCGGTGATGAAGCTCTGTCGCGACGCCGGTCTGTCGGACATTATTTTTTCCTCCTACCAAAGTGACAAATGAGGCGAATTGATTGTAACCACAATACGGTGACAGGAGGCGCTTTTCGATGAAGGCCAGCAACCCGGCGCTCGAATCCGAAGATGGCTTCTCGCTCGATTCCATGTTGGATATCGTGTTCCTGCTGCTGATCTACTTCATGGTCACCGCGGCTTTCGTGAAGGAGGAAGCCGATATCAGCATGTCACTCCCCAGTCGGGTGCAGCAGGAAGAGCCGCTCGATATGCCCGAGGAGCAGATCATCGATATTTTGGCCGATGGCACCGTAATGCTGAATGGCCAGCCGTATGACGCGCCTGAAAATCACGATCTGCCTCAACTTACCACTATCCTGACGCGTTTTCGGCAAGCGTCGGCCGACGCCAAAGTGCCGGCATTCATCATTGTCCAGGCGGTGGACGAGGCTCGGCAGCAACGGGTCATCGATGTGCTCAACGCCTGCGCGGTCGCGGGTATTACCCTCGTCTCCTTCAATCTCGAATGATGCCAGAATCGGTTGATCCTTCAGCACCTCGACCCCGGCGGAAAAAGGGGAGGAGCACACTATTCTGGGTGATCGTGATCAGTGCCGCCGTGCACGTGGTGATCGGTGTGGTGGTCGGCTCGTGGACTATCTACAAGTATACGCGCCCGCCCGAAGCGATTTTTGAATCACCACCACCGGCCGTGAAGGTGCCTCCGCAGAATATCGAATATCGGGTGCAGATGCAGCAGATGCAGCGGGAGAGCACGCGACCACAAAACCAAATCTCGGCGCAGGTGGACCAGCTGCTCAATCAGCGGGTTTCCAACGTCGCCGGGAACGTCTCCGCAATGGTGACGCCGGCGCTCGCGGGCACTCCGGTTGTCTCCACCGGGCGACGGGGCACGGGGCGGATCGGCGGTGGTGCGGGGATCGGCTTCGGGGTGTCCGCCGTGAATTTCTTTGGCATCGAAAAGCAAGGTGAACGCGTGGTCTTCATCGTCGATGCGGGAGCCTCGATGGTGGAAGAGAAGCGCGGTGATTTTCCTGGCTATGATCGGGTAAAGGCGGAGCTCGTCTCGATGGTGGATGGTCTTTCGCCCGGCACGTTTTTCAACATCGTCGTCTTTGAGCGGCAGGTGGATGTCTATTTGCCCGAATTACGCGTCGCGACGCAGGACAACAAGGCGGGGGTGCGCAAATGGATCGAGCCGTATTGGAAACTTGAGGGGAGCAAAATTCAGCAGCGGGGGACATTCCGGAAAAACTATGAGCCCAAGATGGTGGACTGGCCGTCGGACGGCGGCTCTTCGCGCCTAGACCTGGCATTGACGACGGCGTTCGAGATGCGCGCGGATTTGATTTTCATCATCACGGATGGGACGCCCTCGGTGCAAGAGGGCTGGACTGCGGCGGATCAAGCCGCATTCGACCGAGAGAAGGCGAGTTACACGGCTGAGAGGGCTCGCTACGAAGCGAGCGCGAAGGGCCGCCAAGAGATTGCGGCCTATGAGAAAAAGCGGGAAGCATGGCAAAAGGCGCGTTCGGCGGCGAATGCTGAGCGGGCCAAGCGCGGGCTGCCGCCAGAGGTAAAAGAGGGCGGGAATTATGGGGCACCGTCGATGCCCGGTCCCCATCCGCCTTACCGGAAGACCGGGCGCTACTCCGGAGATGAGATTGTCGCGAATCTACGGCGGTTGGCCGCCCTGAACTACGGTTCCGATAATCGCGAATGGCCGACGGTTAACGTGGTTGGATACTCGGCGGATGACGGCGGGCAGGCCTTCATTCGAAAGCTGGATGCAGGTTTCCCGAACAGTTCTTGGCGCAACATCGTGAGGCCTAGCACGCCCTAGATCCGAGGGAGAGGTGCCAGGACGGGAGGCCTCGGCTGTTTTGACGCTCCAGAAGATCGGACGGCCATTGAAAGTGATTTTCTGGTGCCCCGGGCCGGACTCGAACCGGCACGCCCTTACGGGCAAAAGATTTTAAGTCTTCAGTGTCTACCATTCCACCACCGGGGCCCTGACCAGAAATCTTTGGCTTTGATGTTGGGCGTCGGCGCGTGATGCAACGGATTATTCGCGGCTTGCGGCGCCTGCGGCCCGCCTCCAGCGATAGCCCAGTGAAGATTGGTTTAATGGGAGGTAGTTTTGATCCGGTGCATTTTGGGCACCTGATCGCGGCGCAAGATGCGGTGGAGCAGTATGGGCTCGACCGCGTGATTTTTGTGCCTGCCGCCCAAGCGCCCCTCAAAGATCAAGATGTGGCCCACGCTGGTGAACACCGTCTGGCGATGTTGCGCGCCGCGACCGATTGGGATGACCGCTTCACCGTTTCCGATCATGAGATCAAGCGTGGCGGGATGAGCTACACCATCGAGTCCGTGAAACATTTTCGCTCGGAGTTTCCCGCGGATGAGCTGTTTTGGATTATCGGGGGCGACCATTTGCCAAAATTGGCCCAATGGCACCGGATCGAGGAGCTCGCGGGACTGATCGAGTTCATCTTTCTCGAGCGACCAGGGCACCCGGCGAAGTCGCCTCCGCCGATTCCGGGGCTCCGGTTGCACCGATGCGACGGTCACCTGATCGAAATCAGCTCGACCGAGCTGCGGGACCGTGTGCGGCGGAGGCTTTCGTTGGACTATTTCGTGCCGCACAAGGCGATTGTCTACATTGAGGAAAACCGCTTGTATCGCCCATAACTTTTCATGCCTGCTCCCTCGAACGACTCCGTTTCTCTCTCTCCCGAAGCCTTGCTGGCCGCCGTCGTGCGCGCCCTTGATGGCAAAAAAGCGGAGGACCTAAAGGCTCTCCATGTTACCGCCCAATCGTCCATTACGGACTATTTGGTCTTGGCGACGGGCACCTCCGATCCTCACCTGCGAGCTCTGCGCGTCGAGCTGGAGAAGGTTTTTGATGCGGTAAACCACCCAATCGCGGGCATGGAAACTTCGCCGGGAAGTGGCTGGCTCGTCGTCGATGCGTTCCAAATCATGGTGCACGTCTTCGATGCCGAGCAGCGGGCGAACTACCGTCTGGAACAGTTGTGGAAGGATGCTGAATCGATTTCGATCGATGAAATTTTACACCCGGAAAAGGTGAAACCGAAAGTGGCGAAAAAAGTCGGGAAGCCCAAGGCTTCGGCCAAAAAAGTGGCCCCGGTGAAGCAGGGCGCAACGGCGACGAAAAAGGCGGCGACCAAGAAGGTCGCGGCGAAGAAAGCCACGACCAAGAAAGTGACCGTCAAAAAAGCCCCGGCAGACAAACCCGCGGTTAAAAAGACGGTGAAGCGACCGAAAGCGAAGTAGGGGCTAAGTTGCCGGGCAAGCGGTCGAGGGAAAGCCGAACCCAGCTTCGATCTTGTCGGCGACGCGAGGTTCCGGCAACGCCGGCTAGAATGCGTAGCCGATCGAACTCGTGATGCGTTGATCGCTGGTTTCGTTGGCGGCGAAGACAGCGTTGTCGTATTCGTATTCGTAGCGGATATTGAGAGAGATGTGTTCGGATACCTTGCCCTGCAGGGTCGTGTTGAACCGTAGCTTGTAGTTGGGCTCGCCGGCGGCGGTGCGCACCGGCTGCGCGTTGACGACGGTGAAGCTGCCTTGGCCGTCGGGGGTGTATTGCGCCACCGCATTCTGGAGGAGGGTAAGACGTCCGTTGATCTTGAAGCTGTAGTCTTGGAAGAGTTCGACGAGTCCATAGAAGCCGGGATCCAACCCGAGGCTTTGGCGATACTGGCCCGTAAGACCCCCACCGACATTCAGCGTATGGCGTTCGGTTTGATAGAGGCGATAGCCGGCACCGACATTTTGCTCCCAATTTTGTTTGATGCCTTTGATTTCGTCTCGGGCGTAGCTGGTGATCGTCTGGGTGAAAACGGTATCGGAAATATCGCGTCTCCAGCGAAAACTGGCGTCGGCCCGGTCGGCATTGGTCGCGCCGTCTTGCTGCCCGTAAAGGATACGCGATTCGATCCGGTAGTTATTTCGTTCGCGTTTTAGGTCGGCCGAGGCCCGCAGGCTCAGATTGATCGTTTCATTGGTGCCGGTCTGCTGCTGAAAGCCGAATTCCACCTTGCCTTTCCACGGTGTGAGTTTGGCCGGCGCTTGGCTTGCTGAGCTCGCCAAAGTCGGTTTGGCGGGCGGCGCCGGTTGCGGCAGGTAGTCCATGGGGGGCAGGCCAGCTAGAACCTCGACGGGCGTGTCGGGTAGCTCGACCACCACAGCCTCCGAATCCGAGATGCGAAACTCGCCGAGCAAGGGCGTGCGGAAAACGATGACGGACCCTTCGCGGCGGACGAATTCGCCGGTGATGCGGTCGCCGTTGCGCAGGTGGAGCGCTTCCAACGCGCGCACCGCAGTCGTGGCGCCGAGGGAAAGGAGCAAGAGTGCCAGCCAAACGAGAAATCGAGGAGGACGACCGATCATTGGGTGAAATCGAGTCGGGCGCGCAGCGCGGGGCGAGCTTCGAATGCGGTTGAGTGAAATTACGAGGACGCTTACGTTTACAATCCTTTGACAAGATTGATCTTGTGAGACGAAGCGACAGTCTCTTGCGTTCAACTACTGCCTGCTTTGGGCATCTTTATCATCATAATCCATCAGTAATACCATGACTCGTAACCACTCATCCAAGGGTTTCACCCTCGTCGAAATCATGATCGTCGTCGTCATCATCGGTCTCTTGGCCGCCATGGCGATTCCGGCCTTCCAAAAGGTCCGTTCCAGCTCACAGGACAAGGCCGTGTTGAACAACATGCGCCAGCTGGGTTCCGCCGCTGACCAATACTTCCTCGAAAACGGCACGAACCAAGTGTTATTGACCACCTTGGTCGGGTCGGACGCTTACGTGAAGGCCCTCAACACGGTCGCCAGCGAGAGCTACCCGCTGAACTACACGCAGGGTAACGCGGTGATCGTTTCCGGCATCGCCGGCGCGCGCACGCTCACTTACCTCCAATAAGTTTTCTGCGTTGGTTTTCGGCCGCCCATGCCTAGCGTGGGCGGCTTTCTTATGTCCCGACGTATCATTCTCTTTGGTCTGGTTGCGCTGCTCGCGATTGTCGTCGGGTTCGTCACTGTAACGGGGCAGCGGGCGGTATGGATGGTGAAGGAATGCGGCTATTGGTTCGTCCTCGCCACGGTGGTTTTGTTCGTGGCTCACTTGGTCGCTAGCCTACGTGGGCATTTCGATCGTGCGTGGTGGCGGCGTCATCGTCTGCCACTGTTTGCATTGCTGGCGTTGGCGGCATTGCTACATGTGCCGGAGGAGCACGGCTACAAGATCGTGATGGATGAAGTCGTCCTGCAGGCAACAGCGATGGGCCTTCATTTCGAGCGGGCCGCCAAGGTTACCGTGCGGGCTTTCGACTTCGCCGGTAATTTTATCCCGCTCAATTTTTACGTCGATAAACGACCGATCTTCTTCCCTTTCCTCCTGGCGACGGTGCATGACCTCACCGGGTTTCGGCTTTCCAATGTCTTCTGGCTCAACGGTGTCATCACATTTGGGCTGCTGGTGGCAGTCTACGGGGTGGGGCGTCGGTTGGCGGGAGGGGCGGCGGGGGTGGTGGCGGCGTTGCTTCTGGCGACCGTTCCTCTGGTCAACCAGAACGCCACTGGTGCCGGGTTTGAACTGCTTAACCTGCTCATGATCAGCCTGACGGTCTGGTTGGGCATGCGTTATGTGGAACGTCCCGACGATCATCGGATGTGCTCGTTTTTGCTTTCTGGCGTGTTGTTGGCGCAGGTGCGCTACGAATCGGTGCTTTTCCTTCTACCGGTTGCGATAACCGTGCTCTACGCGTGGTGGCGCCAGCGGAGTGTTTCGCTGCCGTGGACCTTTTTGGCGTTGCCGCTGCTCCTCGTATCCTACCCGTGGCAATACAACGTGTTCAAGGTAGCGGAATCCGCCTGGCAACTGAATGACGTGGAAGGCGCGACGTCGCCGTTTGGCTTCCGATATTTCTACGACAACGTCGGACATGCGCTGAACTTTTTCTTCAGTTTTGATGGCTCGCAGCCCAGCTCATGGTGGTTGGCGGCGATCGGCATCATCGCGGTGGGCTTTTTCATGCTATTGTTCTACAAGGAGCACCGGGAGTTCTTCCGGGACGAACCGACCAAGGGGGTGTTTTGTATCTTCAACCTGGGTCTGCTGCTCCATGCGTTTTTCATGCTCTGCTATTTTTGGGGCAAATGGGACGATCCTATCATCCGTCGACTGAGCCTACCCACTCATCTGCTTTTAGTGTGGAGTGTGATCTTCGTGCTTCCGGCCATGGTTAAGTCGACGCAGCGCTGGCGGGTGTTGGGCGCGCTGACGGCGCTCGTTTTTGTGGGCTACACCCTGCCGGTTTCCGCACGACATGCGTATACCGAGGAGAATTTTGCCGCGCGGACCAATACGTGGTTGTCGGCTTGGATTGCCGATCATGGGGAAGGGCGTCGTATGCTCGCGATTGATGGCAATAGTAGCCTGCTCTGGATCATCAACCAACAGTCGTCGACGCTACCCGAGTCGATTGCGAAAGATCCGGCGCGTTACCTCTTCCATTTTCGCAACGGCAGTTTTGACGACTACCTCGTCGTGCAGAAGATCGGGATCAATCTTGATACTCACGAGACGTATCCGTCTGTTGAGGACGATCTCGGTGACGGATTCACCCTGGAGACCATCGCCGAGAAACGGTTCTCGCCCATCTACATCATTCGACTGAGTCGGGTGGTTGCGGTCGATGAGACTAAGATCGAGGCATGGGCGGAGCGTCGTTTGGCGGCCGTGCCCATTCCCAAGACCCTGCTCGGCGAGATCAAGTCCGCTGATGGCGAGGCGCTGGACAAATGGCTGAGCAATTTGCCTTAGCTCAGGGAGACGGGCGCGGGCGGGCGTCCTCGAACCTTTCGCCGATCATCTCGACGAGTTGGTTGAGCGAGCCGTTCAGTGCGGTGTCAAGTTCGTCGGGAGAGAGGTGAAAAACAAACCAGGACGGACTGGGGCGGCCCTCCGGCGGTCGCATGCGCAGATACTGCAGCAAACGCGCGAAGCGTAGCCGGTCCAGCATCCACAGGTCGCGCGTGCGTTGGATAATCTCCTCTTCTTGCGTCGGGCGTGGCGAAGCCGCGACCGCCTTGAGTCGTTGGTAATCCTTTTCTCGCTCCAGCGACCAGTCCCCGCTGGCCGGACTGTAAATGTCACGCAACATCGTCGCGCTGATACAGAACCAGCCAGGTTGCAGCGGTTCATACACCAGAAAACTGGGGACCAAGGGATAAGGGGCCAGCGGGATTCCTCGCACGCCGTAATAATCAGGGGGAACACTCCCAAAATAGGACACATAGACCCGTGCTCCTTTCGGAACATGGCTGGCCTGCCATTTCGCAAGGTCAGGCAGGTCCTGGCCCCAATCGAGTGAGCTGTCGACGAGCTCGCGGTGGGCCTCCATCGAACCGCCGGCGATCAGATTGAAGTAGGCCAAGTAATGCGGGAAGGTCAGGTAGGCCGTGGCGGCTGCCACGATCCCCAAGACGGGAGCCAACCAGCGTCGAATGGAGGTGATGACCAAACGGGATCCCAAAACGCCAATCCAAATGAACAGCACGGGATAGGTCGGAAGGATATGCCGGTGACCGATATTGAGGCTGCTCGTGAGCGAAACGATCCAGTAGATGGCGAACAAGGCGACGAGCGGAGCGAAACGCCGCGCCGCGTTGCCCCACCAGGCGTGGTCCATGCGATGGGTCCATCCACCTCGGAACGCGATTATGCCCACGGCCAAGGATGCGACGAGCTCGGCAAGCGTGGACTTAAGCAGGAACGCATAGGGGAAAAACCACCACCATCCGTCGATTCCGTAGGCGCCGTGGAGAAACGCCCCCCGTTGTTTCGCGGCACTCAGCACAAACCCAAAACCCTGCAGGAATGCCTCGGGAAACAGATGCCAGGCGCGGGCAAAATCAAACGCGCCGCGCAGCCCTCCGAGGCGCGCTAGAATAAGCTCCCACGATGCGTAGAAACGTTCGGCTTCTGGAAGGCCAGGCGCGAACCCGCTGTAGCGCCAGCCGAAGGCGGTCCAGATCAGCAGCCATGCCGCGAGCATGTGCAGCGTGATCCATCCGCCGACATCGAGCCACGTCCAAGAGCGTTCCCGACCCAAGGCAAACGGCGCAACCAGCACCAGCGCGCCCAGCATGCCGGGCAGCAACACGAAGGAAAATTTTGCGAGGCAAGCGAGCGCAGTGGTGGCAACGCTAAGGGCGAGCCGTAGCCGCGACGGGCGTTCGAGCACGCGCCACCACGCGCCGACGGACGCGAGGAAGAAAAACGCCATCGTGACGTCCGAGGTGGCCAAGGGACCGTGGGCGAGGAACGTGGGACTGAACGCGAAAAGCGTGAGGGAAAAGACGCCGCCGCCGTCACCCCACAAGCGGCGTGACCACGCGAAGACGAGCGCGCCGAGGGCGACACTGATCATCGCCATGAAGGCATGGCTCCATGCGATCAGGTAGAGGGTGTCATTACCGGATCTGAAGAACGTCTCGTCGCCCACGGTCCACACGTCGGAACGTCCCCACGCGGCCGTATCCGTGGTCGGAATGTAGGCTCCGGCCATCCGCCACGGTAGCGCGGCCCATCGCTGCGGCAGATTGCCATTCTCCGGGTGGAACCGGTAGTCATTGAATGCCCAATACGCGTTGCCGCCCATCAAGTGACCGACTTCATCGAAGACCAACGAGTGTTCGAATGACGCACGCACGCCCAACCAAGCATGCACGGCCAGTAGCAATGCCACCGCCGCGGTCAGCAAGGGGCGCGGCCAAACTCGGGCGGCGTTAAGCGGGCTGATCGTCGACATTTACGTGGACAGTAAATCCGGGTGTCCGTGAGCTACTTCAAGGCGTAACTTTTCCCGGTGAAAGAGTGAACGTCTTCTTCCTTTCTGATGAATGCCGCTGAATACGATAAAATGGCCGCCGTGGAGCGTTCGCATTGGTTCTACGCCGGCAAGCGCGAGCTGGTGCGGCGGTGGATTCAGCGGCTGCGACCGCCTCAGCCGAGCGACGCGTTGTTGGATTGCGGCGCGGGCACGGGTATCTTTGCGCGCGAGATGCAGGCCCTCTGCCGGGTTTGGGTGCTCGACGATCACGAAGAGGCGTTGCGGCATTTGCGGGCGCACTTCCGGGAGGAGCAGATTTTGGCGTTGGCCGGTGATCGTGTGCCCCTGCCTGACGGATCGCTCGACTACGTGACCGCGCTCGATGTGTTGGAACACGTGCCGGATGATGCGGGAGTGGTGAATGGATTTCGACGTTTGCTGCGACCAGGCGGTTTGGCGGTCATCACGGTGCCGGCGAGCATGGCGTTGTGGAGCGATTGGGATGAGGTGCTGCACCATTTCCGACGCTATGACCGGGCAGGGTTGACGGCGCTATTCGACGACGAGGACTGGGAGATTTTACACGTGAATTACACCAATGTGGTGGTCTATCCAGCCGTTTGGATAGTGAGAAAATGGCGCCGATGGTTTCCGGCCAAGGGCGAGGGCGAACGGGCCGAGGATACGGTGCCCGGTGCGTGGCTTAACGCGATGCTCCGTCGCGTCTACGTCGGGCTGGCGATGCGCCGATTCCCGTTTCCGTTCGGCGTCAGTTTGCTGTTGGTGGCTCGGCGTCGTTGAGTGCAGCGGCCGCCAGCGGCGCATCCTGGCTCGAGACGAGGCGGAAGGTTGCCACGACGTCGCCATTCGCATCGGAGAGCGTGGCGATCAGTGTATTGAAGTCGATCCATCGGGGATCGGCGGGAAGGGCCAAAACGAAGCGGATGGGGGGGGGAATGCCGAGGGCGGGCCACTCGTGATGGCGAAAGTCCATCGCCTTCCCGGTATCCAAAATCTGCTGCCAGCTAAGGGATGGTAATGTGTTGAGGGGCATCGCCAGTAGTATGAGGTTCGGCTGTTCGGCCGGCCGGATTTCCAACCGCGTGGCCGACGCATCATAGGCGTCATTTATCAAGGTAAGGTGGCGGTATCCGTCCCGATTTGGGTCGATCAGTCCCACCCCGAAGAGTGCGACGCGACGGTCGCGTTTGAACCAAATCTCGTAGGAGTCGATCTGCACGAACGGGGAAAAGTTGGCGCTGATATAACGGACCAACGGACCATCGGGCTGAAAGCCGGTCGCGGTTAAGAAACCGGTCACGATGCGTTGCACGACGACAGCCGATCGTGGGTCGGCATCGAGCCGTGCGATGATTTCTTCCTGCCGATCACCATGCAGGAGGGACCACCAGTGGGTGGCGTTGGCCAGTGTGGGTGTCGGTCGATCCGTCCACGTATTGAAACTATACATACCCGGAAGCGAGTAGACCGTGTCGGCGTGCGCATGGAGATTGTGGGCGATGACGCGCAGCGCGGAGCTCAACGATTCGGGCGGTCGCACCAGCGTTGCTCCGGGCAAGTCCAAGGGGCGGCTGTGGCGGAAACGCTCGTAGCCTTTTGTGGCCAGTGACGTGAAGGCCAACAGAGCCGAGATGCCGAGCGCCGTGACGGAAAACCGAGACCACCAGACCGTGCTGGGGCGTTGCCGCCCAGCGAAGAACTGAACGGCCTCCCAGGTGCCCACCAGAATCAGCGGCACCGCGAGAAATGTGCCCCAATTGATTTGGGAGCCCGCGACGGGGAAGGCGTGCAGACTTTGCCAAACCAGCACCCAGGCCAGCCAGAGGCGCGGGCGAACTCCGTTGTCTTCTGAACCGTGACCGAGAGGATGCACAAACAACCAGGCAAACGGCACGACGAGCGTTAACCCGTAACGGGCGGCGGAAAGCGGTGCGAACTCCCATACGCTGCAGACGATAAATCCAATCGTCAGAATCAGGCGCGCGCCGGCCACGATGACGTTTGCAACGATGTGTTGTGGCGGCCGCCGCGAGATCGTCGCCGCCATCATCAGACTCACGAGCGCGATCATCGCGGATCCGGGCAACCACCGCACGGGCACGCGATAAGTGCCGGGGTGTTGAAACGGCGCCGCGATGATGCCTTCGAAGAGATCAAGGCCCGAGGAGCCGCGAAGCATCGTCCAAGCGAGAACGACTACGGTGAGCCCAATCCCGCTCAGCGCGAACACGGCCAGGTGGCGCGGAGAGATCGCCTTGGCGCAGAGGCGGTTGAATTCAAGAACGAGCGCGAGATTCGCCGCCGCCGATGTGAGCGCAAAGGTAGCGACCCAAGGTTCCTGGATTTGCCCGCGCATGAGCGCGTAGGGGACGAGCACACTCAAGCCGGCCGCGATCCAAAGACCGACGCGGCGCAGGCGGGGCGCTTCGGCGTTGCAGAGCAGCCACGTGGCCCCGGTGATGACCGCGAAGGCTCCGACGTTGATTTTGATCAATGTCATGGCCGCGCCGAGGAGGCCGATCATGATCGCCAGACGCGCGGGTTTTTCGTTGCGGATGGCGAAGACGCCGTAGGCCGCGAGCAGGGCGGCGAGAAAGGACAGAAGGCTTCCCGGGTGCGAGGGTTCACTGATCATCACCCACGTGTAGGTGAACGTCAGCACGCCGGCGGATGCCGCCAGCACCCTCGAGCCGGAGAGGCGAGCGGTCAGAGCCGCGCAGGCGAGGCAGGCTCCGAGCCAATGCACCAGCGTGATCAGCCGTCCGGTATCGTTGTTGAAGGTTATGCCGGTGAGCCGCGCGATGGCTTCGTGGTAAACGAAAAAAAAGGGACCGTATTGGCTGTAGACGTCGCCATACAGGTGCCCGTGGCGGATGAAGTTCTGCAGCGACCACTGCACGTAACCTTCATCATCATAGATCATGAACGTCGTGCACAGCAGCCAGTAGCCGGCTGTCGCCGCGGCAGCGATCAACAGCATGGGCCAGAGGACTTGGCCGATACGTTTAGTCACGCCGGGTCCTCTCGCGCACGATGTAGGGCGGGCGGCGTTTGACCTCATCATAGATCCGGCCGATGTATTCGCCCACGACACCGATCCCGATCAGTTGCACTCCGCCCAGAAACAACAGGAGCGTGACCATGGTGGTGAAACCCGTCGCGGCGATTTCCACGCCGAGGAGTCGTCGCACCACAAAAAACGTGCCGATCACGAACCCGACGGCCGCGACCAGCAGACCGAAATAGGTGACCACCCGCAAAGGCAGGTAGGAGAAACTGAATACACCGTCGAACGCGTAGCGCACCAGCCGGCGCATGGTCTGGGCGGGAGTGCCGGCGAAGCGCTCCTGTCGATCATAGACCACTTCGCCTCGCTTGAATCCCACCCAGGATCGCAGGCCGGGGAAGAAACGATGTTGCTCGGGAAGTTGATTGAACGCGGTTACGGCCTCCCGGTTTAGCAAGCCGAACGTGCCCGTATTACCCTCGACGGGCAGATCGCTGAGCAGCCGAAAGATGGCGTGAAAAAGATCAAACCCAACGCGCCTCAATCCAGTCTCTTTACGGGACCGCCGGACGGCTACAACCACCTCCGAGCCGTTGCGCCAGGCATCCACGAGGTCGGGAATGAGTTCCGGGGGATCCTGCAAATCACCGTCCATCGTCACGACGGCGTCGGCTTGGCCGACGTGGGCTAGTCCGGCGCTGAGGGCGGCTTGGTGTCCGAAGTTACGCGAGAGATCAACCACCTCCAGGCGAGGGTCGCTGGCGGCGGCCGCGGTGAGTTGGGCGAGTGAGTCATCCCGACTTCCGTCATTGGCGAAAACCGTGTGCCACAGCACTTCGGGATGGGCATCGAAGACCGCCGTGAGGCGTTGGATCAATTCGGCGAGTCCCTGCGATTCGTTGTAAACCGGGATGACTACGCAAACGAGGGAGGGGGACATAGGTGCGATTGAAAACGGAAGGCTGCGGCAATCTAGGGCGTGGGGGCCGGAGGTGAAGCATAGAGCGTCCACGAGCCGATTTGAACGATACTGGAGTCGACGGGCAAAAAGGAGGTCAGATAGCCGAGCGGGTCTTCGGCGTCATAGGCCAGAATCAACGGTCCCGCGTGTGGTTGATTCGCGGCCAGGGTGGCGGGCGAGTAGGGCGATCCAGCGGCCAGTCGCGTGAGCAGACCATCCTCCGCGTGGTAGTAGACGCCCTCGGTTTTCGCCTGAAGCAGCGGATGCCACGGCAAATGGATGCGCCCACGATAGGCTTGCACCAGCTCAATGCCTGAACTCAGACCCCCGCGATGCGCATAGGCGGACATTCCGACGAAACCGGCTTGGCAGATCATCCAGCCTGCGGCGCCTATGGTCGCCGCCGTGCGGTAGCGAGAGGTGGAAATAAAGACGGCCACGCTGGGGAAGACGATCAAAACGGCGGCCAGAGAATTGACCGAACCGCCGACCTTGAAAAAACCGGCGATAGAACCGGGAAAAAGAGCAAGCATCGACCATACCGGAAGCGACCAAGACGATGTCGGATGCCACCACCGCGACCGGGTCCATGTCGCCGACAGCAGAGGGACGATCACCAATAGAATGACGTAGGGCCAATGTTCGATCGGGGCCAACTTGGCCAGAGGCGCGCCCCACGGAACCGCGGCGGGAATGGTGACGAGGTTGTAGTGGACCGCCGTCGCGCCAAAGCCGATCAACGTCGCCGCCAAGCCGATGCCGACGGTGGCGGTGATGCCGCCGCATAAACGCAGGCTTGCTCGGGAGCTGTGACGTGCCGCCATCCACACGACTTGGGCAATCGCTAGCGGCAGCATGGTCTGTTTACTCAAGATCGCGATCCCAGTGCAAATGGCCGCTCCACCAATCAAGGGTGTCGGCCGCAGCAGCAGCGCGATCGACACGAGCGCGGCGGCCAAGCCGAGATTGTCCGCCACCAGATACTCGAAACCGAAGCGCGGCCAGAGTGCGATGACCAGAAAGAGCGCGAGTCCGACCTCGCGCGCTCCGACATGGTGCTCGCTGGCGACGCGAATGGCATAGAACAACCCGGCGATGAGGGTGAGCGCATTAATGGCAAACGCGGTTGTGAGCGCTCCGGCCACCGACCGAATCGCCGCTGCCGGACTCCACCAAATCAGCGATGCCGGTCCGTAGATCCATGTTGAAACCGGCCCGCCACCTTCCGGAGCGTAAGGCCCGAATGCCGGTCCGTCCCACACCATCGACGCCGCTGCCAAACGAACGTCGTTCCACGCGTGCTGCGGCGCGCGAGCCCCGAGGACCACGAGATAGGCCGCGACCACACCGATTCCGGCCCAACGGAGGCTGTCCGAGCGGCTCACGGTGTCACCTTTCTTTGGATACGCCACCAGTGCGCGCCCGCCGACGACCCGATCGCGCCGAGGGTGGCCAGGGCGAGCGCGGGATGAACGGGTAGAAGATCCCCGAGAAACCTGAGCCCGAAGGACGTTTTGATGCGGAGATTTTGGTGCGCGATTGCCGTGAGGGCGTTGCCGACCTCCTGTGCGGTTCCGTCTCCCGCCCACCACGATGGAAACCACCACGCCTCAATGCCGTGATGTAAGGCAATCCCCAATACGCCGTCCAGCAGCGCCACGGCGAGGACGACCGCCGTGGCTCTTCTGGAGAACGGCAGGCAACTCGCCAGCGCCGCGATTCCCAGCGCCACCAGCGGCGCCAGACAGATGTGGGCGAGACCCCAATTGTCCGGCGGGGTATGCACGGCGATGCCGAGTGTGATCACGGCGAAGGAGGAGACCCACCAATAGCTCCGCGGAGAAGGGAAACGTTCCTTTATCGAGCCCTTTCGCAGGCAGAAGATTGCCGCGGTCGCGCCCGCGAGCCCGAAGCCTCCGGGCAAATTAACTTGGTAAATCGAGAAACACACGTCGCGGACATATCCGAGTGTGCTGGGCTGGTTGATCATAGCCTGGTCGAAGCTGCGAAACGGAAATGGCACCATGGTGTTGGTGATGTTCCGCCACACGGCGAGCGCATGCTCCCAAGGGGATTCCCGGTCCCAGGCCGACACGGTGGTGGTGGCGCCGACCGTGCCGTTCCAACCGAAGTGACTGACACTCCAAAGCAGCCAGGTGCCGAGCCCGAGACCGACGATGGCGCTGATCGTGACGAGCTCGCGTCCGAAGGCGGGACGAGGATGCTGCTGCAACCACCAGATGGCGTAGCTGGCCGTGATCACCACGACCCACGGGCCGGCTGAGTAGTGGGAGACCATGCCCAGCGCCAAGGCCGCCCAGGCCACCGCTCGTAGTCTTGCCCCTCCCGAGGGCATTGAGCCGCGCAGCATGAAATACCAGCCAACCAGCACCCAGAACCCCGTGAACAGTTTGGTCCAGGGGAAGGTGATATTCTGCACCATCATTGGGTTCAGCATCAGCAGCATCGAAAGGACTGCGACTGATGTCTTCGGTTGGCGTGACCAGCGATGCACGAAAAGCACGAGGGGGAAGACGATCAGCGTGCTGAACACCAGTGTGACCACTTGGTATCCGGCAAAACGACCAGGGAGAGTGGCGATGATCCCGCCGGTCAGCAGATTGGCCAACGGCGGACGGGCGGGCAGAAGGTAGGAATCCAGAAACGTTGTATCGAGGGGCAGCGGGGTAAGGAAGAAGCAGGCCCGCTGATAGTGCTCAAACCAATCGCCCGCCCAACCTCCCCCGGAGAAGCTCACAATCTGGCTCATCCATAGTCCGCTCCATCCCGTGACCAACCCCCACGCGATTAATGCCGACTTTACCGCCGGGTCGGCCGCGATTTCTCGAATCGGTGAGCGTCGGGC
>CAXBDS010000113.1:0-16842 GCA_963974355.1 uncultured Opitutaceae bacterium
CGTTACGGGTTTGAACTTCGAATTGGTAGTCGCCGTGACCGAGGAAGCCGAGCTGGCGCCGGGGTTCGGGAGCGTAGGTCGTCCAGAGGCCCTCGCCATGGTGCACGAGTCTCGTCCGATAGGCGGGCAGGGCGTGACTGATCGCGGTGGAGGCAAAACTGAATTCCACCGCGTCATGGTCGGCGGGCAGCGTGACATTGGCGGGGCCTTCCGAGAATGCCTGGCCGGGGGTCAAACGTGGCGCCGGGGGCGCGGCCGGAGCGGGCAACCCGGTCAGACGCACGCGAAGCAACCCGCTTTCTCCCCCCACCCAAAGCACCCCTTCACCCGCGCGGGATTCCGCCAGCAAGGCATGAATATCCCCCACCTCAGTGGCGTCGGTCGGCAGGATCCGGCGTGCGGTGGTGGCGCCGCGTTCGATTTCGCGGACCTGCCAACCCAGCCCTTGACGGGCGGCCTCGCGGCGCGGGGCGAGGACGACCCAGGCGCGGGTAGGACTGGCGGGCACAAAGAGCTGCAGCCGGCGATCCGTGCTGAGACCGGCACGAGGCGCGGGATCGAGCAGGGCCAGCGATTGGGGAGGACCGGGGGCGGCGGAATAGAGCCCCTCATCGGTGACGATGAGCATATCGGCACCCCAGCGTGCGAGCGAAAGATGGGGCATCGGCAACCCGTTGGCGCCTGGAATCGACAGGGGAATCGGGGTGAACAATTTACCGAAAAGCGGCACGTGTATCGTCTGCATGACCCGGTTATCCGGAGCCGACGCCGACGGATCTCGGCGGGGTTCATAACGGGTGAGACTGTTGCGGCCCGATTTCATCAACCATTCGCCCGGGGCGAATTCGAGGATCGAGCTGACGTTGCTGCGGTAAGCGTTGCCTTCACCGCGAATCCACCCCCGGTCCGCCGTCCGCTGGAGCGTGACCGCCCCGGAGGTCGTGCCGACGTAGATCCGGCCGGCCACGAAGGGCGAGGGCGCGAAGGTGGTGACTTGGGAATCGGTTTCCGCCACCGCCGCGAAGCTGTCGTTGCGGAGCGCATACACGCCGTCCTTGGCGCCGGCGAACAGGGTGCCTTCGTGCACGAGCAGCGCCGGGATGCTGGAGTGCAACCCCGGGACCGGGCGGAAGCGGGCGGTGATGCGCGGGTCGTCGGCCGAGCCGGGCTCAAGCGTGAACACGCCTCCGTTGGTGCCGACGTAAAGGCGGTCCTGATAGCGGGCGATGGCCAGCACCTGCATGGCGTCGAGTCCGTTGGAGCGATCAAATCGCGTGACGTGCCGGGGGAAATCAATGGTCGCCACCGTCGACTGCAGCGTGGCCCAGACGCGTTCATCGTGGTCGACGAAGAGGCCGATGCAGTCGCCGATGGCCACGCCGGAACTTTCTTCCACCATGGCGGCAATGTGGCCCGTCGCGTCGTGAATGCGCAGGCTGGAATCGTCGGCTTGCACGACGGCGCCTCCGTCGGAAAACCAAGCGACTCTTTGGTCGTTGATGCGATCGGAGCGCGCCGGTGAGATTTGGCGTATCTGTCCGGCCGGAGTGATCGCCAGGATCGCGCCGTTGGATTCGACCAGCCTCAGTTCGCCGTCGGGCGTTTCATACAACGCATCATAGGGGTGGGGGGCATCGCTTTCGAGGCGGCGGTCGGGGTGCCACTGGCCGTCGCCCCATCGCTCCAGGGCGCGGTGCTCGCTTACGCGCAGGAGGGAGCGATTGGTGATCCAGTAGGTGGGTGACGTGCCCTCGACGCGAGTCGGGTTTCCCGCGCCCCATCTCGCCCATTTTCCGTTGTCCCACCAAGCGCCGGTCTCGGGATTGACCGCGATTAAAGCTTCACCGCTTTCCACCAACCTAAACGTGGAACGAAACTCGGTGATGCTGGACCTGGCTTTCGGCCAATCGAGAAGTTGCCATCCGCCGCCGGGGGCCGGACTCGCCACCGCCGCATAGTTACCGGCGCTGATCAGGATCCGCCCGTCGCGGGTGCCTTGGGTCTGATTGACGGTGCCGATGGTATTGATCGTCCCGCGCAAGGGGATCGTCGCCGTATCGTGCCCGTCGTAAATCAGCACATGGTCGTTTGCACCCCATATCATCCGGCCATCGGCCAGCTGCCCGATCGTTTCGATGTTCACGCCCTCGGGCAGCACGTCGGCCGGCAGTTCCCGGATATTGGCGTGGCCCAATTCTGTGGACAGAGGCTGGGCCACGAGGGGGCCCGCTGCGCCCGCAAGACACAGACAGGTGCGCAGACCGGAGGTAATCACGATGGCTCTCAACGTGGTTGGCGGGGAGGGGGCGCTCAACCTCCTTTCTCTGATCTGCGCCAAAGGGCGTATATCGGGCCGGGGCGTTTCGGGCCTATGCTGGGCCTGCGATGTATGCCCATGGCCCCCTCTCTCGTTTCGCCGATCTCAAGCGGTCCCTGCTGGTGACGTGGGCGGCCGCGTTGATGGTCGCGGTGCCTTTGCCGGTGAGCGCTTTGCCAGAGGGTGCGGAGGTGGTCGCGGGGGGCGTGACGATCGCCCATGGGCCCGGCACGATGGACCTCCACCAAGCCGGTCGTGCGGCCATCGTGAACTGGGCGGACTTTTCCATCGGTGCCGGTGAGATCGTCAATATTAACCAAATCGGTCCGGACGCCGCCCTGCTGAATCGTGTGCTGGGGGCCAACCCGTCCGAACTCCTGGGCCAGCTCAACGCCAACGGTCGCGTTCTCCTCATCAACCCGAACGGCGTCGTGGTGGGCAAGGGCGCCTCGATCAATGCGATGGAGTTCGTGGCTTCCGCCCTCGACGTGGCAGATGAAGATTTTCTCAACGGCGGTGACCTCACCTTCGCCGGCGACTCCACCAAAAGCGTGCTCAACCTCGGCACCATCACTGCCGCCAATGGCGACGCGATTCTCGTCGCCTACAAAGTCGTCAATGCCGGCACGATCAACGCCGACGCCGGCGTCGCCGTGCTCGCTGCCGGCCGAGAGGTCTTGCTCTCGCCCGAAGGGGACCAGCGCGTCCTGATCAAAACCCAGCTCACGAATGTGGCTGCGAGCGACGGCACCGGCGTGGAAAACAACGGCGTGATTGCCGCCGCCCAAGCGGAACTCAAAGCTGCCGGCGGTAACCTCTACGAATTGGCGATCAACCAAACCGGGGTCATCCGTGCCACGGGGGTCGAGCGGCGCGCCGGACGCGTGTTGCTCACGGCCGAGGCCGGCACGGTCGCGCTTACGGGGGCGATCAGCGCGCACGACGATGACGGCAGTGGCGGCGAAGTCTTGATCGGCGGCGACTATCGAGGCGGCAACGACGCTGTTGCCAATGCGCAGTTCACCAACGTCGGCGCCGAAGCCGTGATCAATGTGGCTGCAACGATCGCCGAGGCGGCCGGCGGCCGCGTCATCGTCTGGGCCGACGAACAGACTGATTTTGCCGGTCGCATCGACGGCCGCGCGGGCGAAGCGGGTGGCGACGGCGCCTTCGCCGAGGTTTCTGGCAAACGCACCCTCAACTTCACCGGACTTGCCGATCTCCGCGCCACGCACGGCGCGACCGGCACGTTGCTGCTCGACCCGTCGGAGGCCATCATCAGCCGCGCCACCGACGACCAGCCCAACGGCATGTTCAACACCTCCGTCCTTGAGGCCAATCTCGCCACCGCCAACGTCACGATCGAGGCCTCCACCTTCAGCAACTCCAGCGACACTTACGGGGATATCACCGTCAGCGATGCGGTCACTTGGACCAGCGGCAATGCCCTGACGCTAAAGGCCGGCGACAACATCACCGTGAACGCCAACATCGACGGCGGCACGACCGGTTCGGTGGACTTCGCCCTTGGTCCCGGCGGGTTCGATGTGCCCATGACCGGGAAACTCAGCGTGGACGCTGGCGCCACCGTCACGGCGGGCACCGTCACGATTCGCGCCAATCCCGACGCCAATCCCGCCTTCGGAGGCAACGGGGTCAATCGGCGGAGAATCGGCGACGTGGCCTTCAACGGTATCCTGAAAACGACGACACTCGATCTGGCGCTCAACGAGGACGGTGTGGACGGCGACGTCACCATTGCAAACGCCGCGAACGAGATCGGCACGCTCACCACGTCCGCCGCGACCTCGACCGAAATCCAGGAAGGGTCGGTCACGATCGTCGATGGCGCCGGAGATCTTACGGTCTCTGCCACGTTTGCGGTGGGGTCCGGTGAAACCATCCGGATCACCACTCCCGGCGATCTGACGCTGGCGGCCGGGAGCAAACTCACCGCCGCCGACACCGATCTCGTCCTGGCCTCCACGGGTGGGGCGTTCATCAATCAGGCCGGGGCCGCCGCGTTGGTGACCGGCAGTTCCGGTCGATCGCTTATCTACGCGAACAACCCGGCCGCCTCGACGCTCGACGGTCTCGCCTTCACCCCGGTCTACAACAAAACCCTCGCGGGCAACGCGCCCGGCTCCATCACGCAAACTGGCGATCGCATCCTCTACAGCCTGGCTCCGACCCTCACGTTCACGGCCGACGATCTTAGTCGCGCCTACGGCAGCGCCAACCCGACGCTTACGTTTACGGCGTCCGGATTGGTCGGGGGCGATACTGCCGAACAAGCCTTCGCTGGCGCACCGACCTTGAGCACGACGGCCCGGGCCGGCGACAACGTCGGCACGGCGGTGATCTCCATCGCGGCCGGTTCCGTCACCGCTTCCGACTACGACTACCAGCTCGCTTACGCTCCTGGCACGCTGACCATCAATCCCGCCCCCCTCACGATTCGCGCCAACGACCAAAGTCGCTCGGTCGGCGTGGCCAACCCCGATCTCACGGCCACGTTCACCGGGTTGGTCAATGGCGACACCGCCACGGCCTTTCCCAACCTCACCGTCACCACCGCAGCCACGCTCGCGTCGCCCGAGGGCACTTACGCCATCGTGCCTGCCGGCGCGAGCAATGCGAACTACCGCTACACGTTCGCCAACGGCCTGCTCACGGTCGGCGCGTCGGCGGTGACCATTCGTGCCGACGATCTCGCGCGATTGTTTGGCGATGCCAACCCCACCTTTACCGGCTCGGTCTCCGCGCCCACCGGCTTCGATCTCGGGCTGATCACCGGGCTCACTTATTCGGCAACGGCCGTCGCCTCCTCCGACGTCGGCACCTACGCGATCACCCCTGCCGTCGATGCGATCACGGGGATCAACTTCAATTTGATCGCCGGCACGCTCACCATCAACCCGCGTCCCCTCACCATCACGGCGGCCAATGTCGACCGTTTCTACGGGGCGGACAATCCCGCGTTTAGCGGCACCCTCACCGGGTTGGCTTCGTTCCACACCTCGGCGGATATCGCGGGCCTTTCCTACACCACGACCGCGACCCAGGCCTCCAACGTCGGCGCCTACGCGATCACGACGGCGACCGGCAGCAATCCCAACTACACCATCACCGCCCAAAATGGCACGCTGACCGTCAACGCCGCGCCGCTCACCATCACCGCCACCGACGCGGCGAAGACCTACGCCGACGCGAATCCGGCCTTCACCGCGACTCCTGCGGGGCTGGTGCTGGACGACGGTCTCGCCGACCTCGGGGTGGTGCAAATCGCATCTGGCACGGCGCAGTTGACCGGTGTCGGCCGCTACCCGCTCACGCCTTCGTTCAGCACCAGCACGAGTCTCGCCAACAACTACGCGGTGACCTTCGTGCCCGGCACGTTCACGATCAACCCGCGCCCGCTCACCATCACCGCCACCGACGCAGCCCGAGCCTTTGGCGACGCCAACCCGAGCTTCTCCTACGCGAGTGCCGGCACCAATCCGCCCGGCATCACCAACGCGAGCCTCGGCGCGCTCGATGACGTCACGGTGACCACGACGGCGACCATTGGCAGTCCGGCCGGGGTCTACACCCTCACCGCTGGCGGTGCCTCAAATGCCAACTATGCCTACACCTACGTGCCCGGCACGCTCACGGTGAATCCGGCCGCGCTCACGCTCACCGCCGCCAACGCATCGCGCACCTATGGTGCCGCCAATCCGACGTTCACCGGCAGTGCCAGCGGTCTCAAGTTATCGGATACGCTGTCCGACGTTTTCAGCACGACAGGTTTCACGACCACCGCCACCGCCGCGTCCAACGTCGATCACACCAAATGGCACGTCGTCGAATTCCAACTACACCGTCACCTACGTGCCGGGCACCCTCACGGTGAACAGGGCCCCTCTCCACGTCGTTCCGGAATTGTCGTCGCGACTCTACGGCGAGGCGGACCCGGCCTTTACTTTGTCGGCCACGGGGCTCGTCAACGGTGACACGGCCAGCGTCGTCTCCGGAGTGATCTTCAGCGGCCAACCCGCCTCGGTCGGCGTCGGCAGCTACGCAATCGGGATTCTCTCCGGTGCCGCATCGAACTACAACCTGACCTTTGGCACGGGCGTGATGAATGTGCTGGCGCGGCCGCTCACCATCACGGCCGACAGCGTTACCCGCGAGTATGGCGAAGAGAACCCGCTCTTCACCGCCAGCTTCGACAACCTCGCCAGTTTTGACTCCGCGTCGGTCATCCCCGGCGTGCGCATCACGACTCCGGCCACGGCGTCCTCCAACGTGCTCGCCACGGGTTACGGCCTTAACGTGACTTCCGATGCCAACCCCAACTACACGATCACCTACGTTCCGGGGAAGTTGAACATCACCGCCGCGCCGTTGCTGCTTGATTTGGGCGATACGTCCCGGCTCTACGGCGAGGCGAATCCGGTGCCGAACTCCGGCGTCGTCACCGGTTTCAAACTCGGCGATACGATAGACTCGCTCGGTTTGGAGATCGTCACCCCTGCCACCGTCACCTCGGATGTGGGGCGTTATTTCTACAGCGCGACGGCGGTTAATCCGAACTACGACATCACCGTCAACGGCGGCACGCTCAGCATCACGCCGGCCCCCCTCACGGTTACCGTCGACGACGTGTCGCGCACCTACGGCGACGACAATCCGGCTGCGCCGAGCTACCTCGTGGGCGGGCTTAAGTTCGAGGCTGACCGCGCGGGGGTCGTGCAGGTGCTCAACCCGACGACGTTCGCGAGCGACGTCGGCCACTACGCCTTCACCGCCACTGCGCTCGACCCCAACTACACGCTCACCGCCCTCCAGGGAGATATTTTCATCACGCCGCGTGCGCTCGACCTCGTGGCGACCGGCACCCGGGTCTTTGGCGATGCCAACCCTGCGGCCGCCGACTCCATGCTTACGGGGAACTTTGCCAACGGCGACCAGCCTGCCGAGATCCTTAACTTCCGCTACTCGACGACGCTCGACCCCAGCGTTGATGTGGGCACCTACGATCTCTCCGCCACCACCACGGTAGGCCTGCTGTCGTCCAACTATCTGCTCAACTCCGTGAGCAGCTCCCTCGTCATTGATCCCCGTCCGGTGTTCGTAAACATCGCTCCCGTGGAGCGCCTGTATGGTGACGCCAACCCGGCCTTTACCCTCATCGGCGAGACCAACATTCCGCCGGCCTTCAACACGGTCGCCGACGTCCTTCGCTTCGTCGCACCCGACGAACGCACCGTGCCCGGCAACTACGGCGTCCAAGCCGAGATCATCAATCCCAACTACACCGTCGGCACGCTCGGTTCGGGGCACATCACGATCGCGCCGCGCCGGCTCAGCGTGGTGATCGACAACGCGGCGCGTTATTACGGAGATGCCAATCCCGTGTTTACCGCGACGTTTGGCGGGGATGGACTGCCCGATTTTGTCGACCCCAGCACCGTCCTCGACTTGCGCACCATCGCGCCCACGGATGCGACGGCGAGCGCCGGCCACTACCTGATTTCCTCGCGGGGTTCGTCGCTCGACACATCACTCTACCACCTGCAGGCCTATACGCCGGGTATCCTCTCAATCTTCCCGCGGGCCGTGACGCTGACCGTTCGTGACATCACTCACGAGGTCTCACCCGGAGTCGCGCTCGAGGACCTGGTGGATTTCTCCGACCTTCCATTTTCGGTCTCCGGCACGAACTTCGCCGACGGGGAATCTGCGGCGAGCCAGTTCCCGAACCTGACCTACGTGGTGTCGGCCAATCCGACCGGCACCCCGGTTGGCGTGCCGGTGGATTTGAACAACTACACCGCGCCGGCGCTCGCCGACTTTTTTGGTGGCACCGCGCCCCTCGCGGGCGTTGACGTGGATACCGCGCGCGTTGCCGAGTTCGTGGGCTCGGTGACCGCCGCGGCGGAGGGCGAGTCGGAGGAGTCGGAGGTTAAAGTCGTGGCGGTGGCGATCACGGGAGGCGAAGGCGAGATTGTCGTCGACCCGCGCGGCGAGATCTTCATCCCGACCACCACCGTGGGTTCGAGTGAAACCCGGGTGACCCGGGCCATCGCCGTGAGCGGTGGATATCTCGGGAGCAATCCCAACTACGTTGTCACGGCAGTGAACAACGGCGTGCTCACCCTGCGCAACCGCACCCAGATCGAAGAGCAAATCAAGCTCGCCCAAGAGTATGAGAAAATGGATCACACCATCGAGATTTTCAGCATGGATGATTACGCCGATAATCTCGGCATCACCTTCGCCAGCTTCCCCGACATGACCGTGGATATGTTGGAGGACTTTCTGAAGGGAGGCGGATGGTTGGAGCGTGACGAAGACAGCCTCTATTATTCGATTTTCGGTAGCGACAAGGTGGTGACGCCGCTTGATCGTTCCGTCATCCGGGCGTGGCTGTCGGACATCAGAACCAATCCGGCAAAACGCGGGCTCATGGGCGGAGCGTTGGTGAGCTATCTCGGGGACTTGCAAAAGATCCCTGCCGGGGAACGCACCGACGCCCAGAATAGGCTGGCGGATGTTGTGGCCTATCAAGTGCAGCGGAAACAGCAGGCCTTTGCGAATGCCCTGTATGAAAAGGAGCGGCAGTTTGAGGCCACGCCCAATGCCAGCCGGGCTTACTATGGTGCCCGCGATACGGCGCGGACGATCGAGACCCGCGCCGCGGTGGCGGCCAAAGACTTTCTTTTCTACGAGAAAGAAAACCTCACGGCGGCGGAAATTGAGATTTTGGAAGAGCTTCAGAACTCGATTCTGGATGGCGATAACACGTCGTCCCTCGCCTTGCTCGAACGCTGGTCCGCAGCGGGCAATGGAGATCGTCCCCGGGCGTTCATCGACGATCAAATCAACGGCTTTATCGCTGAACTGACCGAGATGAAAAACGTGTCGGCGCAGGCCAAAGCCGCGATCGACCGGGGCGCGGATTATGGGGGGCCGGAAGGGGCTGGCGCGGGCTTGTCGATGTCGAGCGTTCACGACTTCGTGAACATAGATCCGCCTTACGGGGAGTTCTTGAAGGAATCGAGCTTCGCTGCGTTGGAAGCGAAGATGGCCCGTTATGATACGAATGCCGACACCAGCGTGCTGACCAGTCTGGGCTCCGGAGCCGTGGCCGGCGGGGCCGCGTTGGCCGGAGTCGGGGCCAATGCGGCGGCCGTGGGGAAGGCTCTTTTTCCCTACGTGGTGAAGGGAGGGGGTTCTTTTGCTTCAAAGGGGATGACGGTAGCTGGGGGCGGGGCATTTGTGTTTGTCACGGTGTCGGTCGCCGTCGCCGTCGCCGGCACCATCACCCTCGTGCAGAACGAGGAGCAGAAGACGATTTACAACAGCATGGTCAGCACGCTGAGCGCACCGGTTGATCTCTCCACCATGGATCTCAATCCCGAGACCGAAGACATCATCGGCAACGATCCCAAACCCGAGGACATGGTGAGCCATCTCCAGAAGACCCTGCTGGCCGAGGCGCTCGAAGAGATGCTGATCGGCGGATAATGGCCCCGGAGAAACACCGCCCGTGAACCCTCTGCCAATGAATTCCATGCCAACGGATACCTCCTCCTTGATCGCTGTGTTGGCCGATCAACCGGTCCTGGGAAAACTGCTCATCCTCGCGGGTGCGTGGACCGTCATATGCCTGCCGGTCGCGGCGCAGAATCTCACCGAGGTGATGCCGCAACCGGTGCCGCCCTTGATCGAACCTCAGGCTCATCCGCTGGCGACAGCGACCGGGACAAACCCGCCCATCAATCTCGAAGCCGGGTTTCTGGCGCAACCGGGCGAAGCGATCATCATCAGCGAACTTAAGGGCATCCGCGTCATCGCCGACCCCTCCCGGCTGGTTTCGTCCCGCGCCGCGCTGGCCGATCCGATTCAAATCGAAGCTGTACCCAGCTTGGACAATACCTCGGGGCGCGAACTCTTGCGGCTGGTGTTGGGCCGTCCCGCATCCTTGGAATCGCTCCATCGGTTGCGCGACGCCCTTCGTCTCTTGCTGGCGCAGTCCGGCCGCGCGTTCTCGTCGGTGATCCTGCCGCCCCAGGACATCACGGGAGGTTACCTGCAGATTGTCGTGGTGGAGAGTGTGGTGGGAGACGTGCGGGTGGAAGGCAGCCACCATTTCTCTGCGCAAAGTTACTTGTCGCGCCTCAACCAGAAAACCGGTGACGCAGTCGATCGCCGGGCGCTCACGGTCGGGATCGATCGCATCAACCAAAACTCGTTTCGCCGCGCGACGACGCGGGTGGAAGCTGGCGCGCTGCCTGGCACGACCGACATCGTCATTCAGGTGAAGGAGCGCTTCCCGTGGCGTTTTTTCACCGGTTACAGCAACACTGGCACGCAGACCACCACGGAGGATCGCATCAATGCCGGGGTCAACTGGGGCAACGCCTTCGGTCTTGGCCACCTCGCCACCCTGCAATGGACCAGCGACCTCGAAGCCAGGCATTCCCGCGCGCTCTCCGGCAACTATACTGCCGACCTGCCGCGCAACCACAGCGTCACCCTCTTTGGCGCTTATTCGGAGATCGAGAGTGTGTCCAGCGGCGGCTTGTCGCAGGCCGGCGTGAGCTGGCAGATCGGCCTCAACTATGACGTCCCGCTGCGCGACCTCGGCAAATCCTATGAACAGAGCCTGCAGTTCGGGGCCGATTTCAAGGTGAGTGACAACAACCTCGAATTTGCCCTGCCGCCCTTTGTCATCCCGATCTCCGACAACCTCACCCACATCGCGCAGGCGCGCGCGGCCTACCGTGGCACGCTCACCGATCCGTGGGGCGCGACCTCGTGGGGAGCCAAGGTGGTGGCCTCGCCCGGGGGCCTCAGTCGCGAAAACGAGGACGCGGCCTTCAACGCGTCGCGCGCCATGGCCAAGGCTGCTTATGTCTACGGCAGCATCGATGCCCGGCGGGAAACTCCGTTGGATGCGCTGCTGCCGGGGGTGAGCTGGAGCGTGCGCGGGGAGTATCAACGCTCATCGGGCAACCTGCTCGGCAGCGAACAGTTTAGCGCGGGAGGCAGCGGCTCGGTGCGGGGCTACGAGCAGGGGGAGGTCGTCGGAGACAACGCGCTCTTTCTCAGTCAGGAGTTGCTGTTGCCCGCCTTCTCCCCGGCGAAAACGTTCTTCCGGGCCGCGGTGAGCGACACCCTCATGCCGTATCTGTTTCACGACTACGCCAGGGTCTGGAACGTCGACAAACTCGAGGGCGAACATGCGTTCAGCCTGCACGGCGTGGGCTGGGGGCTCCGCTACCAGTGGGGCCGGCACGCCAGCCTGCGGGCCGCCTACGGCTGGCAGCTGCGCGATTCCGGGAGCAGTGACACCGGCAAAAATTCCCGACTGCACCTCTTTGCCAACGTGAGTTTTTGAACCCCACTGCGGGGCGGTCTTTTGACCGCGCCGGCGCCGCTGGTCCAACCGGTGGAGGATCGTTGCCTGGTGGTTTCATGAATCCTTCCGCGGTTGCCACCGGGATCATTGGCGTGATCGCTCTGGCCGGCGACCAAACCTGCGTCTTCGTGAAGTGGATACGGATTGAGCCAAGGCGGCAGGCGCAAAAAAGCCCCTCGCCAAGTGTGGTGACCATCGGTCCGGGGGGCGCGGTTTCATCTCTAGGCGGCCAAGGGCAGCCGGTGGCGGCGGGTGACACGATCACGCAGGTAGCCGCGGCGGGGCTTGGCGTAGTCGTTGGTCAGAAAAACCAACGGCATGGCGGCGAGCGCCATAAACCCGGCCGGCGCCACGATTGGCGTGGCGAGAAATCCGAGGGCTAAAAGCACGGCTGCGGCGGCGACGGTAAGAAGAATCTGGGTGTGTTTCATGGTGATGTTGGAATCAGGTTGTCAGATATCCTCATCACACCGCGCGACCGCCGAAAGTTGCAGTCGGGGCGAAAAAATCCGTCGTATTCGAAAATCAACTATCTCGGGGTGGCGCGGTTGGCCCGGCGCGGAGATGGACCACCGTGGCTCCCCAGCCCCCGGACGTTTCATTGCCCAGGTGGTAACCGGTGATGCCGGGCGTGCGGGCGAGGAGCGCGTGGACGGTGGTGCGCAGCGTGCCGGTGCCTTTGCCGTGGATGATCCGCACGTCGCGGAATCCGCGGGTGCGACAGGCCTCCAGATAGGCGGCAATGAGTTCGCCGAGGTCAGCGGGGCGAAACGTATGCAGGTCGAGTTCACCGGTGATCGGCAACGCGACGGGCGGGTTATCGGGCGGCGGCGTTTCCACGGGGGGAGTGTGGGGCGCCTGCGGGGTTGAGCTCAAGGACATGAAAAAAGGCCCGCCGGCGAACCGGCGGGCCTTGCTACATGCACAACAACAACGAACGAAAGAGGATTTAGAGTGTGCGGGCCTCCGGCGCATGGCGGCGGCGGTCTTTCAGCGAGGCCGGCACGATGCGGTAATCGCGGTTCTCGTTGGCGTTCAGAGCGGCGGTGACTTGGCGCACGATCTCGACGGCGAGATCAAGCTCATCGACGGCGATGGCGGATGCATTGAACGAGTCGCGCGTCGCGGCCAAGTCGGCCGCGGCGATTTCCTGAGCGGAAGGAAGGCGAGACGCTTCGACGATGACAGGTTCCATTTGGAAGACGTCGGAGGATTCGAAATTCGCGACCGAAGCGGCGAACGAAGGGGAGGCGACAAGCGCGACAATAATGAGGATGCGGGACAGATTCATGGGAATTGGAATTGCCAAAGTCTTCGCACTCCTCGTGCCAACTCATTTTGTTTAGATTTAACTCAATGATTATTAGTTAGTTAACGTTTTATCTCCGTAAAATCGCACCTGCTGGTATTTGGCGTTTACGGGCGTAAACGAAATCGCGACGTCCCGGGATTGGGACGGCGCGAAGGCTGAAAACCAGTAAGAGCGGTGAGGCTCAGTTATGGGGTGGATCTTCCTTGATCGGAGCGGCGGCCGGCGGTTCGCCCGGGGTGGCCGTGACCGTTTTTTCGGGCAGGGATTTCGGGCGTGGCTTGGGTTTCGGCGGTTCCGGAGTCGCATCCATGGCGCGGCGGAATTCCTCTTCCACCCCCGAAGCGGCGCGTTTGAATTCGCGCACGGACTTGCCGACCCCGCGGGCCAGTTCAGGCAGCTTTTTCCCACCAAAGAGCATGAGCGAAACCACGAAAATGAGGAAGAGCTCAGGTCCGCCAATACCGTCGAGAAAAGCGAGCGCCGCGAGGGAGGAGTGCATGGTCAAGAGGGGAGCGTAGTGAAAATATCGGCCGAATCAATCCACGCTCACCCTTACTGAGAACCGGCCGGTTTGCCCCGGTTCCACCCAATGCAGCCCACGCTGATGTTCCGGGGCGTTGGGTGGTCCCATCCACGGCTCGACGCAGTAAAAGGGGGCATCGTCGTCCAAGGTCCAGGTGACGAAGGTGGCATCGGGCGCGGGGCGGTCGCCAACCCCGTGTTGCAAGGAAACGATCCCGGCGGTGCCGTCTGCCGGTCCGAAGCGCACGAGCGGCGAACTCAGGCCGGTGTGGATGGTATCGATCAAGGCCGGATCGGCGAGGGAGACGGTCGTCGGCAAGGTCGGGCCGGCGATGAGTTGGCCGGTGGCGGTCTGACGCCAGCGCTGGGTGGCCGGGAGCTCTATTTCGTAGTCGGCCCGCTGGGCGCCGGGCAGCCAGGGCACGTTGAAATAAAAGTGATGGCCGGCGCTCCACGGCAGGCGTTCTTCGCCGAGATTGGTCAGGGAAAATTCGCACACCAGCGCGAGCGGGGCAAAGCGATAGCTGACCTTGAACTCGTAGTTGAACGGGTAGGCGGCCTGGGCTTCGGCATCGGGCACAAAGGTCGCCTCGAACCCGCGGGCATCGACCTGCGAGAGCGTAAACCGGCCTTGGCGGGCGTAGCCATGCATGGCCATGGGCAGGCGCTCGCCGGTGACGGGATGACGCCAGAAGCCGAGTTCGCCGTTCTCGAACGTGCGGGCGGAGAAGGGAAACAGGATCGGGTTGCCGCCGCGCACGCGATGAAACTCCTCGGTGGTGGTGAGTTCGGGCCAATGGATGATGTCCCGGTCGGTGCCGTCGGCGTGGGTGATGTGCCAGGCCATCAGGCGGGCGCCGGCTTCCGGGCGGGCGAGGAAGGTGGACGGGCCCACCTGCCAGCGGCGAATTTCGGTATCGAGATAAGGAACCTTTTCCATGGCGAAGGGCAGCGTGGCGTTCGCCGTTGGCGAAGCAACTTCGGAGAGGCCGCGAAATCAGATCGACGCTTCGGAACCCACGGGTGGGAGCCGGAGTGAGCTTGCTTGATCGGCGGGGGAAACTCGTAGGTTTGCGTAGAAAGATGGCCCCGGTTTGTAACCCCGAACGGGGCCGCGGCGCTTGCGCCAGCTCACAAACCGGCTCAGGGTCATCGACTTGATGATGCGTGCTTTCATGACCCGATTGCTATGGTGCGTGGTTGCGCTGGGCGTGGTGAAGACCGCAGGCGCGCAGGTGGCTGACGATGGGGGGACGCAGGAGTCCGAAGTCTCAGGTGACGCCCCTTCGGGCGCGCTGACCTATTCGGCTGATCACCCGGCGCGGGTGATGGTGATTCCGGTGCGCGCAGGCATCGACAAACCGATCCTCTATGTGATTCGCCGCGGTTTGAAAGAGGCCATCGACCGCGACATGGCCATGGTCGTGCTCGATATGGAAACACCGGGCGGGCGCTTGGACGTGACCTTCGACATCATGGAAGCGTTGGGCAAATTTGACGGCCCGACGGCTACCTTTGTAAACGACGAGGCGATCTCGGCGGGCGCGTTCATTTCGGCGATGACCGATGAAATCTATTTTTCGCCGCGCGGTGTGATCGGCGCGGCCGCGCCGGTGACCTCGACCGGCGCGGATATCGACGAGTCGATGAAGATGAAGATCGTGAGCTACTTGAAAGCGCGTATCCGCTCGATCTCGGAGGGGCACCCGTTTCGCGGTCAGGAGATTTCGGCGATGATCGATGCGGACTACGAATTGAAGATCGGCGACACGGTGCTGAAGCCGAAGGGAGAGTTGCTTTCGCTCACGGCGAAGGAGGCGAGCGAGACCTACGAGAACGCCGAAAGCGGGCAGACATCGCCGTTGCTGGCGGCGGGCATCGCGGCCGATGTGGAGACGATGTTGGACGCGCGTTTCGGAGCTGGTGCCTACACGATCACGCAGCTGGAGGTGACCTGGTCAGAGGAGCTCGCCGAGCTACTGAACGGCATCTCGCCCCTTCTGTTGGGGCTGGGGCTCCTGGGTTTGTTCATCGAATTTAAAACGCCGGGATTTGGCATTTTCGGGGTGGGCGGCGGGGTGCTGCTCGGGATAGTTTTTTTGAGCAACTATGTCGCCGGATTTTCGGGGCATGAGCCGGCGCTGGTCTTTGCACTGGGAGCGGTCTTCGTGCTGGTGGAAGTGATTTTCGTGCCCGGCGTCCTCGTTTTGGCGCTCGGTGGCATCGTGATGATGTTGGGCTCGCTCGTGTGGGCCATGGCGGATTTCTGGCCGAACCAACCGTTGGATCTGGGCGGGGACGTGTTGATCGCCCCGTTGGTGAATTTGGGGCTGGGGTTGCTGGTGGCGGTGCTGGGAGCGTTCGTGGTGTTGCGCTTTATGCCCCGGGGATGGTTCTGGGATCGCATGATTCTGGCGCGAGCCGTGGGCGGCGGCACGGAGGCCGTTGCGGTGGCTGAGGCTGCGGGTTTGGTGGGACTTCGGGGCGTGGCCAAAACGGATCTGTTTCCCAGCGGACAAATTGAAATCGAGGGCCGACGTTACGAGGCGCGGGTCGCGCTCGGCTCGGCGGAAAGCGGAACGGCAGTGCGAGTGGTGCGGCAGGGCGAATTCGGTCTGATCGTCGAAGTGGCGGCAGAGGAGGGGCAATCATGACGTTGGTCGCCACGCTCTTCATCGTTGGGCTGATTTTGCTGAGTTTCGAAATCATCGTGCCCGGCGGCATCCTTGGGGTGATGGGGGGCGTTGCTCTGCTCGGAGGATGCGTCGTGAGTTTTCAGCATTTTGGTGCGACTGGCGGGTGGCTCACGGTTTTGGCGGCGGTGGTATTGGTGGGACTGATGCTCGCGATCGAGTTTGTCGTGCTGCCGCGCACGCCATGGGGGAAAAAGATGTTCCTGCGGGCGCAAGTGACCGGATCGTCCCAGCGGACGCCAAACGAGGGTTCGCTCTTGGGGCAGTCGGCGGTGGCGGTTACGACGTTGGCGCCGTCGGGCTATGTCACGGTCGGCGGCCGCCAGCACGAAGCGTTTTGCCGATCGGGCTATGTCGCGGCGGGCACCACGCTCCGGGTAACGGCGGTCGAAAATTTTCGCCTAGTTGTGTCAACTGAATGAATACTGACTTATGAACCTAACCCTGATTCTCGGCATCGCCGGCGTCATCGCTGTCCTCGTGGTGGCGGGCATCGTGCTCTCTTTCTTTAATGTCTGGCTGCGGGCTTGGTTGTCGGGGGCCTACGTCGGCATCGTCACGCTCGTGGCGATGCGGCTGCGGGGCG
>CAXBDS010000114.1:0-16836 GCA_963974355.1 uncultured Opitutaceae bacterium
TGTAATATGAAGATTAATACCCCCACCGCCGGACGTGCGCCCTCATGGTCCCCCCGTCTCTGTTTTGTTGGCTTTGCTCTTTTGCTGACGGGTCCTCTCCGCGCCCAAGTCACCTATTACTGGGATGGCAACGGCACGACTGCGGGGGCGGGCACTCAGGCGGGCCTCGGTGGCACTTGGGGTTCATCGGCCTTCTGGAACACCGTGGCCGACGGCACGGGCGCCACGACGGCGGCCTCGATTACCAGTGCGGATACGGTGGTATTTGGGGCTTACGACGCGGCCACGCCGGCGAATAATCCAACGGGTGGATACACCGTGACGTTGAATGGTGCGCAATCGGTTAATGGATTGGTCATTGGTAGTGCCAGTGCGACCGGGGGCGGTGGCACACCGACCTTGAGCGGCACGGGATCACCTGGGCTGACGATCGGGGCGGGCGGGGTGACGCTGGCGGGCAGCAATGGCGACCCGACGTTTAATGCCAATCTCGGCACGATCACGTTGGCGGCCGATCAAACGTGGACGGTCAACAATGGTCACGTTTGGTCAGTGAACACCGGCATCGCCGGCAACGCCACCACCGGCGACACCCGGGTGTGGACGCTCGGTTTCGTCGGCGCCTACACCAACGCTTACAGCGGGATCCTCTCCGATGGTGCGGGTGGTGGGCAGTTGGCGGTCACCGTCAATAATTCCGGCGGCGGCATTCAATCGTTCACTGGCACGGCAAGCACCTACACCGGCAAAACCACGATTCAGCGGGGAACGGTGCAGGTGAAATCGATCGGCGCGGCCGGGGCCAGCGGCAGCTTGGGCGCCGCGACTGGGGCGAACAGCATCATCGACCTCGGTTCGGGCACCAACTCCGCCAATCTTTACCTGAACGGTTCGTCGGCCGCTTCGACGAGCGACCGTGTCGTCAACCTCGCCGGAACGACGGGCGGTGGCACGATCAAAAACAATAACAGCAACGCTGGCTACACGTTGACCTTGGGCGGCGTGACCAATGCCGGAGGTGGCAACAAGACCCTGACGCTCGCCGGTTCCAACACGGGCGATAATACGATGGGCGCCATCACCAATGCCGGCGATGCCAGCACCACCACCGTTGTTAAAACCGAGGCGGGCAAATGGGTGCTCAATGGCGACAACACCTTCACCGGCGGCTTGGTCGTCAACAACGGCACACTCGTCGTGTCTGGGGCGGCCAATCACTTCGACGGCGCGATCGCCGTATCCGGTTCGTCCACCTTGTTGACCCTGAATGGCGCGACCGATTTCTCCAAGGGCCTGACCGTGAGCAGCGGCACGGTAATCATCGGCGCGGCGGGCGCCTTGGGCCAGGATGTTGGCACCAACAACATCGTCGTGAGTGGTGGCAACCTGCAGTTCAACGCCGACTCGGCTTTCACCAACAGCAATCGCGCCATCACGATCAATTCAGGTGGTATAGGCATCGGTGCGGGTGGCGTGTTGCCCACCTACATCGACAACACGGCCAACGGCGTGGTGCTCGGTCTCAATCTCGTGGGTAGCGCCGGGATCACCGGGCTCACGGGAAAATCCTTCCTGGGCACGTTTACGGGGGGCACGTTCACCGGCGCCTCGTTGACCGCCGGAGACAACGCGACTTATCGCCTCGGCGGTGGGGGTGGCAGCTTGATCATTCAGAACAGCGTGCTCGTCGGGGCGAACAACCTGCTCGTCGGCAGCACGGGTGGCGGCACCGTCACGCTCGCGGGTGCCAATACTTACTCGGGCACGACCACCGTGCAAAACGGCGTGCTCAGCGTTGCCTCGATCAACAGCGTTTCCGGCGGCAGCGGTTCGAGCAGCTTGGGCGCTGCTCCGGCCAATGCGACCGTCGGCACGATCACCTTAGGCTCGGGCACGAATGCGGTCTCGCTCAACTACACCGGTGGCGGCGAGACCACGGATCGCATCCTTAACTTCGCCGGCACAACCGGCGCGGTCACTCTCTCCAACAGCGGCTCCGGCACCATCACCTACTCATCGGCGCCGACCTTTACGGGGGCCGGCAGCAAGACGCTCACGCTTGGCGCGACGACGGACACGGCGGGGGGCTCGATCGGCGGCATCGTCGACCAGAGCGGATCCAATCTTACATCGATCAACAAACAAGGCGCGACCAACAGCACATGGACGCTTTCAGGCACCACAGGCACGGCCGGGAGCAACACTTACACCGGCTCGACGACGATCTCAGGTGGTGTGCTTTCCGTCTCAGGCTCGGCCTCCGACCCTCTCGCCAATTCCTACCTCAACCTGAACGGCTCGACCGGTCAGCTCGCGATCTTGCAGGGCAACGGCACCTTCGCCAGGACGCTCTCCGGCACCCCAAGCGCTGCGAATTTCGCGTGGAGCGCGTTTGGTGGGTTTGCCGCCAAGGGCGGCACGCTCACGGTGACGGCCAATAGCGGCGCCGATCTCACCTGGGGCTCCGGCAGTTTCATGGGCTCGGGAGGCGCGCCGCTTGTTTTCGGCTCGTCCACGGCCGACAGCCAGGTGGTGTTCACCAACGCCATTAACCTGAACACGGGTGACGCGTTCAGCCGCGTGTTCCACGTTGAAAAAGGCGTGGGCGGCGACAGTGCTCGCCTCACCGGTGTGCTCTCGCCCGGTGCGGGCCCCACTGGTCTCACGAAGACCGGCGCAGGCACGTTGATCCTCGACGGCAACAACACCTACACCGGCGTGACCTCTGTCAATGAGGGCCAATTTTTCATCAACGGTGACTCCGGTGCGGCGACGGGCAATTTAACCGTGAGCTCCAGCGCAACCCTGGGTGGTTCGGGCACGGTGGGCGGGGCTGTTACGGTGAACAGCGGTGCTTTTCTCACGCCCGGTTCCGATCTCAACGGCGTGGGTGTTTTGCGTTTCAACGGTGGTTTGGCGATGAACGGCACCACGACCTTGCAAGTGCTCGCGGCCGGCGTGCGCGGTGCCGCTTACGACGCGATCGATTTGGTGGTGGGCTCCTTTACCGGCACCGGCGCGTTGGTGCTGAATTTCAGTTCCACGCTGGGCGATGCGACGACGCTGGATCTCTTTGGCGGTGCTGCGTTCACCGCGCTGCCAAGTTTCTCGTCGGTGACCGCCACGGGCGCCTACACCGGCACGTTTCTGCTGGGCGGCGGAGCCTACACGTTGACGAGTGGGGAACAGTCGCTGTCGTTCGCGACCTCGACGGGTGATCTCATCGTGACGGGCGGCGGTTTGTTGGCAATCCCTGAACCCGCCGCTTGGGCCACGATGGTGGGCGGTATGATGCTGGCAGGTGCATGCTTCCGCCGCCGACCACGGCTCGCCGTGAGCTGAACGATGGGCCCGCTTACGAGGACGCCTCATTGAACCGCATCCCGTTGTTCCGATGCGCTCTGTTTTCGTTTTATGATGCAATTTTCTCTTCTCCGTTCCTTGGGCGGGTTGTCAGGCGGGTGGGTGCTACTGGTATCAAGCGCCGCACTCGGCTGGTCGGCCGAATCACCCGTCGTGCAAAGTCACAAGCGCGGGGTCTGTGCCAACGAGCTTTCGGCCGCTGATTTTGATGCGCTGCGGCCGGGAGTCGCGTGGTGGTATAATTGGTTTCACGAGACCAAGGATACGCGCCCGGGCATGGAGTTTGAGCCGATGATCTGGAATGGAGCCTCGGACCGTATCGCGGGAGCTCGCCGCTATCTCGCCGGGGCGCCGAAACCGCGCGTGTTGATGGCGCTGAATGAGCCCAACCTCACGGGGCAGGCCAATCTCGCGCCGAAGGATGCGGCAGCCCGCTGGACCGAAATCGTCGCGGTGGCACGGAGCGCGGGAGTGCCGCTCGTCGGCCCGCATATGGCCATTGGGGCGCCCGATAACGAGGTGGTGAAAGGCTGGGACCCGATCCAAGGCAAGGAGCGCAATCTCAGTTACATGATCGATTTTCTCGATGCGTTTTTCCACTACGTGAAACCCGATCAGGTCGATGGCATCGGCGTGCATGCCTACGGTAATATCTGGGAACTGAAGTGGGCCGTAGATGAGCTTTACAAAAAATACGGAAAACCTATCTGGGTGACCGAATTTGCCGAGTGGGGAGCCAACGGCGACGACGCTGAGATCGCCTACATGATCGCTGCGGTCGATTTCTTCGAACGCTCACCACACGTCGCGGGTTACGCTTGGTTCAAGGAGCGCATGGGGCAGGGTGGCGGCAAGATGAGCCTGCTCGAGCCGGAGAGCGGCAAGCTCACTCGCCTGGGCGAGCTTTACGTGCACATGCCGATTCACGATCCAGCCGCCTTCTATCATGTGCCCGGTCGCATGGAGGCCGAGTCGGACATCGCGATGAAGGGTGTCGCGCTTGAGCCGACCCGGGATACCGACGGCTGGCTCAACGTGTGTGAGATCGAGACCGGCGACTGGATCGACTACCAAATCAACGTGGGCAGTGCGGGAACCTACGAACTCGCGGTGCGGTTGGCCGGCGCGTCACCGATCAGGTTTCGCATCACCCAAGACAGTCGTGACCTCGGTGCGATTAACGTCGCTCGTCCCCAGGGAACCCAACAGTGGGAAACGGCCACGACGACGTTACACCTCGCTGCCGGCCGGCAAACAATTCGGCTCGAAGCGCAGTCCTCAGGGGCGGCGCTGAACTGGCTGGAGTTCAGCTATACCCCCTGAGCCGGGCTGGAGCCTGGGAGCTGTCCTCAAATTGAGGAGGTCGAAAAGTATTCGAATGATGGATACTTTGGATTGACTTGCCTCTCGATTCTGTTTCACATCTTACAGCGAACCAACAATTAATGTTCGCCCTGAGTGACGGAACCTGGGGCGAGCTTAAAAAATTAACGGCCACTGGAGCAATCTTAGCGGCTCGCGGCGGCGTGGCCGCAAATGCACCAACGAGCGCCTTCGCATCGAGGCGATCCTTTGGATATTGAGAGCCGGGGCGCCCAAGCGGGATCTTCCGCCGATGTTCGGCCCTTGGAAAAGCGTCTACACGTCGTTCCGTCGGTGGACTAAGAGCGGTTTATGGGAGGCGCTGTTGGTGGCGGTCAGCGCTGCGGGACGTGACGAGGAGTATCTGATGATCGACAGCACCAGCTCGCGAGTCCACCAGCACGGCTCAGGACCGGTTGGTGGGCAGCTCACCCAAGCCATGGGGCGTTCCAAAGCCAGCCTCTCGACCAAGATGCACTTTGCGTGCGATGCATTGGGTTATCCCCTCGGCTTCATTCTCACCGGGGCCAATGTGTCCGACTTCGACCAAGCCAAACCCTTGCTCAAGGCCAACCTTAAGGCCGGTTCCCATGCGATCATGGACAAGGGCTACGACAGCGATGCCATCCGCGCTTATGTGAACCAACTCGGCGGCACCGCCGTCATGGCCTTGCATCCCAGCCGATCCCAAAAACCCGCCTTTGACGAGCACCTCTATCGAGAGCGCCACCGCACCGAAAATCTCTTCGCCAGACTCAAGCATTACCGCCGCATCGCCACTCGATACGAAAAACTCCACGCCACCTTCGCCGCCATGCTCTCCCTCGCCTGCATCTTGGTCTGGATCAAACTCTGAGCACCATTTTGAAGACAGCTCCTCGAGCGGCCACGATCAGCGTTGTCGACTCCCGTTCGTGTCGGGTTCGGGGAGGGCGGGGAAAACCCGCTGGGTGATGATTTTCAGTCGCACTCGGTTACCATCTCCTGCGTTCGTGACGAAGACGATTTGACGCGTGGTATCGTGGTGAAAGTGACGCGAGGCAAAGAGCTGACGGGCGGCACCTTGAGCTTGGTCGAAAACCCGCAAGGGTAGGTAGGTTCGATCAGGATCGGAAGGATGGATGAGCCCTTGGCGGCCCACGGGGATTGTTGCATTGGTCTCACCCAGCGTCACGGCCAAGGGACGGTTGGTAAGATTCCAGAACGTGTAACTCCCGAGAGGCGCGGCATCCATGGAGAAATCGATGGCGGCGGTTCGCAAGTCGTCGCGGGAACCGCCGAAGAGCACGACGACCTCCTTGATGCCTTTAGGTAGTTCAACCGTGGTTAGCGGTGGTGGCGGGGATGGTTTGTGTCCGGGGGGGGGGGGGGGGGGAGGAGGAGATTCCAGGGCGTCGGTCGAATAAAAGGCGAGGAAGGGAGGACCGCGATAGTCAATGGGCTCCGAGAGGTAATCAACCGGCGCGCGGACCTTGAGCGGCGTCCGTCCGTTGAACAAGGTCAGGCCGTCGACGTCATTGCCGATCACTGAGAGCAGGTGAATTCTAACCCGGACTTGCTCAGCCGAGGGGGCCGGGATCTGGGCGGTGAGAGCAGACGTGAGCGTGAGGCAGCCGACGGCCAAGCACAGCATTGAAACGGGAGAGCGGGTGAAGCGCATGGGTCAGATGTCATCCGGGCTGAGCCAGCGGAACGAAACGACGCGGAATTGGCGGCCGAAACGCACGCTGTCCGAGTTGGCGGGCAGGGAGGAGAGAGGAGTCTCGGCGTTTTCACCACCGACGAAATCGGGCACGCGTTGCACGATGGCTTCGCACCAGGCGCGACTCACGGTCTCCGTGGGCTCGATTGGGTTTACCGCCTCTCCATACGCACGAATAGTGAAGGTGTCGGATCGAGCGGAAAGGAACGGCCCGATCTGCTGGAGGATATCGGCCTGTTTGAGAAAGCCGGCGGCGGGGGCGGCGCTATTGCCCAACCCGTTTTCAGGCACGGGGAAATTGGTTTGCGAGCTGGTGGTGACGGTGGTGCCGGGGATGGAACTGTTAATCCCGGCTGCATCGATTGCCGCTTGAAGGGCTCCCCGTTGGCCGAGCGCGCCATTGCTTAGGGCGCGGTTGATGAATTCGCCAAGAGAGAGAAACGGACGGTTACCATTGGCGTTTTGGCGTTGCGTGATCTGGTCGACGAGTTTGGTCGCCAGGGTGCGAATCTGGGTATTGGTCAGGCGGGAGAAACCGTTCCACACGTCGGTAGAACCTCCGCTGCGATCGTTGCCCACGCTGGGTAACGCATGAGGGATCACGACCTGGTCGGTGGTGGTCTCGACGTTGCCATTGGTGCGCAGCATCGCGGCATTTCGGGCTCCGGCGAGGACCGCCACCCAGGCCTCGACGGAGCGCGAGTTGATGTTAAATGCGCCTGCGGAGAGCAGATGGGCGGCGGCTTTTTCCGGGTCCAACAAGCCGCTCTCCCGCTCGGCATCGGTGCGGCGAGGCGACCGATAGGGCACGATGCGAGTGTTCGGCAGATGGCCGGTGCCGGCGAGCCACGCATCGCGGACAGATTGGCGGGAGTTAGCGTTATTTGGGTCGGTGCCGGCATAGTAGTTCGTACCATCGAACCCGGGAGTAAGACTGGAGAAAAACGTGCGGTCCCAGAGCGCTTGGTTGGACAGGTAGCTGATGTCCGCGAAATACCAGGGCTGACTCCCTTTGACGGCATCATAGTAGCGCGCGGCCGTGGGAATGAAAGGGGAGGCTTCGGAGTTGCCGATGGCGAAGTAAGGCTCGTTGGCGTAGAGCGAGGTCATCAAGTGTTGAAACTGGGCCAACGAAGTGAGCGGCCGGGTAGGCACCTCGATCAGGCTGACTTGGCTCAAACCGGTGGCGGCGTCGGAGGAGGGGCCCCAGTAAGCGAGACCGCTGGGGTCGGCGTCGAGGATGTCCGTGGTCCAGCTGCCGTGGTTCCACCAGCGGTAGGTGGGTTGCATGGGCGCGGCAGTCAGCGGGAAGCCTCGGCGGTTACCGAGGTTGGCATAGTCGCCAATGGCGGCCCGTTCGGTCACCATGGCCGCGGGGTTGCTGGTCATGAAAGGCCGGGCGGCTTTGGCGGTGCTGCTATCCGGCGTTTTCAGGATCAGGTCGTAGGCGAAAATCGGCACCGGATCGCCATTGTAGTTGGCGGCGGTCTGGCCGCCATGGAACGCCGGGTTGTAGTCGACGTAGGTGCGGTCGGCCACGTCACCCGACCCCGATCCCAGACCAGGTTTGTTCACGTAAAGCTCGCTGAACAAAGAGAGGTTGTCGCCGGCGTTGCTGGTGCTGTCGCCGTTTTCAGATTCGACGTTGAAACGAATAATCATCGATCCGTCGCCTGACTTGGTGGTGGTGATGGCGGCTTCGATGGGCGTATCCCCGGTCACGAGCACGCGGAAATCCTGATCATCGGGCGGAGCGATGTCGGCGCCACCCGGACCGATCGGCCAGGGCTGGCGTGTGGTCGCCGGGCGGACGAGTTCGGCGTCGTGAGGGCCCCCAAAGTAGTCGAAGCGTTGGCCATTCAGTTGATTGAGGTAGTAGCCACTCTCCACGAACTTGTTGGCTGCCAGCGGCATGTTGAGTCCCACTTGCGCGGTATTCGACAGGTTGGGAGAGAATACTCTGATTTCCCCCGGTTCCATGGTCATACTCGGGATGAGAAAGCGCATCATGTTGTTGTAGGACATCGCCTTGTTCGTCGCCGCTTCGGCCGCTGCGCCGAGATTGATGACGCGGTCTTCCAAGTTTGATCCGGTGCGGGCGGTGAACTCCCGGCCGTTGGCGCGAATGATCTGGGCGAAAGGGAGGCCGCGAGCGAGCAGACGACCCCAGTAGCCATCGCCATCAAGGTCGCGCAGTTCGAGTCGCACGTTGTAGGGGTTGTGCAGGACGATGATCGGCGTCAGCACGAGTCGCACCTCGTAAATAGCTCCCACGGCGCCGGCCGGCGCCGTCGTTGGAACCGTCTGCAGGCTGATCACGAAGGTGATGCGATTGATGTAGGGGAGCAGGGCGGACCGGGTCGGCCTCGGGGTGATCTTGGTGCCGTATTTGTCTACCGTATCGGCCGACTTGGGATCGCCGGTGACGCCCGAACCGTTGAACAAGTCGATCGCGGGCGTGGGCAGGCGATCCGAGGCCGGTTGAGCGCCCGAGCTACTGGGCATCAAAGCGCGGGCCGTGACGACGGCCGGCGTGCTGGAGGGTGAGGCAGATTTGTAGACGCGATAGTGGCTGCGCAACAGGTGCCATGTCGGTCCGCGGAGAATGGCAGAGGGCGTTGTGTTTGGGACGGTCTCGTTGTAAATCGACGAAACGAAACGTGAGGTGTTGACGCCTGGGGCCATCACGGTGCGATCGGCCGCCGGGGCATCATCCGCGAAGATGGACGCTTGGAATGTGGCGTCATCCATTTCGAAGGCAGCCGTCAGGTCGCGTTTAAGGCCGCCGAGACGGACATCGGATTCCACGCCATTACTCCAGGATGTGAGGTCGTGGTAGCGGGCGCGACCGGCGTCGCGGAGGTTCGTCGTGTTGGAACTTGCACCGGTTAGGCTGAGTTGTTCCGGGGAGATCCACTTGTTGGCGGTGGCAAGGGCCGAATCGGGCAACAAGGGCTCGATCAATGAGGTGCCGTCGGTCGTATTGCGCATCCACTCGACGGCGTTGCGCTGGGCGAGGCCGACAGAATAAAGCCGGTCAATGATATCAGGAGTGGGTTTTCCTGCGTTGGGGGTAAACCATGGGCTGCGACCGGCGTCGTTGAGATTGGCACGGGCTTTTACGCCTTCGTCGCCCACCCAGTAGCCGTAGTGTCCAGTGACATGGCCGCCCGCTCCCGTGGCCAGCCCGGGCACGTTATCGCTGCGAATCTCTTCCAGCGGCACGTTCACCTGGTTGGCCAAAGTGGCGGCATTGCTTCCGAGATCCGTGCTGGCGTTGCCCACCAGACGGACGGTGGTGGCGGATACTCCAGTGGCGCCTGGATCAACCACGCTCGTGCTCGCGTCGGGAGCGGCGGCTGGACTCGAAACCAACCACGTGAGCCGCTGCCCGTAGGTTGCAGAGGAGGGGGCGGAATCCCAGACGCCGGTCCATTTGGAATTGGTGGTTGCGGCGAAGGGATCGACAACGGCTCGGGCGGTGACGCGTTGATCGGGACCAGCGGCGGCCTGAAGTTTGCCGATGGCGATATTCAGCCCCATGAGGGCGTTTTGCCGGGCGTGCGCCAGTTGCTGGCTGTTGTCGGAAATCTGGGTCTCGACCCGCGTGAGAGCGGCGAGCGAAACCAGTAGCAATACGACAAACGCGAGCAGCGTAATCGTGATGAGCAAGGCAAAACCACCGCTTGCGCGCGGTCTTGCTGCCGGAATGAGCGAAGGTGGGGGCGAGAAGGGCTTCACGCGGCGCAGATGACGAACACGGGGAGGGAGAGGCGGCTCACGGTTCTTTGGAGATCAGCGCGAAAACACCCGGGCCGGGGACCGGCACCGGGCGCGTCAACTCTGGCATGCCAGACTGCGGTCGATCAGGCGCGCGAGCGGCGACGGCGATTACAGGCGGCACCCAACACGATCAGGCCAAATAGTGCCGCAGCGGTGGAGGGTTCCGGAATGGCGGAACCGACGGCGGTGACGTATACGCCACCATCGGCCTCACTCAGGTTGAATTTTGAAGAATCTACCGTGCCGTTATACTGGATCGTTCCGTTCGTGAGGAACCCGGCCGTGGTCAGTTCTGAGATCGTGAAGCTGCTCAGGAAAAGCGTGCCTGCAGCAGAGGTGAAATTCAGGCCTTTGTTTGCATCGCCGCCATAAAAGCCGTGATTTCCGCCTGAGCCGTCGAGGGTGATCGTGCCTCCAGCGAGATTGACTCCGCCGGTGCCGTCCGCAAACGAGATCAAGGTGGCGGTAAGTGAACCACCGCTCATAGTGAACGTTTCGATGGGCTTGAATTCGTTGGCGACCGAGACCGTGCCTCCGGTGATGGAAAACGTGCCCGAGTTGGTGGGCTGATAGATGAAATTTCCGTTAAAGTTCGCCGCACCGCTTGAAATAGAAATCGAGGAGCTTGAGTCCAAAACAAGGTTTCCGGCGGTGCCTTGATTGAAGGTGCCGCCATCAACTACGATCGAGCCTCCGGCCATCTGAATCCACGCGACGCTATCCACTTGGGTCCAAGAACCGCCGCTGATTTGAAGCTTACCGCCATTGTGAAGCGTGAGATCGCCGCCGGGTGTATAGGTGACCGCTCCCGCGGTGATCAGGGCGGTATCGCCGCTATTGGTGTTGGGCAGCAAGCCTCCCGTCCAATTGCCTGCCGTGGTGTATTCCCCCGTGCTGCCACCCCAAGTAATTACGGCGGCGGGTAGGGAGATCGATGCGGATGCTAAAAGAGAGAGAGCCAGCAGCCTAGAGCTAGCGCCGAAGAAAGAGGGGGAGGTCATGGGGCGATAATAGGGTAAGAACCGGCTTTCGTTGTGAGGGGAGAACTGCGGTCATGCAAGATAAATTGCATGAAGTTGCATAAGTGATTTGGGTTATTTTTCGGCTTATTGCATTAAGTTGCCACTACCTGTCCTAACGGAAGCAGGTCCACGTCGGACGGTCCGTGATGAAGCGATTGTCGCGCATGGGGTTCGGCGCGACTTGCAGGAGGGGCAGGATCGGGCGGCCTTCGCCGTTGTTGCCGTAGATTTCGCCCTTTTTCTCGACGAGGATAACGCCGTAAAAATCGCCCCCCGGGCGTTCGCCGATGAGAATGTCGATGTCGACGGGCTGGTCCGCCTCGAGCTCGATCCAGTTGCCGTATTTGGAAAACTGATTCGCGGCGGGACGTGGCAGCCCGGCCGCCTCGGCGGGTTCCTTCCAGCCGAGTTTGGGGAAACGCGTGTCGGGGCGATTGCCCACGAGCACGACTTTTCGGTTGATCGCGACGACGAGCATATCGTCGAAATTCCCCACGAAGCGATACGTGCCGGAAACGGGCGGCGCGACTTGGCCTTTGTAGTGGACGACCCAGAGCTGCGGTTTCACCACGCCTTCCACCCCGAAGGCTTTCGGGGCGACGTCTGCGCTCATGTTGTTGATGGCAAACTGGGTCGTATAGAGCGGCAGGGCGGCTCGGAAGTAGCGGTTGAACAGGGCCTCGTCGAAACCCGCCACAAGGAACTCATCAATGGCGTTGCTGTAATTCTCTGCGGCATTGGGCACGGGCTGACGCTGCTGATTTTGCTTCAGGTCGTAAAAGATGCCGATGAGCGAGGTGGTGCCACCCTCACGGCGACCGAAGGCGGATTCGGCCGGCTGGGCGTGCAGGGTAACCACGAATTCGAGGACGCAAAAACAGACGCCAAGAGAGACGAGTTTTTGAACCACCGACCGGCAGCACGTCGGCGCTTCGCTACCGCCGCGCGCTGAGACGAATTTCGATCTGTGCTTATCTGGTTCCATCTGTGGTTACCCTTTGGTGGTGTGGTTGTCCCTTAGGGTTGGGCGGCGAGGTTGCGCCAGTATTGCTGGACCCATGCAGAATATTCGGCGGGGTAGCGTTCGTTTTGCAGGGATTGCAATGCGGCTTGTTCGCCGGGTTTCAAGGCGCCCACCGTTTGGGCAGGGCCGCCGTCCGGACCTGGTGCGGCGGCCATGAGACCGAGGTTCTCGCCGGAGCCGCCGCGCCCGCCGGCTTGCTGACCAGGGGGGCTGGGCTTGCCGTCGGACGGACCGGCCATGGTGCCGGCTGAGGGCGTTTTACCGGGGCCTTCGCCCTGGCCTTTATTTTCGGCGGCGCCTGGGCTGTCGCCCGTTTGGGCCGGCTCGTTGGCCGCCGTCGCTTGGGCTTGGGCGGCGTCGGTGGCCTGAGCTTGAGCGAGTTGTTGTTGGAGGGCGTCTTGGGCCTGAGCGAGGGCTTGTTCGGCGGCGGCGGGTTGCGCGGCGGCCTCTGCGGGCGGGGGGGGGTCCCGGCGGGCGGTGGCGGAGAGGGCAGCATGGCGGCTTGGGCTTTGGTCATGGCTTCAGCGGCGGCGGGGCTCACGGGGGCGACTTGTTGGGCGAGTAGCTGAGCCTCGTCGGCGAGGGCTTGTTGGGCGGCGGCATTGGGCGCCGGGTCGGCGGCGAGAGCGGCTTGTTCTTGTTTCAGCGCTTCGAGTTGCTGCAGTGCGCTGGCAAGGCGTTGGGTGACCGGTTGACTGGCGAGAACGCCGTCGAGAATGCGTCGAAACTCGGCGAGGAGCGCCGCCTGCCGGGCAAAGGCCTCGGGAAATTTACCGGCCTTGACGGCGGCGAGCGCTTCATCCGAAAGGGTCGTGAGGTAGGGGGCGTTGACGCGTTCGGCGAAGTTTGGGCTGTTGACGGGGCTGGTCCCATTGAGCGCGGCGGCGGGATCGTTATCTTGCAGCCGAGAGAGCAGCGTTTCGCCGGTTTGGAAGAAACCCGCGAGTTCGGTGCCGATGGCTGCTTGGTCGCTTTCCAACAGGTTGACGCGATCGGCGGGCCGGTTGGCGGTCGAACCGAGCGTGCGCGTCTCGCGTTGCGCGGCCAGCTGCCGGCCGATGAGCAACTCGAGCTGACGAATGGCGTCGGCGCGGAGTTGTTGCACGACGAGTTGGCGGGAGAGGCTGGCGAGGCGTAACTCGATGGATTGCTGATCGCGGTAGGCGTCGGCCACGGCCGCGCGCAGGTCGCCCCCGGAGGACTCGGCCACGCGGCGCAGGCGGTCGGCGAGGGGTTTCATATCGGCGCCGCCGACCGCTTCGAGTTGGCCCACGAGCGAGGTGAGCCCCGTCAGGCTTTCGGCGGGGAAACCATTGCGCTGCAACTCATCCATCAAGGTCGCGACGTCGCGCGCGAGTTGATCGGCCTGTTGGCCGAGCGCGGCCTGTTCGATTCCGCTTTGAAACGCGACGGGACGCAACGTGCTGTCGTTGGTCTGCGCGAGGATCAGGGCGGGCAGGGCACGACATAAACCGAGGAAGGCGGCGAGGCGTTTCATGACATCACGGGGTTGGGGTGGAGCGGCGCAAAGCTTCGCCGAGGTCTTCGCGCACGTCCCCTTGGCGGCGGGCCACGTCTTCGAGTTGGCGGGAGGTTTCCTGGAGGCGTTGGAGCATTTCCTGGCGTTTGGCGGCGAGCGTAACGAGGACCAACTCGCGCCGGTCAGTGCGGCCGATGCCGGGACCGGTCACATCATTATGGTCGGTGGCCTCGATCCACCAGGCAATGGAGGCGCCGGCCGCCAAGGTAGGCGCTTCGCGCGCCGGCACGAAGTCGGTGCTGATGGCGCCGTCGGGCCCGATCGTCAGTGGCACCCGCGTGGTGCCGGTCAGCGGACTTTCCCAAACCAGTTCGGCCGTGGCGACGTCGAAGTCGTCGCTCACGCGACCGCGGAGTTCAAGGCGCGCGGTGGGCACCAGCGTCACGCGTGCGGCGGTGGGCGCGCTCAGGCTGACGATGGGCGCGGCGTCGGTGGTCAATTGCACGGGATATACGGTTGTATTGGTCGCCGTGATACCGTCGGCACTGGTGATCGGGAGGCTCAGGCCGCTCAAACCTTCGGCGGGCACGGTAAATGTGCCGCGCAGGTTACGCGCTCCGGCGCCTTCGACGGTGAGCGCCACATCGGCGGAAGGAGTGGTGCCCGCGAAACGCACGGATCCGGCGCTGAGGGCGGCGTTGCTGCGGGCGACAATTTCGACCTGGCTGCCGGCGAAAAGTGTCAGTGCGCCGGCGGGTTGGGTGAGGGCGGCGCGGCGCGTATAGGCTGGAAAGGTTTGGCGGAAGGTGATTTCCTGCAGCAGCGGCGCGGGCAGCGGGGTGATGCTGAAAATCGGCCCGCGGCCATCGCCGAGGAAGAACCGGTAGGTGCCGGCCTGTTGCACATTGTTCAACGCGAACACGAAACGCGCCGGGTCCTCGTTGGACGGGCGCACGAGCACGGTGCGATGTTCGCCTCCGGCAAAGGCCAGTTCGAGGCGGCCCTGCGCGGGCAACACCCCTGTGGCGCGTGCGGCGAATTCGACGCTGGCCCCTTCCACGATGCGCAGGTTCCCCGTTTCGGACACCACCTGCGTGGCGGTGGGCAGCGGCGCGTCGGACAACGCCGCCCGACGCAGCAGTAGGGCGGTAAGCGGTTGCTGGGAGACGCCTAGCGCCAGCGCAGCGGCGACTGCGAGCACGGCGAGCCCCGCCCGTTTTGCGACGGGTTGCCAGGGGACGACGGTCTTGATGGGCAGTCCGTCCAACATCGCGCTGGCGTCATTGATGAGCAGCGCGGCCAACTGCGGCGAGCCGTGGCCGGCGGTAGCGGAGCCTGCGAGTTCGACGGCGCAAATGAGCCGACTCCCGAGTGCCTTCCACTGCCGTTGCAACGCGAAGGCGGCGTCGGCCACGCCCCAACGCAGGCGCCACGGTGCGATGACTTGGCGGCGGGCGAAATGGACGACCACCGCGAGATCGATGACGAGCAGGCAGGCCCGCACGCTGCGCGGGAAATCCAACGCGCGATCCAGCACAAGTTGTCCCAGTCCCAGCGCGACGCCGATCAGCACCAACCCCGTCACACCCCGCGCCAACCGCACCGCCGTATGCCGGGTGGCCAGGCCCTGCAGCGGTGTCGCGATCCCGGCCGGCACGTCCCGATATTCGACGGGACGCGTGCGCCGCCGCAGGCGCGGCGTCGGGGGCGATTTTGCATCGGGCGGGCGTGGTTTCATTTCAGACGATTGAGGCGGCGCACGAACCATTCGCAGCAGGCGCAGAGGAGGAGCCAGCCGAGCAAGACCGGCGAGTAGGCGAGTTCGAGCCGTTTGAGGGACGACACCTGCGAGGTGCGGCCTTCGAGCAGCGCTGGCAGCTCGGCCAGATCGTCCTCGCGGAAAACACGTCCGCCGGCCGCCGCGGCGGTGGCTTCGAGGAGGGGAAGGTTCATCGCGGCGTCGCTCTGCTCCAGTTGGGGTTCCACCACGTCGAACTCGACCACGGCGTCGCGATCGAGGCGGGTGAAGAACCGGTAGCGACCGGCGAGCACGGGAGAAAACTCTGCGCGATATGAACCCGGTTCATCGGGCACCGGCCGCAAGTCGACGTCCTGCGTGAGTGGGGGGGCGTTTGCCTCGGCGCCGATGGGGTGAAGCTCGGTTTGGGCGGGCACGATGTCGGCGAGCAAGGGTTTGAAATCCGGTTGATAGAGCTGCCCGGAAATGACGACGCGTTCGCCGAGTTCGTAGCTCGGGCGATCCACGCGCAGTTGCACCTGTTTCGACGCGCCGGAGAGACGCTCGAGCGCGAGGGCTTGGAATACTTGACTCCAGATCTGGCGGTAGCGTTCGCCGCCGATGCCGCTGCGCCAGCGGTAGGTTTCGTTGAAGCCGAAATACATGACTTCGCCCCGTCCGAAGCGCTGACGCGCGAGCACCGGTTGCGGTCCGGCGGACGAAGCCCGGGCGCGGGTCGGATCGACGAGCAGCACCGAGGCACCGGGCCGGGCGCGGGTCACCGGCGCGGTCCAACGCACGCCGCCAAACTTTTGCCAAAGGGCGATGTTGTCGCGCTCGTTTTCGGCCAGCCGCAGCAACGGGGAACGTGCCCCCGCCGCCGTGAGTTGCAACTGCACCGGTTCGTCGTAGCTCGGTGCGGGCGGGCCGCCGGCCGGCATCACCGGCAGCAACGTCTCAAGCGGCGTGCCGAGGTAGGAGCGCGGGTTGTGATTTGGGCCGGCGAGGAACACCAGACCACCGCCGCCCGAGTCGACCCATTCCCGAATCAGCTCCATGCGCTCGCGCCCGAGGCGAGACGGGTCCACGTCGCCGAGCAGGATGATGTCGCTCTCGTAGAGCGCCGCACGATCGGTGGGCAGGTCGGGCAAGAAGGGCGTGTGGGGCAGCGCCATCAGGCTCGGGTCACCATCGAGCATCACGCAGCGCAAGGTCAGCCGACTGTCCTCCTGCAGGAAGTCCAACAGGTAGCGCCAGTCCCAGCGCGGCTCCTGCTCGATCATGAACACCTTCACGCGGTTATCGATCACCCGCAGCCGCACCGACGCGCGGTTGTTGGCGATCGAGGCTTCACCCTCCTGC
>CAXBDS010000115.1:0-16700 GCA_963974355.1 uncultured Opitutaceae bacterium
CCTGCAGGATGTGGTGGAGGCGGGGGTCTGGCAAGGCACGCGCCTCGCGGCGGGCGGGCGCTGGGGACTGGTCACCTGCATTGTGGCTCCAGAGTTTCACTGGGGTGACTTCGAATTGGGGGAACGCGCTGCATTAATGGTCAGTCATCGCGGGTTCATGGCGGCGATTCGAGCGTTCACGCGGCAGACCCCAGCCGCCGGCGAGCTCTGAAGCCTCCAAAAGATTGTGCTCCGCTTCGGGCGGAAAGTTGCGCACGGTGGCGGTATGGATAAAAAACCCTTCGCTGAACTCGGCTTGTCGCCCGAGGTGCTCAAAGCCGTCGACAAAATGGGTTTCGAGGAAGCTTCGCCGATTCAGACGGCGGTAATTCCGCTGCTCATGAGCGGGCGTGATGTCGTGGGGCAATCCGCGACGGGCTCCGGCAAAACCGCGGCGTTCGCCATTCCCGCGATCGAGCGCGTGGACCCGAAACAAAAACATGTCCAGGTGCTGATTCTTTGTCCGACCCGTGAACTTGCGGTGCAGGTGGCGGAAGAAGTCAGCAAATTGGCCTACTTTAAGAAAGGCGTGATGGAGCTGCCGATTTTCGGTGGCCAGAGTTATGAGCGCCAGTTCCGCGGGCTGAAGGCAGGCGCGCAGGTCGTGATCGGCACGCCGGGCCGGGTGATGGATCACATGGAAAAGGGCACCCTCCGGCTCGACAACTTGAAGATGGTGATCCTCGACGAGTGCGACCGCATGTTGGACATGGGTTTCCGCGACGACATCGAGAAGGTGCTTTCGTCGACGCCGAAGGAGCGTCAGTCGCTGTTTTTCTCAGCCACGATGCCTTCGGTGATTCGTGACCTGATCCGGCGCTACACGAACGATCCGGCTTCGGTGAAGATCGAGGCTCAGGCGCAGAACGCGCCGCAGGTGGACCAAGTCTATTTCGAAGTGGATCGTCGTTCGAAAACCGAGGTGCTGACCCGCCTGATCGACGTGCATGATTTCCGCTATGGCATCATCTTCTGCTCGACGAAATTGATGGTCGATGAGTTGGACGAAGTGCTGCACGCGCGTGGTTACATGACCGACCGTTTGCACGGTGACATTACGCAGGCGCAACGCACGCGGGTGATGGAGAAGTTCAAACGACGCGGCTTCGAGTTCCTCGTCGCCACCGATGTGGCGGCGCGAGGGTTGGACGTCGATGATCTGGAGGTAGTATTCAATTTTGACCTACCGAACGACGCCGAGGACTACACGCACCGCGTCGGTCGCACGGGACGCGCGGGCAAGACCGGCCGGGCGTTCACGTTCGTTTCCGGCCGTGAGCTCTACAAACTGCAAGGCATGGTGCGTTATGCGAAACTCAACATTCGCCGGGAGCGCGTGCCGTCGATGGATGAGGTCGAGGAAGCGCGCGAAAACGTGTTCTTTGAGAAACTGCGCACGACCTTGGACGAGGCGAAGTATCGCAAGCAGGACCGCATCGTGGACCGTTTGCTCGAACAGGGGTATGCGAGCACCGATGTGATTGCGGCGCTGATCCATATCATGAACAGCGATGGTGGCTCGGCGGGTGGCGGCAAGGCACCCGCCGGGGCGAAACCGGCCAAGCCGGCCGGCCCCGGAGCACCGAGCACGCCCGCACGACGGTTGCCGATCCAGGAGGTGGCGCCGGAGTTTTCGCCGCCGAAGGGCGCGGCCAAGCAGTTCAGCTATCCGTCGGACGACCAGGGCAAGCGGCCGAAGGGCGGCGGCAAGAGCAAGTTCATCCCGGAGGCGCGCACTGGGCGCGAGGCGGGCATGACGACGGTTTTTCTTAATGTAGGGCGCAAGCACCTCGTGACGCCGGCCGATATCGTCGGCAAGGTCGCGGGTGTGACGCGATTGCCGGCCGGCGTGGTGGGCGCGATCGACATCCTGCAGCGTCACACGTTGGTGGATGTGGCGGATGACGCGGTGCCGCAGGTGCTGGCGAAACTCGAAGGCATTCGCATGAAAGGCGAGGCGCTGAAGCCCGCTTTGGCTACGGGCAACGAAGGCGAGTAGGTCGGCGGCGGGTGACACGAAGAAGGGCCCGACGGCTGAGTCGGGCCCTGGACGGGAGGCGGACGTGACGTCCGCCTCCGATGAGGTGCAGGACGGGCGCGTATCAGCCTGTGACGTAGCGCATGATGAGGTTTTCCAGATACTCCTGGCGGCCGGAGGCGAGCACGGGTTCACCGAGCTTGAAGGCGATCTTTTCGAGCTCCTTGAAGCCGACCTTGCCCTTCTCGATGTCCCGGCCGAAGCCGATGTTGAAGGAGTTGTAGCGCGCGGCGACGAACTCATGGAGCGTGCCGTCGGCGAGGATCCGGCGGGCGATCTTGAAGGCCTGCGCGTAGGCGTCCATGCCGCCGATGTGGGCGTAGAACAGGTCGACCGGGTCGGTGGATGGACGGCTCTCCTTGGGGTCGAAGTTAAACCCGCCGGTGCCGAGGCCACCGGCGCGCAAGATCGACACCATGGCGAGGGTGAGCTCGCGCACGTCGGTGTTGAACTGATCGGTGTCCCAACCGAGGAGTTGGTCGCCGGCGTTGGCATCGATCGAGCCGAGCATGCCCTGCGCGGCGGCAACCTCGATCTCGTGATTAAACGTGTGACCGGCGAGCGTGGCGTGGTTGGTCTCGATGTTGAACTTGAAGTGCTTTTCGAGCTTGTAGGTGCGCAGGAAGGCGATGCCGGATGCGACGTCGAAATCGTATTGGTGCTTCGTGGGTTCCTGGGGTTTCGGCTCAATGAGGAACTGGCCCTTGAACCCGATCTCCTTGGCGTAATCGACGGCCATGTGCATGAATGCAGCGAGGTGATCCTGTTCCCGTTTCAGGTCGGTGTTGAGCAGGGTTTCGTAGCCTTCGCGGCCCCCCCAGAAAACATAGTTTTCGCCGCCGAGGTCGACGGTGGCCTCCAAGGCCTTTTTCACCTGCGCGGCGGCATAGGCGAAGACATGGGCGTCGGGGTTGGTCGAGGCGCCGCACATGTAGCGGGGGTTGCTGAACAAGTTGGCCGTGCCCCAGAGCAGCTTTACGCCGGTGGCCTTTTGCAGCGACTTGGCGTGGGCGACGAGGGCGTCGAGGTTCTTGTGCGACTGCTTGAGAGTGTTGCCCTCGGGGGCGATGTCGCGGTCGTGGAAACACCAGAACGGGGCCTGGATCTTTTGGAAAAACTCGAAGGCGGCATCCATACGCGTCTTGGCGACGGACACGGGATCCTGACCGGATTCCCACGGACGCACGATGGTGCCGGGACCAAATGGATCGGCGCCGGTGCCGCGGAAGGAATGCCAGTAGGCGATGGAGAAACGCAGATGGTCCTTCATCGAAACGCCGTCGAAAAGCTCGTCCGGGTTGTAGTGGCGGAAAGCCAGCGGATTGGTGGATCCGGGACCTTCGTAGGCGATGGTGGGTATGCCGGTGAAGTAGGTTTTAGCCTTGGACTTCGCGACGGTTTTTTTGCGGGCGGTGGGTTTTTTCATGGGATGAGAGAGCGGGACGAGGAGCGGTTTTTTTGGCCCTCAGGGGACACGCATGGCTCTGCTACCGCGGCGCCTCGGGGGGCTGGTTTTTGGGGGGAGAGCATGAGCGCACGGGGTAACGAGAGGGGCCATCATAACAGAGGGGGGAATGGCGGCGGTAACAAATCTACGCATGTTTCTTTAGCTTTTTTGTCGCGACGGTCGCGCGGCCTCTGCAGGGTGACGGCGCTATGCGAGTGCCGTTGCCTCCTCCCTTGCGGGTCGCGTTGTTGATCGAAACGTCGAATCGCTATGGGCGGGACCTATTGCATGGCGTGCGGGATTGGGTGAGGGATCATGGCGCGCGGTGGGCGATTCGTTTTACGGAATACGAGCGGGGGGCGCCGCCGCCGGCCTGGTTGGCGGAGTGGCGGGGGGACGGGGTGATCGCACGGGTGGATTCGCCAGCGATCGCGGCGGCATTGCGGCGGACCGGTCGACCGGTGGCGGACGTGAGCGCGGAGCGCGGGGCCTCGGAGTTTCCGCGGGTGAGCATCGATAACGGCGCGGTGGCGCGGCTGGCGGTGGAGTATCTGTGGGCACAGGGTTTTCGGCACTTGGCGTATTGCGGGGATCCGCGGTTTGTGTGGTCGCGGGAGCGGGGCGTGGCTTTTCAAGCGGCGTTGGCGGAAAAGGGCAGCGCGGGGGAGGTCTTTGCGTTGCGGCGGCGGGCGGATCGACCGACAGGATCGGAGGCGGAGCGGGAGGCGTTGACCGCGTGGTTGGCGGAGCTACCGAAGCCGGTGGCGGTCTTTGCGGCGCACGATGGCCGGGCGCAGCAAGTGTTGGAAGCATGCCAGTTGCGGGAGCTGGCGGTGCCCGAGCAGGTGGCGGTGCTGGGCGTGGACAACGATGAAGTCATGTGCGAGCTGTGCAGTCCGCCGTTGTCGAGCGTGCTGCCGAACGCCCAACGCATCGGCTACGAAGCGGCGGGATTACTGGCGGCGATGATGCGGGGCGGAACGCGCGCGGCGGAGACGCGTTTCGTGGAACCAGCGCGCGTGGTGGAACGGGTCTCGACCGCGGCGGGGGAAGTGGCGGATCCACAGATCGCGGCGGCGGTGCGGTTCATTGAGGAACACGTGGCGGAGCGCATTAACGTGGCCGATGTGCTGCGGGCGGTGCCGATGTCGCGCACGTTGCTGGAGCGGCGGTTCCGGGCGCTGCTGGGCAAGTCGCCGCATCAATGGATCGTGCAGCGTAAGATGGCGCGGGTGCAGCACCTCTTATTGGAGAGCGAGCTGTCCATCGCGGTGGTGGCGGAGCTGGCGGGTTTCGAAAGTCCGAGCTATTTCAGCGTGGCTTTCCGACGGCAGACAGGGGAGAGCCCGTATGCGTTTCGGGCGCGGCATCGGACCGGCCGTCGGTGATGCGGAGCGGATTTGGGGTTGTTTGCGGATCGGTTCTGCTGTGCGGTGCGTGATCTATGATCAAGGGAATCATCGTTCTCTCCAAAGTGGCGTGTGACCTCATTTATGGGGCAGAGGGCGTGGCGCGCATTGCTCGGCGGGTGGAGCTGGTGGCGCCCCCCCTGACGAAGGCGGAGCTGGCGTCGCGGCCGGAACTGTGGGCCGAAGTCGACGTCGTGTTCAGCGGCTGGGATGCGCCGGTTTTGGATGAGGCGCTGCTGGCGCGGGCGCCAAAGCTGCGGGCGGTGTTTTATGGGGCGGGCTCGATTCGGTATTTTGCGACCGATGCATTTTGGGCCCGGAACATTGAGGTCACGAGCGCCTACGCGATGAACGCGGTGCCGGTGGCGGAGTTCACGCTGGCGACGATTTTGATGAGCCTGAAACAGGCGTGGCACTACATGGTGCGCACGCAACTGGACGGCCGATTCCCGCCGATGCGAGAGAGCGCCGGGGCGTTTGGCAGCAAGGTGGGGTTGATCTCGCTCGGTATGATCGGGCGGTTGGTGCGGGAGCGGTTGCGACCGTTTGACGTGGAGGTGCTGGCCTTTGATCCCTTCGTTACGCGCGAGCAGGCGACGGCGCTCGGTGTGGAGATGGTTTCGTTGGAGGAGATTTTTCGGCAGTGTGACGTGGTGAGCCTGCACACGCCCTGGTTGAAGGAAACCGAGGGCATGATCACGGCGGCCCTGCTGGACCAGTTGAAGCCGGGGGCGACGTTTGTGAACACGGCGCGCGGCGCGGTGGTGAACGAAGCGGATCTGATCGCCGTGATGACCCGGCGTCCGGATCTGACGGCGGTATTGGATGTGACACACCCCGAACCGCCGGTCGCGGGGTCACCGTTTTACACGTTGCCCAATGTGATTTTGACCCCGCATATCGCGGGATCGAAGGACCGGGAGTGTCGGCGCATGGGTAGCCTCATGATCGAGGAGTTCGATCGTTGGAGTCGGGGCGAAGGACTGAAGTGGGGCATCGACAAAGCGAAGGCGGCGTTGTTGGCCTGAGCGGTTTAACGGGGCGTCGGCATTGACCCGGACGAGGGCGCGCTGTTTACAGGCGGGATGGTTGATGGCCTGACGGTTTCTCTCGGAGCGCGCAGCTACCCGATCCACTTCGGGGCGGATCTTAGCGGCAAGGTGGCGGATGCGGTGGCGACGCTGGACGCGCAGGGGCGACGGGTGGTGGTCGTGACCGATGACAACGTAGCGCGGACGCAAGGCCCGGCTTTGCAGCGGATGTTTGGCGAGGCACCGCGTTGGGTGGCGGCGGCGGGAGAAACGGCCAAGTCATGGGCCGGACTCGGCGAATTGTTGGATTTTTTGGCCGCGCAAAAACTCGATCGCGGCGGCGTGGTCATCGCGGTCGGTGGCGGCGTGATCGGCGATCTGGCCGGATTTGCCGCCGCAAGTTATCTGCGTGGCGTTGCCCTGATTCAGGTGCCGACGACGTTGCTTTCCATGGTCGACAGCTCGGTGGGGGGGAAAACGGGTGTGAACCTCAAGGCGGGCAAAAACCTCGTCGGCGCGTTTCACCAACCCGAGGCGGTTTACGTGGCGACGGATCTGCTCGCGACGCTGCCGCCACGGGAGTTCGCCGCCGGCATGGCTGAGGTCATCAAATACGGGATGTTGGGCGATGCGGCGTTGTTCGATGAGCTGGCGGCGGCGGCGCTCCAGCCCGGCGACACCCGCCTGGCGGGCGTGGTGCGGCGGTGTTGTGCGGCGAAGGCGCGGGTCGTCGAAGCGGATGAATTTGAAACGGCCCAAGAGGGCGGGCGGGCGTTGCTGAATCTTGGCCACACCTTCGGTCACGCGATCGAGAAAGTGACCGGTTACGGCACGTATCTCCACGGCGAGGCGGTGGCGGTCGGGTTGGTGGCGGCGGCGCGTTTGTCGGTGGTGTTGCGTTTGGTGCCAGTGGAAACGATTGCACGAGTCGAGCGTCTGGTGGGCGCGCATGCGTTGCCGATCCGTTTGCGGGAGCCGTTGGCGCTCGAGGCGCTGACCGATGCGATGGCGCGCGACAAAAAGGTGCGCGCCGGCAAGCTGCGTTTCGTGGTGATGCGAACCTTGGGCGAGGCAATTACGGTGGACGACGTGGAGCGCGCGTTGGTCGACCAAGTGTGGCGCGAACTCGGCGCGGTTTAGGCGGCCCTGCCTACGGGCTCGCTTCGCGGTGGGAGACGTCCACGATGACGCGTCATGTCGGCTATCGATGAAGGTATTGTCCGCGAGTATTTCGAACAAAATGGATTTCTCGTGCGCCAAGTGCGCAAATACCAGGTGCAGGCGCGCAAGAAGACCGACGACGAGGAGATCGATCTGGTCGTCTATAACCCGCGCTGGGTGCGTGGGGAGCGGCGGGCGGACTTTTTTTTGTTTTCCAACGAGCTGCCCTATTTGCACCGGGCGGTGATCTCGGTGAAACCGTGGCATACCGGCGTGTTTTCGCCGGCGACGCTGAAAAGTTCGCCGGAGATCTTCCGTTTTCTGGAGGACAACGTCATCAAGAAGGTCGACGAGTTTTTCTCGACCGAAACCTTGGAGGAGAACGGCGAGGCTGATGCGTTGGGCAAGATTTTGGTGCTCCCCGCGCTGCCCACGCAGGAGCCGTTTCGTTCGCAGAGCGTGGCGTTGCTCAAGGAGCGCGGAGTGACGGGGATCATCTCGTTCCGCTCCATGTTGCTTGATCTGGTGGAAAAGGTGGAGGTGAACCGAAACTACCGGAAGAGCGACACATTGGAGGTCATGCGCATCCTGAAAAACTACGACTTGATCCGCGATGCGCAGCTGGATCTGTTGCCCCATGATCGCGGCGCGGGCTTGCCCTCGCGGCGGGCCCGGACCTGAGTCGTCCCTCATGGCAACGCAGATACATCCGACGGCGGTGGTCGAGGAGGGCGCGGTAGTGGGCGCCGATGTGACGATCATGGCGCACGCCGTGGTGACGCGACATGCGCGTTTGGGTGATCGGGTCGTGGTGCATCCGGGGGCGGTCATCGGTGGCGATCCGCAATACCTGAAATTCGACGCGGCCATTCCGAGTTACGTGACGGTCGGCGACGATTCCGTTTTGCGGGAAAACGTGACGCTCAACCGCTCGATTCATGCCGGCCAAGCGACGGTGATTGGCGCGCGCTGCTTTTTTATGGCGGGTAGCCACGCGGCGCATGACTGCGTCGTGGCGGACGACGTCGTGTTGGCTAACAACGCCTTGCTGGCGGGGCACGTTACGGTCGGCGCGTTCACCTTCGTCGGCGGTGGCGCGGCCATCCATCAGTTTTGCCGGATCGGCGCCGGCGCCATGGTGGCGGGAATCGCGCGGATCACGCGTGATGTGCCGCCGTGCATCCTCGTCGCCGAGCGCGATGAGGTCTCGGGCCTGAACCTCGTGGGCTTGAAACGCCGGGGTTGGCCGCGCGCAACGGTGCTCGAAATCAAAGAGGCTTATCGCGCGGTTTACGCGGTGGGGAACGCGCGGGCGGCGGCGGCGGCGCACCTGGCCTCGGTCGAGATCAAGAGCGCCGAAGCGCGGGCGTTTCTCGAGTTTTTTGCGGACGGGAAACGCGGATTTGTCCGGCCGGTCGCTCGCGCGGAGGGCGGTCATGATTAAGGGCAAACGGGCGTTGGCGATTACGTGCGGTGATCCGGCGGGCATCGGGCCCGAGGTGATCGCCACCTGGCTCGGCGCGCAGCCGATGACGCCCAATGACGTTGTGGTGATCGGGCCGGCGGCGTGGTTGGACCTGTTGCCGTTGCCACCGGAGCAAATCGTCGCGGTGGGCCCGGCGGATTTCGCCGCCATCCCCGGTCAGCCTGATGCTGAAGGCGCGCGGGTGGCATGGGGCGCGATGGAGCGGGCGGCAGCCGGCTGCATGGCGGGGCGTTTTGGCGGCGTCGTGACGGGACCGGTGAGCAAGTCGGCGCTGGCGGCCGTGGGCTATGCGCATCCCGGTCAGACGGAGTTTTTTGCGGCGGAGTGGGGCGGCGAGCCGACGATGGCATTTTGCGGTGGGCGGCTGCGGGTGGCGTTGGCGACCTGGCATATCCCCCTGAGTGACGTTCCTGCCGCGATCACCCCCGCGGTATTGCGGCGGACGGTGGCGGCGGCGTCCCAGTTGGCGAAAGCCGAAGGCGTGAAGGCGCCGCGTATCGGTGTGTGCGGGCTCAATCCCCACGCGGGCGAAGGTGGTATCCTCGGCACCGAAGAACGTGACGTGCTGAATCCGATTTTGGGCGAGCTGCGGGATCGTTTTCCCGGGGTTTCGCTCGCGCAGCCGGGTGATACGGTCTTTGGCCGGGCTCTGCGCGGCGAGTTCGATGTAGTGGTCGCGCTGTATCATGACCAAGGGCTGGCGCCGCTGAAAACGATCGATTTCGATACGGCGGTCAACGTGACCCTTGGCTTGCCTTACGTGCGCACCAGCCCGGATCACGGCACGGCATTTGGCATTGCAGGGCAGGGGAAGGCTTCGCCGACGAGTCTGGCCAACGCCATCGAGGTGGCGCGTCGACTGGTGCGGCGGGACGGGTGATTTGAGGCGCAAGGGTTGCGTTGGGCGCGTCGACTTGTGTAATGATAGTTAAATGTCGTTGGCCGAACCCATCCTCGAAAGACCTGCCCCTGTGCTGCCGGAAGGCGTGCGAGCGGGCAACGAGGGCTTGGTGAAGCTCACTGAGGCGGCCGGCAAAAAGGTCGCGGCATTGATCGCCCGCGAGCAGCAGGGCGAGTTCCTGCGCATCGCGATTTCAGGCGGCGGCTGCAACGGCCTGAGCTATAAACTACGGTTTGTGGCGGAACCGCGCCGCGGCGACATCCTCGTCGTTTCGGCGGGAGTCGACGTCTTGGTAGACGTGAAGACCGCGCTCTACCTGAAGGGCACGGAGTTGGATTACTCCAACAAATTGATCGCCGGTGGTTTCAAGTTCGCCAACCCGAACGCCAAGGCGAGTTGTTCCTGTGGGGAAAGCTTCAGCGTGTAACCCGCCGCACTGCCGACCAACGTGTCGGCCGGGTCCCGTGCGACCCGAATGCACGCCAGGGGCGAACCGCTCCTTTTCTTTATTGTCTTCCCATCAGACGCGCATGAAAAGCGTGCTGATCCTACTCGAGTAAATTCCTTATTGATGGCTACATCGCTCTCCTTCGGTGGCAACAGTGGCGGCGCCCGCCGCCCTTACTACAAACGTCGCAACGTCGACCCTTTCGCAAACATCCGGCGCAACAACCGGATCCGAGTCCCGCAGATCCGGGTCATTTCCCCCGAGGGCAATCAGCTCGGCGTCATGGCCACGGAAAAGGCCCTGCAACTCGCCCAGCAGTTCAACCTCGATCTCGTCGAGGTCGCGCCGAACGCGCAGCCTCCCGTATGTCGCATCATGGACTTCGGTAAATACGTTTACGAAGAACAGAAAAAGACCTCCAGTTCCAAGGTCACCGCGTCCAAGATCAAAGAGATCGAGCTGACCGGCCGCATCGACCAACACGACTTTATGACCAAGTTGCGCCACGCCGAGGAGTTCCTCGATGAAGGCAGCAAGGTAAAGATCCGCCTCAAGTTTCGCGGCCGCGAAATGGCACACACCGACATCGGTTTTGATGTTATGAAACGCGCCATCGCGGAGCTGTCCCACATGGGCCATCCGGATAACGAGCCGAAGCTTAACGGTCGCCAGATCAACGTCATGGTGACGCCACATCCGTCGAACAAGCGGAAGCCGAAGTGGCTCGACCCCGATCGCGTCCGTCCTCCCGAAGAGCCGAAGGAGAAGGAAGCGAAAAAGGGCAAGCCTGGTGCGGACGACGAGAGTCACGAGGACACGGCTGAGTGATCGCTGGGCGATGAACGCGAAACGTTGCACCGCGGCGTTTCGCGCAACGCGCCAGATGCTGGTGCTCGGTTTGCTGGGCGCCGTGGTGCTGACTGCGACACTGCCTCTCCGGGCCGCCGAAGCCTATCCGGCGACCGACGGGCAGCCGATCACCGTCATCGGCGGCGTGAAGCGCATCGAAGCCGAATCCTTCTTGAGGCGTTACGGACTGGATGTCGCCTGGCCTGAGCCGGGGCGCCGGGCGGTGTTTTCCAGCGCCTGGACCAAGCTCGAAATCGAAGCCGATAAACGTGAAATCACCCTCAACGGCTTGCGCCTGTTTCTGGGTGACGCGGTGGCCGCGCAAGGCGGCAAGCTCTACCTGAGTCGCGTCGACCTCGAGGTATTGGTCGGGCCGATTTTGCGTTCCGCCACTTACGCATCCACCCGCCGGGAACCGCGCACGATCGTGATTGATGCGGGTCACGGCGGAAAGGACGGCGGCACGCGCAACAGCAAGCTGAAGCTCAACGAAAAGGCGATGGCACTTGATGTGGCCCAGCGCTTGGAGGCGCTGCTCGAACGCGAAGGCTACAAGGTGATCATGTCGCGTTCCGACGACACCTTCGTCGATTTGGAGGAGCGGGCGATCCACGCCAACAAGGCGAAGGCGGATTTGTTTGTCAGCATCCACTTCAATGCCGTGGTGGAAGGCAGTCCGGTCAAAGGCACGGAGACCTACATTATGACGCCGCAATATCAGCGTTCCACCTCCAGCGGCGAGACGGATGCGGGCGACAAAATCGGATATCCCGGCAATGCCACGGATGCGTGGAACGCGATTCTGGGTTACCAAATTCACCGCCAACTGCTGGACGAATTGCAGACGGTTGACCGCGGGTTGAAGCGCGCGCGGTTTGTCGTATTGAAACTTATCGACTGCCCGGCGGTTTTGGTCGAGGCCGGTTACGTTTCCAACGAAGGCGAAGCCCGGAAAATCGCCACGCCGGCCTACCGGCAAAAGATCGCCGAGGCGCTGGCCACCGGCGTGGCCCGTTATGCCGCGCAAGTGCGGGCGGCCGCCACGCCATGATTCCCGGCGGCCCCATCATGTGGTTGTGGGTCGCGCTCGGCGCGGCGTTGGGGGCGGTCCTGCGCGTGGGGCTCGGCATATGGCTGCCGGCGGGGCGTTTGCCCTGGGGCACGATCGCCGCGAACATTTTGGGCTCGTTGTTGATCGGCTGGCTGATCGGACGGCTGGGCGGCATCACGGCGGAGAACGCGCGCCTGCAGGCCTTGCTCGTGGCGGGTTTTTGCGGCGGCTTTACGACGTTCTCCTCGTTCTCGTGGCAGACGATCGAGCTGCTCCAACGGGGACAAGTCGGTTGGGCGATCGGGCATGGGGTCGGCTCGGTCTTGATCTGTGGCCTGGCGACCTGGCTGGGCTGGCGCATGGCGGTCTCCATGATATGAATACGTGGCAACTCTGGGCGCTCGGCGCGGCGTTTTTCGCCGGTCTCACGGCGATCCTGGCGAAGCTCGGGGTGGCGGGGGTGAATTCGCACGTCGCCACCGCGATTCGCACGACGGTGGTGCTGGTGCTCACGTGGGGCATCGCCTGGCGGGTGACGGACGGGCTGAGTTTGGGGGAGATTCCCCGACGGACGTGGGGGCTGCTCGCGCTGTCGGGGGCCGCGACCGGGTTGTCGTGGTTGTGCTATTTTCGGGCGCTGCAACTCGGTGACGTTTCGCGGGTGGCGGCGGTGGACAAGCTCGGTGTCGTGTTTGCGATCGTGCTGGCGGGACTGGTCCTGCACGAACGCATCACCTGGCAGCATTGGCTGGGCGGAGGCCTGATCGTGGCGGGCGTCCTGGTGTTGGGGTGGCGCAACCCGGCGTGAGCAGGGAATTCGTGATGCCAACAGGCTGGTCATTTGGCGTTTCGGCTTTCACGTTGCTTCGCGTGTTAAGCCGTTGCCTAGGCGCAGTCTGGTTGATCGTGGCCGTGGTCGGGCGCTTGGAGGCGGCGCCAGAGACCACGGCCCAGCTCGCCGAGCGGGTCATCGTGCTGGCAAATTCGGAGGAACCGGAGTCCGTGCGATTGGCCGAGTATTATGCGGAGGCGCGGGGCGTGCCGGCGGCTAACATTGTAGCCCTGCCGTTGAGTCGGGGTGAGTCGATGCCTTGGCCGGAGTTTGTGACGACGTTGTTCAATCCGTTGCAGGAATGGCTGGTGGCGCACGACTGGGTCGACGGCATCGGCATGGAGCTGTTTGACGAGTATGGACGGCGCAAATACGCGATGTCGGGCCACCGGATCTCCTTTCTGGTCGTATGTCGGGGAGTGCCGCTAAAGATTTCCAACGAAGCGGCGTGGTTGCAAAACGAGTTGGGGCAGCGTTTGCCGGCGCAATTCCGGCGCAACGACGCGGCGCTGGACTCGGAACTCACGGTGATTTCGGCCAGCGGGACCCCGGTCAACGGGTTCATCCCCAGTCCGTTGTTTCGGCAGGAAAAGCCGACGACGACCCAGCTCGAGCAAATCGTGCGGGTGACCCGGCTCGACGGCCCGTCGTTCATGGCGGCGAAGGACATGGTGACGACCGCGATCCGCGTGGAGCAGGACGGGCTGATCGGTCGGGCTTACACGGATACGTCGGGGCCCTTTGCGCACGGGGATCGATGGTTGGAAGCCGCGGGCGAGGAGATCGCGACGGCCGGCTGGGATCTGCAGAAGCATGCCAACGGCGGCACCATGGCGGGCACGGACCGGGCTGACGGGATGGCGCTTTATCTGGGTTGGTATGCCGGCGGGGTAAACGGCCCGTTTGTGCTGCCCGGGTTTCGGTTGGCACGTGGCGCGATCGCGTTGCACATCCACAGCTATTCGGCGTCTTCGCTGCGCTTGGAAAACGGTGGTGGGTGGACGGGCCCGTTGGTGGCACGCGGGGCGGCCGCGACCTTTGGCAATGTCGAGGAACCGTATTTGGAATTTACGCACCGGCCCGATATTTTGATGGCCGCGTTGCTGCGCGGGGCGCGACTCGGCGAGGCCGCGTATGAGGCGTTGCCTGGGATCAGTTGGCAAGCGATCGCCCTGGGGGATCCGTTGTATCAGCCGTTTGCAGTGCGCCTGGCCGACCAAGTGGCGCGAATTGATGAACTGCCGCCGCTCTTGGCGCCGTATGTGGCGATTCGCGAGATGCAACGTCGGGAGGGCGAGGGCGACATGGTCGGGGCGTTGGAGTGGGGCCGAGCGCAACTGAAGCGCACGCCGAGTCTGGCGTTGGGCTGGGCGGTGGCGCAGCGATTGCATGCGGCCGGCGATGACCCGGCGGCAGCGGTGACGCTGGGGTTCGCGAAGTGGGTGCGGCGCGCGCCAGCGGCCGATTGGGGGCTGGTAAAGCAGATTGCGACGGCGCTGGGGGAATGGGGCGACGGTCCGACCTCAACCTTGGTCTGGCGCACGCTTTTCGCGTATCCGTTGCCGACGGACGTGCGCAAGTCTTGGCTGGAGGCGGCGCGCCAGAGTTCGACGATGGCGGGCGAGACGAACGCCGCACTCGAATGGAGCCGGGCGTTGATCGATATGGTGCCGGGCGACCAAGCCGCGCACTAGCCGGCGACGTCCCAGCCGAGCCGGCGACGTCGACAGGTCGCGGGCATTGTCACGACCTGTCGCTGGCGACTGCTCTGAATCAGAGCGTGTCGACGATTTTGTCCACCAAACCGTAATCGATCGATTCTTGGGCGTTGAGATAGAAATCGCGGTCAGTATCACGGTCGATGCGTTCAAGCGTCTGACCGGACGCGGCGGCGAGGATGCCGTTGAGTTCCTTGCGGATCTTTTCCATCTCTTGGGCTTGGATATTGATATCGCTGGCCGGGCCGATGAAGCGGCCGGAGATAAGCGGTTGGTGGATCAACACGCGACCGTGCGGGAAGATGAAACGGCGGCCCTTCTTGGCGCCGCTCAATAGGATGGAGCCCATGGAGGCGGCCATGCCGGTGACAACCACATCGATGGGCGAGCTGATGAGCTGCATCGTGTCGTAAACCGCCATGCCAGCGGTGACGGAACCACCGGGAGAATTAATGTAAAACGTGATGGGTTTACCGGGGGCATCCAGTTCCAGATAGAGCATCTTTTCCGTGAGGTCCTTGGCGGACTCGTCGGTGACCGGGCCCCAGAGAAAGATCTTCCGTTCGTTGAGAAACTTCTTCTGCACGAGGGCGGCGACGGGCGCGTTGTCCTTCTTCAGGGCTTCGTCGGCCTTCTCGTCTTCATCGTCCTCTTCGTTATTGCGGGGCAAGGGTTCTTTGAGGCCGGCGTGGAGATTGGAAAAATGCATAGGACAAAATCGTCGCAGGGGAGCGGGGCGTTGGCAAGTGCTCGGGCGTGTTTCCCGCGCCGTTTGAGCCGGTCGGTTTTGCCGTTCAGGCGGTCGGGAGCCCGACCGGGATCGCGACGCGGAAGGTGGCGCCGGCGCCGAGCGTGCTCTCGCACGAGACGCTGCCTTGCAGGGCTTCCACGAGTTGTTTCACAATGGCCAACCCCAAGCCAGAGGAGGATTCCCCTCCGGTGGGGCGGGCCGAGAGGCGGGAGAATTTGCGAAACAGTTTTTTCTGATCGGCGGCGCTGATCCCCGGGCCTTCGTCGGAGACGGCCAGACGGAGCTGGCCCTCGGCGACGGTGAGCTCGATCGTCACGGTCGTGCCGGGAGGCGAATACTTGATGGCGTTGGAAATGAGGTTTCCGCCCAGGCGCTCGACCGAGGGCGGATCGACGAGGATGCTCTCGACGTCGCTGCTGTGGCGGAACTCGAGATTGATGTGTTTACGGCGCGCGGTGGCGTGGTGGGCAGAGGTTAACAGCGAGACGACGTCGGCGGGCATCACCTCGAGCGGTTGAAATTCGATTTCGCCCGATTCCAAACGGTAAATTTCAACCAAGTCGTTTATCATCAGTAGCATTCGCTCTGATAGCGTGCGAATGTCTTGGCCAACCTGGGTGTGCTCCGCGGGGTCGTTGATGGTGCCATCGACCATGAGCGAGGCCATGCCGTAGATGCCGGAAAGTGGGCTCTTCATGTCGTGCACGGCCATGGCGAAGATCTCGTCCTTCTCCTCTTGGAGACCCACGAGTTTCGCGTTCAGCTGCTGCACGCGTTCGACGGCGTCGGCGAGTTCCCGGGTGGTTTGGCGGAGCTGGAGCTGGGTGGCATCGCTGACCGCGGTGATCTTGACCGACTGCCGCAGCAGGCGGCGGTAGTGCCGCACCATATCACGAAAGGGCTCGTAGACGGCGGTGCTGAGTTGCTGCTTGGTGAGGGCGAGCTCGGCGCGTTGCAGGGCGCTGAACTCTTCGCGGAAAAGCTTTTCGAGCGCTTCATCGCGCACCTGGCGGTTGGGACGCGATTCGGCCATCTCAGCTGATCGGCACCAAGGTGAACGGCAGCGCAAGGTCCTCGCCGAGCTCTTCGCCCGCTTCCTGCATGACCTCGACGTTGGCCTGATACTGCCATTCGACGGTGACCTGACCGCCGTGACGGTGGTGTTCGTCCAGGAGCAGGAGGAGATCGAGCAGGGCTTTGGTGGAGCTCGTATTCAGGTAGGAAAAGGCCAATTCGACGCGGAGCGGACGGCCGGTCGCGAGGTGGGGTCGCAGCCACTCGAGGAGCGGCGAATAAAAGGCGGTGACATCCTCCGGGTAGGACTCTCCTTCGAAGCGCAACAGGTCGCGTTCGGCGACAAAGCGAACGGCTGGCGTCGTATCGGTGGCGGGCAGATCGGGCGAGGGCATCAGGCGGGAGAGATCAGGCTTTGGCGATGGACGCCGAAATGGAGAAGAAGACGAGGTCGTCGGTATGGGGTAACAGATTTCGTTCCAGCGGGCTGGTGGAACGGCGGGCGAGCTCGATCAGGCCGAGTCC
>CAXBDS010000116.1:0-16292 GCA_963974355.1 uncultured Opitutaceae bacterium
CTACGTGGAGACGGAGCAGACGGCGGATCTCGATTTCGACCTGCTGGATCAGGCCGCCTACACGGGCATTTACTTGGAGAACAAACACGGGGACTTTTCCAACGTCTGGTTCAGCCCCGCGAGTGAGACTTACGACGAGCCTTTCGAGATTCGGCCCGGCGTCCTGATTCCGGTCGGCACGCATCACTGGAACATGATGCAGACTCAAGTCGGCACGGCGCGCTCCCGGGTGGTGGATGTGAACCTGCGCTGGCGGCATGGCGGGTTCCTCACCGGGTTGAGCGACGACTACCGCATCAACCTCGGTTGGCGTCCCTCCAATCGCCTGCAATTCACGCTCGCGCAACTCTGGCGAGATGTCCGCCTGCCGCAGGGCGACTTCGACGTCCTGTCCAGTTCCGCCCGCGTGTCCTATACCTTCACGCCCGATTTGCAGGTCAGCCTGCTCGGTCAATACGACAACATCTCCGAATCGCTCGGCGCGAATTTTCGCATCAAGTGGACGCATCGCCCGGGCACCGATTTCTATTTTGTGATTAACCAGGGTTACGACCTGAGCGACGACGCCTTTCGTCCGACGGCGGGTGAGTTATCGGTGAAGGGCAACTGGACCTGGCGTTATTAAGGCGGGGCCGCCGCGCCGCGCTTCACCGCAGGGTGGGGGCCGCTTGCAGGCGATGGGCCTCGGGGGCGACCTCCGCAAGATTCGGTGTCACGTCGGCCGAGACGCGTCCGCCGGTCCAGTTGAAGGCGCCGACCAGCATGGCCTGATAAAACGTCGCGTCCCACACGTCCTGGCGATGACCCATGGCGTTGAACCACACCCGGCCCTTGCCGTAAGGCATGGCCCAAGCGAGCGGATAGTCCGGACGTTGGTAGTCGGCGCCGCGCATGCCCGCGGTGCGCATGACCAGCAGGACGTGGAGGCGCGGGGAGAACTCCTTGAGCGTATACCACTCTTCTTGGAGCTGAAGCGCGGGGCCGACGGCCTCGAAGCCCGGGAAAGCGGGATCGATCACCGAGACGGTGGCGACCTGTTGTGCGCCATGATTGATGAACTCGCCGCCGAGCAGTTTCACGTAGGGGTCGGAAGCGTCACCATGAAACCGATACCGAGCGGCCCGGTCCGCGGCCGGCGGGTTGCCGTCAACGTTTTCGCCGGTGTGAAACGTGTCGCTCGCGGCGTGCAGCGCCATGAAACCACCGCCGGCCCGCACCCAGTCCAGCAGGGCCTGCTTGCCGGCCGGGCTCATGGGCGGATTCCCGTCGGTGCCGCGCCGTTCCAAATTTCCGCTCGTATAAAAGCATACGACGTCGAACTGCTGGAGGTATTCCGGCGTGAAAAGACTGCCGTCCTTGCTGAAGGTAAACGTGATCTCGTGTTGCTGGCCCAGGCGCGAGAGCACGCTTTCCGACGGGCTGGGCTCTCCGTGCTCGCCGCGCTTGATGACCTCGTGCTCGAAACCGGACGATTTGGTGAAGTAGAGCACGTGCAAGGGGGACGCGGCGGTCGCCGGTGCGATGAAGCATCCAGCCACGATCAGGCCGAGCGCCAGCAGGGGGTAACGGGGGGTCATGATTCCCAGCGTGAGACGACCGGTGCCGCGACGCAAAAAGGAAGGGGCCCCTGGCGGACGATTTTACGGCGGGACGAGGGCGCGGCTGGAGCGGAAACCCGACGGCGGACGAAAATGCCGTCGGACCGGCCCTCGCACGATTGCCCGCCTTCCTGGCCGGATCATGCGTAACATTCCCGGGCGGTTCAGCTTTTACGCCCGGGTCGACGGGCTCGTCTGCTCGGGCCGCGGGTGTGACGAGGACCGCCGGTCTGCGGCGGGTCGCACGGATGAGGCGGGTCACATCTGAAACCGCTTTCCGATTCGGCTCGATTGGCGCGATACGCGCGGGGGAGGGGCGGGGTGAGGCGGAGGTGGGGGGCGCGAGACTTGTTTACGGCGGGCAGGGAACTGTGCTTGGCTGGCCGACGTGCATCTGCGGTTGAAAGCTTTCATCACTCGCGAGTCCGTGCTGCTGGCCGCGTTTGTGGTGATGGCGGGCGCGTGTTGGGCGTTTATCGGCCTCCAGGAAGAGGTATTTGAAGGGGAGACACGGAAGGTCGATGAACAGGTGCTGCTCTTCTTTCGCGAGGCGGGCCATCCGGCGACGTTGCGTGGCCCGGCGTGGACGGCCAACGCCGCGCGGGATGTCACGGCGCTGGGGGGCGTGACGGTGTTATCACTGCTCACGCTCGGCCTCGCGGGCTTCTTTGTGCTGCGCCGGCAATGGGGCGCGCTGGCGCTGATGTTGATCACGGTTATCGGCGGGGTGTTCATTGTCGACGGCTTGAAGACGGCCTACGGGCGTGAGCGGCCGACCGTGATTGACCACCTGGTGGAGGAGACGTCCTACAGTTTCCCGAGTGGGCATTCCACGATGGCGACCGTCGTTTATCTGACCCTTGCGGTGATGTTGGCGGAGTTTCAGGAGAAGCGCAGCCTGCGCGTCTATATTCTGGGGTATGCGGTGCTGCTCGCGGGGCTGATCGGGGTGAGCCGGGTCGTGCTTGGCGTGCACTATCCGTCGGATGTCGCGGCCGGTTGGACGCTCGGTTTGTTGTGGGCGACCTGCACGTGGGTGGTGGCGCGGGTCTTGAAGCGGCGAGCACCGCGCTTGGACGAAGATGCGACCGCGCGGTGACCGCCGGAAGCCCAGTAACTCCGACCGTCGGGACGATTTGCGCTTTGTCTGTCCCGGGAGGGTATGGGAGGGTTGGAGACAGGGCTGCCGTATGGTGCAGAGCCTCCCTGTTTTTATGAAGCGATCTCTCCCTATCATCGCCCTGGTGCTGATGGCCATCATTGGCGGGGGCCGAACCGCCGATGCGAAACCGATTCACGCCGCCGTGGAAGCGGCGAAAGCATTTGTCGAAGCGGAGGCGTTTAACGGCGTCGTCCTGATCGCCGGCGATGCTGACGCGCCGGCGTTCACCCTCGCGCACGGGATCGCCAATGCGGAGACGAACACCGTCGCCACGCCCGAAACCGCTTACCATATCGGGTCGATTTCCAAGTGGTTCACGACTTTGGTGGCGCTGCGTTTGGTGGATCGGGGTGAGCTGACGCTCGACGCGCCGCTCGGCCCCTGGTTGCCCGCGTTGCCCGAGGAAACGGCCACCCGCGTGAAGCTCGTGCACCTGCTTTCCAATGCGAGCGGAATTCCGGACGGGGTGATGGCGGCGTTTCGGGAGGACCGTCGCATCGTCGATCTACCGCTATCGGCTCGGCAGGCGGCTGAGCGCTACGGTCGGGGCGCGTTGCAGTGGACGCCGGGCGAAGGGTGGGACTACGCGTTGACCAATTGGGTGTTGGTGCGAGCCATCCTCGAACGCGCCACCGGCCGTTCCTTCGAGACGTTGATCGACGAGGAAATCATCCGCCCCATGGGCTTGCAGCACACGGGCGTGCCGGTTCGCAACCGGCTGGGTGAAGCGCCGGGGGTGGCCGCGGCCTACGCGGCACTCACGCCGGAGCCGAAGCGAAATATGCCGCCGGTGCCGACGTATGCCGCCGCGGCCGGCACGCTTTACAGCACGGCCGAAGACCTGCGGCGGGCGGCTGATATCGTTTACGAAGGGACGTTCCTTTCGTCGGGGGCGTTGCAGGATCTCTCCACCGTGCGGGTGGCTGAGCAGGATTATGCCCTGGGCGGGCGCATGCGGCGCGTGGCGATGGGCGCGGGTGTTCCCGACCTTAGGGTTCCGTGGGAAACCGGGGCGATGGGCGGATTCAAAACGCTGCTGGCTCACGTCCCGGGCGATGGCGTGACCATCGTGATCCTCAACAACACGGACCGTTCGCAGTCGTCGCTCAACGAACTCGCCGAGCAGCTTCTTCGAGCGATTTATGCGCCGCCGGCGGAGTGAGCGGGAGCATCTCCCGGTCCCCGCGACAAACCTCAGACCGCCCGGCGAGCCGCGTTGCGGTAGGCGATGGACACGAAAGCCATCAGCGATGGACTCACGCTTTTCGGGCCGGATGTGATAGGATTTCGACCGCGGCACTGCGCCTTGGTTGGATTCCCGCCCAACCCGATCATCACCCCAACGTCTTTACCCTTTGCTTTTACCACGCTTTTCCGGACTTCGCCGCCGGCCACGTCTTTGCGCCCGCCTGGCGTGGAGCTTGCCGATCTTCGCCCTCTCGTGGGGCGCTCAAGCCGTCACGCTGGAACAGGCCCAGGCCCTGCGTGAGGACGCGGGGGTGGCGACGAAGGCCCTTGATCGGGTGGGCCCGAGTGTGACGTCGGCGGAAGCGCGGCAGGAGTTTGATACCGCCCGGGGAGCCGTGGGTCGTATTGCCGATCAACTCGACGACGTCATCGCGCAACTGGCAGCCGAGCAAGGGCCGGTCGATCCCTACGACGGGGGCATGAAATATCCGGCGATCGCGAAAGCCCGGATCGAGTCGTTCGATGTTCCGGTCGGGACCACCGTGGTGCACGTTCCGGCGACGCTGGACCGGCCGAGTGCGAACACGGTCATCGTGCACGTGCGGGTTTACAACGGCGACGGCGGGCGCGCGGATCCCGACACGACCAAGCCCATCATCTTCCGGCCCGGCGACCCGCTGACGAAAACGGCCAGCTTCAAGGTGCGCGGCATGGCTGAGGGCAACACGGTCAAGGCGGTGCAGGCCGATGTCCCCGACGGCGGTGCGCGGCAAGGCGGCGGCATCCTGATCACCGCGCGGGCGGAGGCGGTCAACGAGCCGATCGAGGGCGGCCGGGCCGCGCGCACATTTGCCCCCCACGGACCGCCCTCATTTGCCGTTACCGGCCAGACGATTCAGTTCGATGACGAGGGCGGGGCGAATCGTTTTTCCACGGCGCTGGCGCACGGTCGCACCCAGGTCGGCAACGGCGAAACCGGTTACTACGGGCCGGTCGACATGGGCGGCTTTAGCCGCACTGCGGAAGGACTCGTGCTGTCCACCTTTCGCCTCGCTCAACCGGTGAAGATGGGCACGCCGGCGGTGGAGTATCCGTTTCTTGCGACGATGCTTTCCGGCCATCGCACCCCGGAAAGCCAATTCAAATACGGCAGCGTCGAATGGGTGGTGCGGATGTCGAATCGCCGCGGCTCATGGCCGGCGCTCTGGCTGTTGCCCACCAGCGGCTGGCCCCCGGAGATCGATGTGTATGAAGGGTTTGGTTACAATGGATCCTGGAAGTTTGGTTCCGACCTGTCCTCCAATATCCACGGCGGTCGCAACCTGGTGCACACCTTCGACCGTCCGGCCATGCGCATGAAGATGCGGACCTTTGGTCTGCCCGACACGCTCGACAGCGAGTTTCACACCTTTGCCGTCACGGTCGACGAGGAGTGGATCACGATGTTCGTCGATGGGTTGGAGACGATGTGCTACGCCAATCCGTTTGCGGGGCGGACGTGGTATCCGCTCACCAACGTCGCCGTGAAGGCCAAAAACAACGATCCTTACAACGAAGGTTCAGGAGCGATGACGCTGCGCTCCCTGAAAATCTGGCGCGACCAGTAGCCGGGAGCCTGCGGAGCATCAAGAATGGCGCGGGGGGGGCACTCGTTGTCAGGGCGGGGGCTTCGCCCGCCCCCTCCGTTCTGCAAAGATAGCGGGTAATGAACCAGCTCCCGGCCGTCCGTTTCACGCAGGCGTCGGCTGATTCGCATTTCTGCGGTCGCTTTTTGAATTGGGGTGACTGGTAGGGGCGGGTGATCGGGATCGCCGGCGGTTTCCTGCGTGGATTGCGCCGGCGAGGCATCGGGTAAATTTGCCATTGATGTGGAGAAATGGGTTCGGCACATCTTCCGCGATGCCTCCGTGCGACGATTCCCCGACGGATGGTATTTCTCCCGGTTCATCCGGCCTCCATGAGAGCATGTTTGGGGGCGGGGGAGAGATGGGCGCGCTTTTGCGAAAGATTGATTGGGCCGAGCATCCGTTGGGGCCCCTCGAAACGTGGCATGAGAGCTTGCGGGTGACGCTCAGCATTTGCCTGCGGACTCGATTTCCGATGTCGGTGCGGTGGGGACCCGACTTACGGTTGCTCTACAACGATGCCTACGCGCCGATCCTCGGTCGGCGGCATCCGCAGGCGCTGGGACGTCCGGCCAAGGAGGTGTGGTCCGATGTCTGGCCTTTGGTGGGCGCGCAGATGGAGGCGGCTTTGCGGGGTGAGTCGACGTTTAAGGCGCGCAACCGCGTGCCCATGCTTCGCAATGGGGTGAGGGAGGAGGCGTGGTTTTCGTGGGCTTATACGCCGATCCTGGACCCGGCGGGCCACGTGCTGGGATGTTTTGTCGTTTGCACCGAGGACACGGTGCAGGTGCAGCGCGAACAGGAGTTGCGGGATACCCGGGATCGGCTGGCGCTAACGCTCAATGCCGCCGAAATCGGCTTCTGGTCGTTAAACGTGGCCACGCAACAAGTCGTGGCCGACGCGAATTTGGCGGAGGCGTTTTCAATTTCACCCGAAGTCGCCTCTTCGGGGGCGTCCCTCGATGTGTTTACCGAGGCGATACACGAGGAGGATCGACCCCAGACGCTGGCGAAGATTGGAGAGGCTCTGGCCGCCGCCGATCACTACGAGGCGGAATATCGCCTGCGGCCGCGCGACGAAACAGAGCGTTGGGTGATGGCGCGGGGACGCATCCAGCGGAACGCGGCGGGCCAAGCGGTCACGATGTCGGGGGTGCTGATCGACATCACGAAACGCCGACAGTCGGAGTGGCTGATCAATGTCCAGAACAAGCTGCTCGAGCTCATCGCGTCCGATGCTGCGCTCGACGTGGTCTTCGCGGAATTGATTCGCTTGATCGAGGAGCAGGCGAGCGATGCGATCGCTTCCGTTTTGCTGGTCGATGACGAGAAGCGGCTCCGCCATGGTGCGGCGCCGGGGTTGCCGGATGACTACAACCAAGCCGTGGATGGGATCGCGATTGGGCCGGATGTGGGCACGTGCGGTCGCGCGGCTTATTTGCGCGAGGTGGTCTCGACGCCCGATTTGGCGGCGGATCCGAATTGGGCCTTGCTCAAGGACCGGGCGGCTGAGCTGGGCCTGAAGGCGGCCTGGTCGGTCCCGATTCTTTCGTCCAACGGCGACATCCTCGGCACGCTGGGCACCTATTTTCGTCGCCCGCGCCTGCCCTCGCCCCGTGAGCGGAAAACCGTCGAGTCGCTGACCAAAACCGCCGCCGTCGCGATTGCCCGCTCGCGGGCGCGGGAAGCCCTGGAGCGGAGCGAGCAACGCTTTCGCATGCTGGCCGACAACATCTCCCAGTTCACCTGGATGGGGGCCGGCGACGGAGCGCTTTTTTGGTTCAGTCGGCGATGGTTCGATTACACGGGCACGACGGAGGATGCGATGCGGGGGGCAGGTTGGCAGACGGTCATCCATCCCGATCACCGGGAGCGGGTGGTCGAAAAATATGTCCGGCAGGTGAGCGCCGGTGAGACCTGGGAAGACACGTTTCCGCTGCGCGGGGCGGACGGAGCATTCCGTTGGTTCTTATCGCGTGCGTTTCCGATCCGGGGCGCGGATGGGGCGGTGCAGCGGTGGTTCGGCACCAATACCGACATCACAGAACTGCGCGATTATCAGGAAGAGTTGCGGCAACGCGACGAACGTTTCCGGCAGATCGCCGACAGCCTGCCTCAGATCGTTTGGGGGGCACGATCAGACGGGACGTTGGACTACTATAATTTGCGTTGGTATCAATACATCGGCGCGACCGAAGCTGAGCCGGAGCGAGCGCGATGGGATCTGCATCTGCACCCGGACGATCTGGTCGAAACCGGTCGGCTCTGGCAGGCGGCGCTCAAACGCGGTCATACCTATCAGACCGAGTTTCGGGTGCGAAATGCCGAAGGGGAATACCACTGGTTTCTCACGCGGGCGTTGCCGATCCGCGACTCCGCCGGGACCATCGTGCGGTGGTTCGGCACCTGCACCGACATCGACGGGCGTAAGAAACTGCACGAGGAAAATGTCCGGCTCATGGAACGCGAGCGGGCCGCCCGCTTGGCGAGCGAGAGCGCGGGCCGCATGAAGGACGATTTCCTTGCGACACTCTCCCACGAATTGCGCACGCCGTTGAATCCGGTGCTGTTGATCGCCACGGAAGGGGCCGGCAACGAGGCCCTGCCAGATGCGGTGCGGGCTGATTTTGCGGCGATCGCCAAGAACGTCGCGTTGGAAGCCCGGCTCATCGACGACCTGCTCGACATGACGCGAATCACGCGCGGCAAACTTGCGCTTTCCGTTGGCCCGGCCGACGTGCACACCATCCTCGACGATGCCCTGGCCAACGTGGAAAACGACTTGGAGTCCAAGGGGATTACGGTAACGACGGACTACACCGCGCCGGTGTCACTGGTGGTGGCCGACTCCGTTCGACTCCAACAGGTGTTTTGGAATATTCTGCGCAATGCCGCGAAGTTTACCCCGACCGGTGGCTCGATCACCGTCACGACCGCGCTCACGGCGGATCGTCAGCGTATCGAAACGGTCATTACCGACAGCGGCATGGGCATGAATGAACAGGAGGTTAGCCGGCTCTTTAACGCGTTTGTCCAAGGGGATCACGCCGGCAGTTCCGGTTCGCACCGGTTTGGGGGGCTGGGGTTGGGCCTGGCAATCTCGCGCATGCTGGTTGAGCTCCATTCCGGGCGCATCGCGGGACGCAGCGCCGGTCCGGGCAGTGGATCGACATTCACGGTGGAACTCCCCGTGGCGGAGCGTCCGGCGCGGACGGGATCACCAGCGAATCCACCGGCGCCGGCAAAACCCGGCACAGCCAAGCTGGATGGGCTTCGCCGTCGCATCCTCTTTGTCGAGGATCATGCGCCGACGCGCACCGCGCTCAAAAACCTGCTGATCCGTCGTCACTTCGAAGTGATCGAGGCCGCGAGTGTCACCGAGGCGTTGGCGGTCGCCGCTGACTTTTCCTTCGACCTGCTGATGTCCGATATCGGACTGCCGGATGGCGACGGCTACGAACTGTTGGCGCGCCTGCCGAAGACGCATAAGTTTCGAGCGATTGCGCTCACCGGCTATGGCATGCAGGAAGACATTGATCGCAGCCGGGAGGCGGGGTTCTTCAGCCACCTGACCAAACCCATCGATATCCAGGATCTGGATGCGGTCCTCGCCGCGGCCTGTGCCGATGAGGCGGTGGAGGGTTCTCAGCACTAGACGCGCTGCTTTAAGTGGCGAAGCGCGGGACTTGGGCAGACCGAGGATGACTCCACGGAGCCGATGGAGCGGTTGACTGCAGAACATGGGGGCGTCGAGGGAACCGTGACCGGCCACGCGGAGCACCCGCAGGGTTCACGGGTAAAGGCCATCTTACCGGAGGATCGGTGGCGGTGTCGGATTTGAAGCTTTGCCGATGCGACTCCTCCTGGTGGCGGGCCGTGACCGTGTGACAGGGACCGGCGTTGGGAATGTAGTGGCTCGCGGGCTGAGCGAGGCGGCTTCATTCGGAAGGATCTCAGCCGCCGAAGCCAACCTCACCATCCGTCTTCCCTCTAAAAATGCACAAACAACGGCCCGACCCCGTTGACCATCCGTCTTCCCTCTAAAAATGCACAAACAACGGCCCGACCCCGTTGACCATCCGGGCATCGCAAAGACGTGTATCGGTAGCGCGTCCTCCGCGGAAGGTGAGAACGTGCACCTGGGCGCAGGCCGATCAGCGGGGGCGGAGACGTTGCTGGCGTCGCTGGAGCCGGTGGAACTGAACGAAGCGGTGGCCCGGCGGGCGGTGGCGTTGCGCCCGACACTCCTACTCAAGCTCCCCGACGCCATCGTTCTCGCCACGGCCGAGAGCGAGGGGGCATCCTCGTCACGCGAAACACCCGGGATTTCCCGGCCAACGATCCCCACGTGCGTTTCCCTTACGCGGTTTGATTTTCTGTGGTCGGCACGTTGGGCGGCCGAACCTGGGCGGAGCAAAAATGCACGAACAACGGCCCGATCCAGTTGGGTTGATCCTACGGGTAAAAAACTGAGCGCGGTTCTTTGAGGTGATCGAGGGTCGGCGATTGGAAGTCACATTTAATGACACCCTCCTTCTTGAGCCGCTGCAGAACCGGAGCCGAATGCCGGCGCATGACGCCATGTTGGTAGCAAACCTCCATTACCGCGATCTCGTCTGGCAGGGACTTGGCGCGCAATCGTTTCTCCAAATCTTCTTCAAATACGTTGAGTTTGGAGGGGTTGGTGATCGGACCGAGATCGAGCATAGGCGCGTCGGGGTTGAGCGAGTCACGATTGATGTCGAAGTTTGCGGTGCCGTTTAGCCGATCTTTGTTCCACGCGACCGTCAGAAACTTGTCCATGCCCAAGGGGTGGGCAGACCCGAAAATGATACCGTAAATGTTGGACCCTTTCTTGATTGAAAACGGAGCTAGGTAGTAGCGCTTTCCGGTCGGAAGCAGATCCCGGTAATAGTTGAGAACCGCATGGTGGACTTGGTTGAAATCGTTCGCAGGTTCAATCTTGTGCCTGATTGCTTGATGATCGTGAAACCGCTGCAAAGTTGCCGATGAGATGAAAAAGAGGAAGTCGGTGCGCGGGAACGAGACCAGCTTCAGGAAAATCTCAGGCGTTACCTGAGAAACCCCGAATTGATCCATTAGCAGCAGCTTGGCGGCGTAGCCGTCCCGCAAGATCGGCTCATTGGTTGCGAAGGCATCCGAAAATTCAGCCCGGTTGGTCGTGGTTTCTACTCCTGGCACCGTCCATTCTTGAGATTCCACTGTTTCCTTCAGCTGCTTGGCTTTCCAAAGCGTCGTATCGGAAAAGTGAGCGACGATCTTAACTTTCCCCCAAGCGCGTAGAATGGGGTTTTGGGAGTATTCCCGGAGCACACTTAGCGTGCGCAAGGGGCTGCCAAGCTCGCCATTGGCATCAGTGCCAGGGCCGGAAAAGAAGTCGAAAAGATGGACGGATTGCAGGCGGTCGGGCTCACGTGACAAAAAAACGGGCAACCACTCTCGCGTGTAGAGCTGAAAAATCTCCAGCTTAGTCAAAGTGCCTTCGTCGAAGGCTTTTTCGTGAAAGTGATTGCCTGACACGGCCTTTAGCCAACCGCTATTTGCTCCAATAGCGAGGCTCGTTGTCGGGCCGGGGCCACTGGATTGATGGTGGCGACGGGGAATTCATCGTGCAACTGGCCGTCGAGTTCGCGGCCGGTTTCGGATTTGCGGACGCCTCCCCACTGTTTGAAGAAGAACGGCACCTTGGCCTCACGGCATTGCTCACGAATAGCGCGCACCCATTCCTGCTTGATCGGACGTGCTCCGGCACCGCTCTCGCCACCGACAATCACCCAGTGAATTCCGGAAAGATCAAATTCGCCGAGCCCTTCGATCAACGGCTCAACCGACAAGAATGCGACGGTCGGTTTTGCGCGCCGCAGTAGATCGATGCGTGGCAATCCATGTTTCTGGTTTTCCACACTCACGCCCCACCAAATGTGGGACGCAGCGGCCGCTTGCTTAAGTTTGGTCCGGAGCAGGCGACTCATTCGGTCCGCCCTCTTGGTGAGGATTTGGTAGGTATGCCAGTTGGCCGCCAGCATGACGCGACAGACTTTTTCGATGTATTCGTCGGAAACATCTTCGTGGAAAAGGTCGCTCATCGAGTTGACGAATATCCGTCGCGGGGTGCTCCAGCGGATGGGATCTCCGAGCTTCTCAGGGATCAGACGCAGGTCGAAACCGAACTCGAAGGGATGTCCTTTTACACCTCGAAAACGTTCTGCGAGCGTTTCCGCGTAGCAGTGTTTACAACCCGGGCTGACCTTGGTGCAGCCGCGCACTGGGTTCCAGGTGGAGTCTGTCCATTCGATTTTGGAATTGGTGCTCATGAATGAAGAATAACGAAAGCCTAGGACATTTGCAGGGGCTGCGCGGTCAAAATCAACGGATAGCGGTAGCAGTTTTGCGGCCGGGCGACCCGTAAGGGGGGGCGGCTTTGCGGGGTTGGCTAGATTCGCGCGGGGCTAGAGTTTGTATTTCGGGGCTGAAAAATAGTCAGGTCTTGGGGTTAGGTGGTTTCAGGCGGGGGCTGGAGTTTATATTTCGTGCTGCGGCCGCCGCCCGGGCCGGGGGCGAGGATGCCGGCGTCGAGCAGGAGCTTGATATCGCGTAGTGCCGTATCGAGGGAGCAGCGGGCGAGTTTGGCGTAGCGCGAGGTCGACAGTTCCTCATCGGCGCCGTCCATCAGAGCGTTGATGACAAGGCGCTGACGGTCGCTGATTGCTGCGGTCTGGTTGATCCAATCCCACGTTGCCGCCTTCCGGAGGATTCGGGCGAGCGAGGCTTCCGCCCCGTGCAAGGCGCGTCCCAAACAATCGAGGAACCACGCCAGCCAGCCGGTGATGTCCAATGTGCCTTTCTGGGTCTGCTCCAAGGCTTGGTAGTAGTGCTTTTTCTCAGCCTCGATCTGGGTGGACATGCTGTAGAAGCGCAGGGCCGAGCCGTCCGCCCGAGACAGCGCCAAATCGGCGATCGCGCGACTGACGCGACCGTTGCCGTCCTCGAAGGGATGGATCGTCACGAACCAAAAATGGGCGACGCCGGCTCGAAGCACGGGATCGGTGGAGTCGGGACGTTCAAACCAGTCGAGAAAGCGCTCCACGTCCGCCGCCAGTCGGTCGGCGGTCGGCGCCTCGAAGTGAATGTTTTTCCGGCGGATGGTGTGGCGGTCAATCGGCCCGGAGATCACCTGCATGGGATCCATCTCCGCGGTGCGCCATTGGCCCACCAGCACGGATTTAAGGCCGTTGCGTCCGCCGGGAAACAGGGAGGCTTGCCAGCCGTGCAAGCGCTCGACGGTAAGCGGCTCGGCGTAGTTCCGGGTCGCGTCGAGCATCATCTCGACGGCCCCCTCGACGTGGCGATTTGGGGTGGCGTGGTCGGAGGCTTCGATCCCTAGTCGTCGGGCGATGGAGGAGCGAACCGAGGCCGGGTCAAAAATCGTGCCTTCGATGGCGCTGGATTTGACCACCTCCGCCGTGAGGTTCTCCAACGCGGCCTCGGAGCGAAAACGAAACCCGAGCCCTTCCATGCGGCCGAGCAGACGCCCTTGGCGATGCCGGACGTCCAAGAGGGTCGGCATCAATGTGGCATCGTCCCACGTGAAATGAGGCCATTCCGGGTGTTGATGGATATACCCCATGGAGAGGTGCTTAGAAAGTTATGCGGCGAATACAAGCCCTATTCACCGCAGAATATGCGGTGAATAGGGTGATTATTCGCCGCATCGAAGCAGGGGTGAGCGCGTAAGGCATTGCAGTTTAGGCCTATGGCGGAAGACGAAACGGCTCTACCGTTCCGCTATGTGGATCGCTGGTGGCGGAAGCGCGGAGCGATTTCGTTCATTCATTTCCGGTTCGATTGGGAAGCGCCTGCGAGCAAGGCGGCCTACGGGGAATCGCCGACGGCTTACGCGCTGAAGTCCAACTTCACCTCGCCGGCGATGACCTTGAGTTTGGCTTCGAAGGGCTTGCCGGCCTTTGACGTGAAGCCGGTGAGGAGGGCGGTTTCGCCCTTCGTGAGGAGTTCGGTCGCGAGGTCGGGGGTTATCTCTTTTTGGGCGATGGTTTTCCAGACGACGAAGCGGCAGCCGTTTTTCCAGTTGGAACAGCCGTAGGCTTTTTTGCCGACGACCACGTCGCCCGCGCAGACCGGACAGGGGCCGAGGGTGTCGGCGTCGTTCGCGGCCTTTTGCGGGGGCTCGGCTTCGTCGAACGCGGGCTGGCCTTTTTTGTCGAAGCGCAGGACGGCGAACTTGGCCTTGCCCTTCACCGTGATCGGGTGGGGCGTGAGGCTCTTTTTGTGGATGAGGATTTCACGCGCGAGCACCGGTGAAATCGGCAGGTCCCACAGCGGGTCGGGCAGGACAAATTTACAGCCGGTCTTCCAGGCCGAACAGCCGTAGGCGTTGCGTCCGCGCATGACGGGCGCGTGGCAGAGCGGACAGGGGCCGAGGTTGCTCAGGTTGATGGTGGCCTCGGCCTTGTTCTGCAGGATCTCGCGGGTGTAGGCGGCGACCTCGGCCATGAAGGTGGCGGGGGCGTAGTCGCCGCGTTCCATGCGTTTGAGGCGGTGCTCCCAATCGCCGGTGAGCTCGGGGGATTTCAAGCGTTCGTCCTGCACGAGGGCGATCAAGGCGCGGCCGGAGTCGGTGCTGATGAGGGCCTTGCGGCGGCGCTCGACGTAGCGGCGCGTGATGAGCACCTCGATGATCGAGGCGCGGGTGGCGGGCGTGCCGACGCCTTTTTCCTTCAACGCTTCCTTGAGCGTTTCGTCGGTCACGATCTTGCCGGCGGTCTCCATGAGGGAGAGCAGGCTGGCCTCGTTGAAGCGCTTCGGCGCGGAGGTCTTGCCGGTGACGAGCGTGGGCTCGTGCGCGTTGCTTTCGCCCTCGGCGAAGTCGGGCAAGGTTTGCTTCGCGTCGTCGTCATCATCGGCGGATGACGCGGCGCCCTTTTTGCCTTTCGGTTTTTCCTTGGGCTCGTCGTCTTCGGCGAGTTCGGGGGCGTTGGCGTAGAGGATTTCCCAACCTGGATCGACGATGACGGTGCCGCGAGCGCGGAACGGTTCCTCTGCGGCGACGGCGTCGACCGTGGTGACGGCGCGGATGGCTGACGGATAAAAGGCCGCGATGAGGCGCGTGACGACGGCGTCGTAGAGCAGGGCTTCGTCGCCGGAGAGGCGGTCGCCGAGAATCGTCGTCGGGATGATGGCGTGGTGATCGGCGACTTTGCTGTCGTCGACGATGCGTTTGGTGAAGTTGAGCGCGGCGAGGTCGAGCGGGGCGATCTCAGAGGGTTTAAGGGCGCGGAGTTTTTCGAGCAGCGGTGCGATGGTGGGCTGGAGGTCGGCCGTGAGGTAACAGCTGTCGGTGCGCGGGTAGGTGAGGTGCTTCGACTCGTAGAGGGATTGGGCGAGCTTAAGCGTCTGATCGGCGGTGAAGCCATGGCGCTTGTTCATCTCGCGTTGCAGACTGGTGAGGTCGAAGAGCAGCGGCGGGTGGGCGAGGGCGTTTTTCTGGGCGACGCCGGTGATGACGAGGGGTTGGTCGGTGACCTTGGCGATGAGGGCGTCGGCTTCGGGGCGGGCGCCGCGGCAGAGGGTGTGAACCTCGAAGAACTCCTCGGGTTTGAAGTGCTCCACCTCGAGGTCGCGGTTGACGATCATGGCGAGAATGGGGGTTTGCACGCGGCCGAGGCTGAGGAGGAGGTTGCGGCGGCCGAACTCGACGGTGAAGAAGCGGGTGGCGTTGAGGCCCACGATCCAGTCGGCCTCGCTGCGGCAACGGGCGGCGTCGTAGAGCGGGTCGTAGGCGGAGAGGGGTTTCAACGCGGCGAAACCGGCCGCGATGGCGTCGTCGGTGAGCGAGCTGATCCAGAGGCGTTGGGCGGGTTTTTCCGTGCAGCCGGTCCAGGTGAGGATGTAGCGGAAGATAAGCTCGCCCTCGCGGCCGGCGTCGGTGGCGCAGATGAGTTCCTCGGCGGATTCGAAGAGGCGTTTGATGGTGGCGAGTTGTTCGCCGGCGGAGCCGTCGGCGCGGGGGCGCAGTTGGAACTGCTCGGGGATGATGGGCAGGTTGGAGAGGCGCCAGGGTTTCCACTCCGGGGTGTAGTCCTCGGGCTCTTGGAGCTCGATGAGGTGGCCGAAGGCCCAAGTGACGGTCCAGCCGTTGCCCTCGAGGAAGCCGTTGCCGCGGTGGGTGGCCCCGAGGTGCTTCGCGATGTCGCGGGCAACGGAGGGTTTTTCGGCGAGGACGACTTTCATGGCGGACCGAAACTGTGGGCAGGTTTAACCACGAAACACACGAAAAACGCGAAAAGGTTGGAGATCAGGGGAGACGGGGACGGGTTTAGTTAAAAACCTGTGGTTGTGGCGGGCAGGGTATTGCTTAGTTCTATTGGACCATGGCCTCCTCGCTTTTTCCCCAGCATGTGATTGCCCGCAAACGTGACGGCCATGCGCTGTCGGCCGCCGAAGTGCAGGCTTTTGTGCAGGGCGCGACGGACGGTTCGTGGGCGGACTACCAGCTCACCGCTATGCTTATGGCGATCTTCCTCAACGGCATGTCGGCCGAGGAAACGGCGGCCTACACCGATGCGATGATGCGCTCGGGCGTGGTGGCTGATCTCTCCAATGTGCCGGGTGTGAAGGTCGACAAACACTCGACGGGCGGGGTGGGCGACAAGGTTTCGTTGCCGCTTGCCGCCATGGTGG
>CAXBDS010000117.1:0-15903 GCA_963974355.1 uncultured Opitutaceae bacterium
GGCCCGTGCGGGCGTTTTCCGACGAATGCCGCTTCTGGGTCGCGCACGCCTCGGGCTAGCCCTCGCCCATGGGCGCGAATCGCGCCGGAGTGCCGACCGATATTCCCGTGCCCCCTCCGGCAGGACGTATCACGCCGCCGGCCAGCCGTGAGCCGGTCGGCGCCTCCTCCCTTGCGCCAAAGCCAAAGGCCGTGCAAGGTAGCCGGTCCTTCCTGCCAATCCAGCTCCCGATGCGCTCTCTCCTCTTCAGCCTTTTGCTCCTTTCCCTCGTGCGGTTACCGGCGGCCGAATACCCGAAAATGGGTGAAGACATCTACGACCCCCACGCCGACGCCGCGCAGGATGTCACGCGCGCGCTGGCCCAGGCCGCCGTGGAAAACAAACACGTGCTCCTCGATTTCGGCGCCAACTGGTGCATCTGGTGCCACCGGCTGCACACCTTGTTCACCTCCGATGCCGCCATCGCCCAACAACTCGCGGACAACTACGTGGTCGTGATGATCGATGCCAATTCCCGCCATGGCAAAGCTCGCAACGTCGAGACCGATCAAAAATACGGCCACCCCATTGCCAACGGTCTGCCCGTGCTCGTCGTGCTCGACGCGTCCGGGGAAATCCTCACCACCCAGGAAACCGGCGCGCTCGAGGAAGGGCCCGCGCACGACCCCGCCAAGGTGACGGCGTTTCTCACCAAGTGGGCACCGCCCCGGTGAGGCCATCGCGCCGTCCGTCCCCCTGAGCGCACTTGCCGCCCATATCAATGTCGTTTCCCGATCGCACTTGGCTTCTGTTTGCCGCCGCATTTTACGTCGTCGGCTTCCTCCTCGGCACTTACAGCCTGCTGCGGGATCGGCAACATTCGCGCTGGGTGATGTATACCATCATCGCGGCCGGATTTCTTGTCCAGACGGTCGGGCTCTATGTCCGCGGCCTCGCCGTCGGGGGTTGTCCGCTGGGCAACCAATTCGAGATTTTCCAATTCACGGCCTGGTCATCGATCGCGCTCTATCTGGTCATCGGCGCCACCTTTCGCCTGAGTTTGCTCGGCTACTTCACCGCAATGTTGTCCGCCGCCCTGACGCTGGTCTCACTCTCGATTCCGGCATGGGACGCCGCCCGCCGAACCGATGTTTTCGGCGGCAATGCCTGGATCGAGTTCCACGCTGCGCTCGCGCTGTTTAGCTACGGGGTTTTCGCCCTGCTCGCGTTGACCTCGGTGATGTTCCTGCTGCGCAACTACAGCCTGAAACATAAACAGCTCTCCGGCTTCTTCGCCTTCCTGCCCGCCATCCGCGATCTGGATCACATCAACCTGCGCCTACTGGTATTCGGTTTTCTCTTACTCGGCGCCTCGCTCGGCGTGGGAGCGGTGTATTGGCTCCAGGCCCCGGACACGGTAAATCTCACGAAACTCCTCGTGACCATCAGCGTGTGGGTCGCCTACGGGCTCACGCTCGCGCTGCGCTTCGGCGGGCAACTCGTCGCCAAACGTCTCGCTTGGGTGTGCATCGCACTCTTTGCCGGAGCGCTGCTTTCGCTGCACCCCGTAAACGCCAGCCGGCATGCCTTGCCGGAGGCCGAGAGTGCCGCCTCTCACGCATGAACGGCACCGCAGCGACGCTTTTTTCGCTCGGGGCCAGTCATCACACGACGCCGATCGAGCTGCGTGAAAAGATCGCGCTCGGAGCCGACAAGCTGCCCGATTTTTATCGGCAACTCACCGGCGTTGCCGGCCTCGCCGAAGTCGCGGTGCTTAACACATGCAACCGCGTGGAGTTTTATGGGGTCGCAAGTGATCCCACCGCGATCGACCAAATCCAGGCCGCGTTTTGCGCCACCCAGGCGTTGCCCGTGGATGTGTTTGCCTCGATCCGATCTCACGCCACCGGCGCCGCGGCGATCCAGCATCTGATCGAGGTGTCGTCCGGGCTCGACTCGCAGATGCTCGGCGAAAACGAAATCTTCGGGCAAGTGAAGGACGCCTACGCCGATGCCCAGACCCGCGGGAGCGTCGGCCCGGTGCTGAACCGCGTTTTTCAAAAGGCGTTTCAAGCCGCCAAGGCCGTGCGGTCATCGACCGCGATCACGATCGGCCAAATCAGCGTGGCAAACGTCGCGGTGGATCTCGCCCTCACGATCTTCGGCGATCTCAGCAGCACGCGCGTGCTGCTGCTCGGCGCCGGCGACATCGGGGAAAAGACGGCCAAGGCGTTTCTCAGCCGCGGGGCCGCCGCCCTCACCGTTTCCAGCCGCACACTGGCGCGCGCCATGCAACTCGCCTCCACCTACGATGCGACGGCGTTGCCCTTCGAACACTTCACCACGCACTTGAGCGACTTCGATGTGGTGGTGTGTTCCACCTCCGCCCCCGGCACCATCGTGACCAAGGAAGTGATGGCGACCGCCATCCGCCGCCGTCCGTCCCAACCGATCTTCCTGATCGATCTCGCGCTCCCGCGTGACGTGGACGCCAAGGTCGGCGACTTGGAAAACGTGTTCCTCTACAATTTGGACGATCTCGCCAAAATCGCGCAGCAAAACCTCGCGGCGCGCACGGCCGAGGTCACGCAAGCGCGCGCGTTGATCGCCGAACGCACCGCCTCGCTGTGGGCGTCCATCGCGGCACGCTGCGGCGGCTGAAACTCGCGGCATTCCCTACCCGCTCAGTGTCGTCGCTGAAGTTCTCCGCTAGGCCGGAGGCGGCCCCGATCGGATGCGCGCCAAAGCCTCCGCCAGCTCGTCGAGTTTCAACGGCTTGCTGATGTAGTCGTTCATCCCGGCGTCGAGACACCGCTCCCGGTCGCCCGGCATCGCATTTGCCGTCAGCGCCACGATCCAAGGACGCTTCGCCGGATCCGGCAGGCGCTCAATCAGATGCCGCGTAGCTTCCAGCCCGTCCATCTCGGGCATCTGCACATCCATCAGAATCACATCGTAATGATGCTCGTCCATGGCCTCCAAGACCGCCCGTCCATGGCCCACGACGTCGGAGCGATAGCCGAGCATCGCGAGCATGCGCAACGCGACCTTCTGATTCACCACGTTGTCCTCCGCCACAAGCACGCGCTCCGGATGGACTTCCGCGCTGCTCGGCTCGTAGCCAGCCGTGGGTTTGTCGCGCGGGGCGCGGCGTTCTTCCGGCGCCTCGCCCAACACCCCCACGAGTGTCTGCAAAACTTGGTGGGGCTTGGCTGGTTTGGTTAAAGTCGCCGCAAAGAGCGTCGCGTCAGTCACGCCTTCGTTTTGACCGAGGGATGACAATAGAACCAACGGCAACACCCCCGCGCCCAATTTGTCCCGCACCGCTTGCGCCACTCCCGTGCCATCCATCTCGGGCATGTGCATGTCACAAATGCCCACGTCAAAACGATCCCCCCGTTCCAGCAGCATCAGCGCTTCCGCTCCACCCGGCACGGCCGAAGGCACCATCCCCCAGCCCTCGGCCAGCCCCGTCAGGATCCGCCGGCTCGTGGCGTTGTCATCAATGATCAACAAACGTCGCCCTCCCAGCGTGGCTCGGCCCGCCGGCACGTAAGGCCGCGGACGCACCGCGGGCAGTCCCATGCGAACGTTGAAGGAAAAGCAGGAGCCGACCCCGACGGTGCTTTCGACGCTCATCGTTCCGCCCATCAGCTCGACCAGGCGCCGGCTGATCGCGAGCCCCAGCCCCGTTCCGCCAAAGCGCCGTGTGGTGGACGCATCCACTTGGCTAAACGAACGAAAGAGCCGGCCGATCGCCTCTTCGGGAATGCCGATACCCGTATCCTTTACGGCGATACGCAGGCTCACCTCTTTCTCCGCCTCCCCCACCGAGCTCACCGTCACCACCACCTCCCCGCTCGAGGTAAACTTGACGGCATTCCCCAACAGGTTGACGAGGATCTGGCGCAGCCGCGAACCATCGCCGATCACGTGCAACGGCACACCGTCGGCAAACTCGTAGAGCAGATCGATGCCCTTCTCCGCCGCGCGCGGCGCGAGCACATCCAGCGCGGCCTCGACACACTCACGCAGGATAAATTCCTGTTGATCCAACTCCATGTGCCCCGACTCGATTTTGGAGAAATCGAGGATGTCGTTGATGATCGTCAACAGCGCATCGCCGCTCTGGCGAATGGTTTCCGCATAGTCGCGCTGGGTCGCGTCCAACGACGTGCCGAGCAGGAGCGACGTCATCCCGATCACCCCGTTCATCGGCGTGCGGATTTCGTGACTCATCATGGCGAGGAACTGGCTCTTCGCCACATTGGCGGACTCGGCCGCGTCACGCGCGAGGCGCAGCTGGCCTTCCTGTTGCTTCAGCGCCGTGATATCGGTGATCGTCGTGACATCTTGCATCGCGCCGCTGCCCGCGTCCCAGAAGCGACGCCGCGTAAAATTCACCCAAACCGTGCGCCCGCCTTCGTGCAGGAAACGCACTTCATGTTCGAAGCGATCGATCTGCTTCGCGTTCACTTTTGCATTCAACTCCAACACCTTGAGCGCATCATCGGGATGGGTCCGATTGACATAGGCCGACTCCTTAACGGTGTCCTCGATCGGAACTCCCGTAAGACGTAAATGCGCCGAGTTCACCACCCGCGTTTCCCACCGACCCGCTATCATCCACGAGACCCCGACCGGCACCGCCTCAAACACCGCGCGCAACTGCGCCTCTTTTTGCGCCAGCCTAAGGTCGGCGGCCTTCCGCTCCGTGATGTCGGATTCGACCGACATAAACCCCGTGATCTGTCCCTCTGCATCCCTCAGCGGCTGCACCTCGATATCGACCCAGTAAGTCCGGCCAGACTTGGTGTAGTTAAGTGACTCGACCCGGAATCCCTTACCATTTCGGTAATTCTCACGCATCAGCTCCATGACGTCCCGACTGGACTTCGGTCCCTGCAAAACGGCACCCGGCAGGCGCCCGCGGACTTCGTCCAACGTATATTCCGTCATCGCGACGAACGCTTGATTTACCCATTCCACTCGACCGGCCACATCGGTCAAAATGACGGCATTGCTCGTCCGGCTTGCCACCAGCGCCAACTGTTCCGCCTCAACTTTTGCCGCCCTCAGGTCCTCCGTAATTTTCGTCGCCCACTGCAACGCTCGCGTGCGGCCGTTGATCAATACATAGGTCAACAGGCCGACGAGGACCGAAAGCAGCCCGCCCAACCCCAAACCCAGCATCGGCAGATAAGTGTGCCCTTCCGTGTCGAAGTGTGAGGTCGAGCTCATCCGTAAAGTCAGTGGTTGACCATAAAGGGCAACCCGCCGCACGGCACTGAACGTTCGCTCACCGTAATTCCTCGGCGTCGTCGTCCGGTCGATCGCTCGCCCCAGGCGGCCATCCCAATCCACGAGCAGGTTTTCCATCGTGGTCTCTTCCCCTTGGAATATCTCCAGATCGAGCTGTTCCGCCCCCGCACTCGCGTCCGGCCGCACCAACGCATCCACCCGCAAAGCCGCGTAGACCCATCCCATTAATTGCTCCTGCCGCTCAGCCTCGGTGTCCGGCACCGCCCGCGTCCGATAAACCGGGCTGAACAACAATACTCCGGGCGCCTCGCCAGCCGGCGTGACCAGATTGATCCGGCGCGTGACGGCAAACCCGCCTCGCCGCATCGCTCGCTCAGCTGCCGACCGACGCGTCACGCCCGCCCCAATATCGAAACCCAACGCATCATGCCCCCCCAGCGGCGTCGCATAGTTGGCCACCAGCCACCATGTCTCACGTTCAGAACCCCGCTCGGCCACGAACTCGGGATATCCCAACTCTTCCCGTTCGAACCGTTCGAACTCCGCCAAGTCTTCGACCCGCACCGGACGCACATACCCAAGCCCTTCCATGCTGCCGTCCGTATAGGCCGAAAGTTGCGTCGCATCATAGTCCCACGCCCGGGCGTTCGGCGCAAAATCGGTCGCATACACCAGTCCGCGCATTCCCGTGAGCGCTTGCTCCGTCGCGCGAAACCCCGCCTGAAGTCCCGCTAAAACTCGCTCCATCAGACGTTCGAAACGCATCTCCTCCGCCACGCGCTGATCGTGCCGCATCGTCGCCCACCAGCCGATCGTCAACCCGAGCAAGCCGACCGTCACCGCCAACGCCACCTGCCAATCATAACGTCGCTTCGCGGGATCCGTTATCGCAGGCTCTGGCTTCGCCGATCCCGCACTGAAAATGGGCGGCATCATGGGGAAGCCATACCTCCGGACTGAGGGAGATGCCGTAAAACCCAGTCCGCCGCCGTGCCCCGCGCCGGGACCTGCAACATCGCGCGCAAACGATCCGCCTGCGCCGCCGTCGTCGCCACTCGCTTCGGATCCGCGAGGCACGCCTGCACCTCGGCCGCAAGCGCCGTCGGCGTAGCCGCCCCTTGGATATATTCCGGATACATCGACTCTTTTAGCAACAGGTTGGCGATGCCCAAATACGGAACCTTCACCAGCCAACGTCCAAGCAAATACGTCAGCACGTTCGCCCGATACACGACCGCCCCCGGAATCCCCGCCAGGGCACAATGCATCGACATCGTGCCGCTGCTCGTGAGCACCGCTGAAGCCGCCAACGATTCACCCGTGCGTTGCAAGGTCACTCCCGCCGGCACCCCGATTTCCTCCAACACCCCCCGGATCATTTCACTCGGATACAGCACAACGGCCGGACGCGCCGGACGCGCGGCCGCGAAGCCACGCAACAAAACCGGGTAAATCCGCCCGACCGCCTGCTTCCGGCTCCCGGGCAACAACAGGATCGGCCCGTCCTCCGCGTATGACACCGGAGCCTCGTGTGCGCCACTGACAAACGGATGGCCGACAAATTCCGCCGACAGATCCGTGTCCGCATAGCAGTCAACCTCGAATGGAAAGATCACCGCCAACGCATCGAGATGCGCCGCCATTTTGAAACGCCGCTTCGCCTTCCACGCCCAGATCTGCGGCGAGATATAGAACAGCAAAGGGATCTCACCCCCGCCCTTCAGCGACAGACCGCGCTCATGCAATGCGGCCGCCAGCCGCAGATTCAGCCCGGGATAATCCACGAAGCAAATTGCGCGCGGCCGATACTCGGCAATCCACCGCAGGATCTCATCGAAGAGCGCCTTGAAAAACGAATAGTTCTTCAGCACCTCCACCAAACCGACGACCGACGACGCCGTCATGTCATGCAAGAGCTGCGCCCCCGACTCCGCCAGCTCCGGTCCGCCCAGGGCCGTCACGACGATGCCCGACTGCTTCGCGCGCAGCTCCCGAACCATCGCCGCCGCGTGCTGGTCACCCGAGTGCTCCCCCGCGATCACGAGCAGGTCAGGCCGACCGTCAGCCGGCGCCTCCAACCGAAACGGCAAAAGCTGCGTATTCATTCTTCAACCACGACTCCACATGGCGGATTGCAAACCGCAACATCGATCCCCCGCGATTCGTGTCTGTTCGTGTCCATTCGTCGTTAAAGCCCGTGCCTGACCAACGCTCCGTTCAATCCCGCGCCGTCCGAATCTGCTCGGTGATCGTGATGGCGACTTCCAGCGCCTGACGTCCGAGCGCGCCGCCCACTTTGGGCTGCTGCGCGTGCGACACACTGTCGACGAAGTGCGCCAGTTCGATCATGAGCGGTTCCCCCTTCTCAATCGGCACCTCTTCGAGCGGGAGCTTGGTCAGGTCACCCGCCTCGATCTGGCCGGTCATTAACTGCTGCGCATAACCAAGCATGCCCGACTTGCGCACGAGGTGACCGCTCTGCCGCATGAAATCGAACGAGAAGTAACCCGTCGGCTGAAACACCCGAATCTCACGCACCTTCTTCAGGCTCATCCGACTCGTGCTGAGATTCGCGACGCAGCCGTTCTCAAACTCGATGCGCGCATTCGCGATATCCTCGGTCTTCGAGACGAGGTTCACACCGACACTCGCGATGGATTTCACCGGCGACTTCACCAGCTGCAACACGATGCCGATATCATGGATCATCAGGTCGAGCACCACGCCCACCTCGGTGCCGCGCGGCGTGAAGGGGGCCAGACGCTCCGCCGTGATAAACTTGGGCTCCGCCACTTCCTTTTCCAAAAACCCCATCACCGGATTGAAGTGCTCGATGTGTCCGACCTGCACGATGCGATCATGCGTCTTCGCGGCGGCCAAGACCTCCTCGGCTTCCGCGAGCGAAGCGCAAATCGGTTTCTCGATCAGCAAGTGACAGCCCTGGGCCAACAGGGGTAACGCCACCGCGGCGTGTCGATCCGTGGGCACCACGACCGAAACGGCATCACACGCCTCCCCGAGCGCGTCCAAGGTGGCGAAACGCTCACCGCCATACTTCGCCTGGATCTCCGCCGCGCGTGCATCGCTGGTCTCGAAAAAACCAACGAACTCCACCTGCGGTAGCGCCGCGTAAATCCGCGCGTGATGTTGGCCCAGCGAACCTACGCCCGCCACGCCACACCGCACCTTTGCCCCGGGGTTATTTGCCATAAAAATGAGGGAGTGCGCTTTCTCAGCGGGTGGCAACGCCGGACCAGCCGTCACCGCGCCAACCCGCCGCCTTTCACTCCAAGCAGCCGCCCCGTAAACGCAGGCTCCGCGTCGTCCGGGCCGCGTGGGCGGCATTGTGCGTCACCAAGACCAACGAGGTGTCACTGGTGCTGCATAAATTCAGCAGCAAATCGATCACCGCGTCCCCCGTGCGCTCGTCCAAATTTCCGGTTGGCTCGTCCGCCAGCAACAGCGGCGGGCGATTCATCAAGGCCCGCGCCAACGCCACCCGCTGGCGTTCCCCCCCCGACAGCGTAGCCGGTAAATGGTGACCGCGTTCGTCGAGCCCGACCTGCGCGAGCAACGCGTCCGCCCGCGCCCGCTCGTCGGCCCCGATGCGACCGACGATACGCGCCGCCATGAGCACATTGTCACGCGCCGTCAGCTCCGGCATGAGGTAAAACGACTGGAACACCAAACCGATGAACCGGCCGCGCTCTGCCGTCGCCAAGCTCGCTTGGCCCGCCCACCGGATCTCGCCGGCATCCGGCGCATCGAGGCCCGCCAACACGTTCAACAGCGTGGACTTGCCCGAGCCCGACTCGCCGCGAATCGACACACTCTCCCCGCGGGCCACCGCCAGATCAATCCCGCTCAACACGCCCAGCGTGCGGTCACCACTCGGGTAGGTCTTGGTGACCTGCCGCGCCTCGATCACCGGGTTGCCTCCGGACACCACGTGGAATTGAGAATCATTCACTGCGTAAAGCCTCCACGGGTTTCAAGCGCGCCGCGCGCCACGCCGGCACGAGCCCGGCCAAGGTAGAAATGACGATCGTGCTAACGATGATCAGCGTAAAATCTCCCGACGACAGATGAGCCGGCAGCTCACTGAACTGGTAGAATCGCACCAAGGCCTCCTCGCTGCCCGTCAACTGCGTGAACACGCGAATCATGTCGTTGCGGAAGTGCAACGCGGTCCAGCCGAGCAACAGGCCCACCATCGTGCCCGTCACCCCGATGAGAAATCCCTGCGCGCAAAAACACGCCGCCACGTGTCGGGGCTTCCCGCCCAACGCGCCGATCAATCCGATCTCGCGGGTCTTGCGGACGACCGCGATCAGCAATGAGCTCATCACCGAAAATGCCGCCACGATCACGATGAAAACCAGGAGGAAAAAGATCAGGTTCTTCTCGAGTTGCAGCACGAAGAGAAATTCCTGGTTCGCGTCCATCCATGAGCGGGCGACGGCGTTCGTCTCCGGCGCCAGTTGCGGCAGGGCCGCATTGATGTGGCGGGTGGCTTCGTCGATGTCGACGCCCTCGACCAGCTTCACGTTCAACCCATGCACTTCGTCGCCCAAGCCGTAGAGCTCCTGCATCCGTCGTAACGTCACGACGACCAAGTTTGAATCCAATTCCTGGTGACCGATTTGCATGATGCCCACGACCTCCAGTTCGCGCGGCAGCATCACTTCATCACCTTTCAATTTCTCCAGCAGCAGCGGCGAGTAAACCTGCACCGTGCTGCCCATCCGGGCGCCAATGGCGAACGCCAGTTCGGAACTCAGAATCACGCTGTCGTCGTCCAGGTGTTCGAGCGAGCCGATGCGGATGTATTTATCGAGCGGGATCACCCGATTTACCCGGTCGATGTCGATGCCCTGAATCGCCGGATACGCCGGTTTGCGATCATGCTCAACCATCACCACGCCCTCCGCGAACGGCGTCGCGCCAACCACATCCGGCAGCTTTTCGAGCGCATCGGCGAGTTTCTCCGCGTGCGGGATAAACCGCGGTGCGCGGATCTGCACGTCACCCTGCGTATCCACGATCATCCGACGAATCTCGCGGCCAAAGCCGCCCATCACGCCGGTCGACACCATGAGCAGGGTCACGCCCAGCGCCACGCCCAGCACGGAGATCACCGTGAAAAACGGCACCCGCCGGCCCGAAGGGAACAGCTGCTTCAGGGCGAGAAAGAGATACCAAGGCATTTGGTTAACCACGTCTACGAACGAGGTGAGTGGGCTGACATGGCCACGCATTCACACGGATACAGGAACGCGAACCGATCGAACCATCGAACCGATAGCTCCGAAAATTCGTGTCGATTCGGGTCCATTCGTGGTCAAAAAATCATAACCCTACGCCTGCCCCGAAGGGCTGTTGCGCAGCTGCGGGAACAGGATCACGTCGCGGATGCTTTCGGCGCCCGTGAGCAGGATGCACAAGCGGTCGATGCCCACCCCCATGCCGCCCGCGGGAGGCATGCCGTGTTCGAGCGCGAGGAGGAAGTCCTGATCGATGTTTTGCTTCTCCTCGCCGGCCTGCGCCTCGAACATCGCTCGCTGGACGTCCGGATCGTTCTGCTCACTGTAGGCGGGCGCCACTTCCATGCCGCCGATGATCAATTCAAATACGTCGAGCACCCCCGGGTCCTCGGCGTTAAGCTTGGCCAGCGGACACAACTCCTTCGGCAGGTGGGTCACAAACGTCGGCTGAATCAAGAACGGTTCGATCAGCTTCGAGAAGATCTCGTTCGTCACTTCGAACTCCTCCCACGACGGGTCGACCTTGCAGCCCAAGGTTTCGGCCTTCGCGACTTTGTCGGCCTTCGACAGCTCAAACCAGTCAGCCGCGCCGGTCTTCTCGCGAATGAGATCCTTGTAAGGCACCTCACGCCACTCGCCGGCAAAATCGATCTCCTCGCCACTCGCCGAATGAGTGATCGTCGACGTGCCGAGCACGTCGCGGCACAACGAGCGCAGCAGATCCTGAATCAAGGTCATCATGCCCCGGTAGTCGCTATAGGCCTGATACACTTCGAGCATCGTGAATTCCGGATTGTGCCGGCGCGAAATCCCCTCGTTGCGGAAGTTGCGGCCGATTTCGAAAACGCGATCATACCCGCCGACCAACATGCGCTTCAGGTAAAGCTCGAGCGAGATGCGCAACACGAAATCGACATCGAGCGCATTGTGATGCGTCTCAAACGGCCGCGCCGCCGCACCACCCGCGACGTTTTGCAACACCGGCGTCTCGACTTCGAGAAACTGACGATCCTCCAGGAAACGGCGGATGTGCGACACGATGCGTGAACGCAGCATCAGCCGTTTGCGCGAATCCTGATTCACGATCAGATCGAGGTAACGCTGGCGGTAAACCTGTTCCGCGTCGCTCAGCCCATGCCACTTTTCCGGCAATGGCCGCAATGCCTTCGAGACCAGCGTATAGTCTTGGACGCGCACGGTGATCTCCCCGGTCTTCGTCTTGAAGAGCGTCCCGGTGACGCCGATGTAGTCGCCCAGATCGAGCAACTTCTTAAAACGCATATAGCTTTCCTCGCCGATCACATCGCGGCGGAAGTAGAGCTGCATCTGCCCTTGCTGGTCCTGAATCTTCACGAACGAGCTGCCACCCTGCACCCGAAAGGTCACCAGTCGGCCCGCCACGGATACGTTAACCGTGTCGTCCTGTTCCTCGACGTAGAGGGCTTTGGCGTCCTCCGAAAAATGCGTCGGGCTCACGTTGGCCCGAAACGGGTCGAGGCCCGCCTCGCGCAGATCCGCCAGCTTTTGCCGGCGCACCGCGTGCTGGTCGTGCGAAATATCGGTCGGAATGTCACTCATGGAACCGGCAACGGTGGCCGGCCCTCATCCGTGGCGCAACCGGTTTTTAGCCCGCCCGAGGCCGTGCCACCACCATCAAACCGGCCGCCGCAAAATCGCACCGGTTCGCCTCGCCGCGCCTCCGCGAACCGCCAGCGTTCCTGTCGGCTGGCCGCCAACTTGAATGATCGAATGATTTTCTCGCGCCTTCTCAGCTTTCGTCTCCCTGACCTCGCGACTGCGCTGTGCCTCGTGGTCCTGCTCCCGCTGACCGGCCAAACATGGACGATCGATCCGACCTTTGCGCCGCAGATTGAAAACCGCACGACCTCCAGCGCCCCCCGTGTGGTCGCGGCCCCAGACGGTGGCTTTTTCGTGGCGCTCGCTTACGACACCCCCGCCGAAGTCGCGAGCACCTCGCTCAACGGCAGTCCGACGCCCCGTCTGCTCCGCCTCACGGCAGATGGCAACGTGGACGCCGGCTTTGTTGCCGCGCTACCCGACGATTTCTCCATCGCGAAGATTGTCATCGCCGGCCCAGAATCCACGTGGGTGCTGCTCGAACCGGTCACGAACGTTGGGGTAGTCAACCGCACTCAAGGATATCCCGCCGGCACGACGTTTCCGCCCTACCGCCTGTTGCGACTGGGCGCGACCGGTAACGTCGCAACCACGATCGAGGTCACCCAGATCACGAGCCGAAATCCGGAATTCCAAACCCTGCTCGGCCAACCCGACGGCCGCCTGATCGTGCAAGGAAACTTCACGGCCATCGGGGACGTCGCCCGCGACCACCTCGCTCGTCTCAACCTCGACGGCACGCTGGACCTGACTTTCACGCCGCCGTCCACCACCGACTACGCCCAACTGTCGCTCGCCCCCTCCGGTGGACTTTTCGCCCGACGCACCAACCCGAGCGACACGATCATCAAACTCGCCGCCGATGGTTCCATCGACGCAAGTTTCACTTGGCCGACCAACGGGCTCCCGCGGTGGATGATGGCGGCCTCGTTTGACGGTGGATTAATCACGGCGGGTGAAGCCTTGATTCACCGTTACAACGCCAACGGTTCGTTAGCGTCGTCGGATAACCTTGCCCGCATCGGCATGGTCCAAATCGCCAGCATCGCCTCCCTGACGGACGGCGGTCTCGCCGTCACCGCGACCGCCACGACCCAAACGCCTCCCTCCACCTCCAACCCGCAGATCATTGGGCAAGGGGTTGTGCTGCTCATCCTGAACGCCGACGGGAGTGTGCGGTTCGATTCCCGCAAGATTCTCCCCGCCCCGCATCGCAACTCTGTCTTGGCCGTTTCGGCGCATGGCACGGCCTTGGTTTACCTTCGTTCGGCCCTGCCCTATCCGGCGCCGCCGGATAGTCTGTTGCCCGCCAATCTCCAACCGAGCCTCGCCCTCTTCTCCGGCCAAGCCATCACACCGCTCCGTCTCGAATTTGTATCGACCCTGCCAGGCAGCGTCAGCGCCCTCTTCGAGGACGCCTACGGTCGCATCCTTGCCACGGGAAGGTTCACCCACGTCGACGATGTCCCTCGTGCCGGTTGGGCCCGGTTTCTGGCCGATGGGGAGCTCGACCGCACGTTTAACCCGCCCTCCGGCACGCTGGAGCTCGCACTGCGTTCCGGCGCCGCGATCGCCCGGATTACCGAAGTCGGGCCCGGCAATGAAACCCTGAGCCTCACCACCCGCGAACGCCTCGTGCGCCTGCAAGCCGACACTGGAGTCGCCGAAACGATCCCGGTGGCGTCGCGTCATGATGCATTGACGACCCGCTGGCTCCTCGAAGGCCCTGATGGCCGTCTTCTCATCGCGACCCTCGGCGGCGCGACCGCGCCGAACGCCGCGACGCACCTCGTCTGGCTCGACGCCCTCGGTCGCGAAAACCAAGTGCTGCCGACAACTTTTTCATTCATCGGAATCGCTGCTTCAGTCGAAATCGCGTCGTCGCGATTTCCCACCACCGCCGTCCAGTCAGCCCAACTTTTGGATGACGGCCGCCTGCTGGTCGCTGGCGGTGGAATTTCAACCGGCGATGTCGTCGAACCACGCTTGGCCCGCCTCACGACCACAGGCTATCTCGATTCCGCCTACCGGCCGACCCTGCCCGACGCTCAATTCCTCGAAGTGACGCTCGCCCCCGGGGGCACCGCCCTGGTCGCGGCCATCAATTTTGGCGGGATTAAGCCCTGGGTGAGCTGGACGCGTCTCCGCGCCGATGGATCTGCCGACCCGGAGTTTATGCCGGAGCCCGAGGCCGGCTTTTCCACAATACTTTCGAATGGACAGTCTTTGAGCTTCGGGCAGGTGCTGGACGCCTTCGGTTGGCCTGATCCGACCTTCGCTCGCGCCGCCAACACCGCGGTTTCCACCGGCTTACTCGATCGCACGGGGCGTCTGTGGACGGCGCAAACCAGCGCCGTAGTAGTCATCGGCGCTTCCGTGCCAGCCCAGGCGCAGTCCCCTTTGGTTCGGTATTTGCCGCCGGTGGCGTCGCTCTCCGGAATCTTTCCGGCCGATGTCAGCGCCATCGCCGGTGAGACCACCAGCTTAGCGGTGGACCTTGGCTCCGATGCCACCGCGGTCCAGTGGCTGAAGAACGGCCAAGAGATCCCGGGAGCCAACCGCAGCCGTTTGATTTTCCGCCGGGTTAGCCCGAGCGACGACGGAAATTACCGCGCGCAGGTAACGATCAATGGACAGGCGGTGACCAGTCGCACCGCGACGTTAACTGTTCGGCCCAACACCACGCGCTTCACCAATGTCTCCGCCCGCAGCCTCGTCACGGTGAATCAACCACAATTCGGCGGCGTCAGCTTCACGGGAACCGCGCCGCATGTGATACTGATTCGTGCCGTCGGTCGGGGTATCAGTGATTTCAATACGTCCCCCTTCCCTCCGCTCGCTGAACCGGAATTGTCACTCTACCAAAACGGCGTTCTCCAGGCTCACGACATCGGTAGCGCCAACAATCCCGCATTCCGCGAACTCAGCGCCTCGGTCGGCGCGTTTCCGATCACCGTCGGGCCCTTCAACGTCTCTCCGGGCGCGATCTACGGTTCCGCCATCACAACCTCGCTCGACCCCTCCAGCATCCACACCACGATCGTGCGCAGCCTGAACGGCGAAAGCGGCGTCGACTTGCTCGAATTTTATGCCGGAACGGCCGGATCGTTGGCCTCACCGATGCGCAATGCTTCCCTCCGAGCCCGCGCCGGATACGGCGACGAAACCATGATCGTCGGCTTCGTGATTCGAGGTGAGGGGCCCGCCCGGGTGTTGATCCGTGCGTTGGGCCCGGCTCTGACCGCATTTGGAATCAAAGCCCCGCTGACCGATCCCGCGCTCGCTCTCTTCGGCTCCTCCGGATTTGCCCTCGCCACCAACGACAACTGGTCATCGTCGCCGCACAACGCCCCGGCCTTTGCCGCCGCCGGGGCCTTCCCGCTGCCCGCCGGTTCGGCCGACGCCGCCCTCGTGCGGGATCTGCAGCCGGGCGTCTACACCGCCCAAGTCACGCTCCCGCCCGGAGTGCCCCCCGGCGAGGCGTTACTCGAGATCTACCTGGTGGCGCCGTAATTCAGCGCGTCATCCGCCGCAACTCTCCGTCGGCGAGCGTGAACAACGAGATCAGCCGTTCATAGCCCTCCCGGTTCAACACCAACGGCGAGAGCGACGAACGCCCGCCCCGATCCGGCCATCGAATCAACGCCAACGGCTCACCCCGTCCGCGTCCCGGTAATTCGAATACAATGTCCCCCACACTACGCACCCACACCGCGTCCGTATCGAACCCCGTCGGGCCGTCGCCGAGGCGTTCGGCTTT
>CAXBDS010000118.1:0-15814 GCA_963974355.1 uncultured Opitutaceae bacterium
CGGCACCGTCTGGGCGCTCCGTTTCTTGCCCCTGAAAGGCCAGAAAGTGGGAGAGGCGTTGCGCGCCATCGTGGAACGCATGCAGGAAGGCCACGCGGTCACCACCCAGGTCATCGATCAGGACGAGATACCCGCGGTCACCGAGTTTGTGGCGGGCAATCTTCTGCTGATCGCGCAAGAAGCCGTGAACAACGCGCTCAAGCACGCGCAGCCCCAAACCATCACGGTCACGCTTCGCGCTTCCGATCATCCCGACAAGATTGTCCTGATGGTCGAAGACGACGGCACCGGTTTCTCCCCCCGGCCGGAAACGACTCCCATGTCGGATCACTTCGGACTCCTTGGCATGCGGGAACGCGTCGAACGACTCGGGGGAGTTTTGCAAATCGAGAGCGAACTCGGCCGCGGCACTCGAATCCGGGTCGAGGTCCCCCTGCGCGCCTTTGACAGCGACCTGCTTTAACCACGATGAACTCCCCCATCCGCCTCCTCCTGGTCGACGACCACGCCGTTATGCGCTCGGGTCTCGCCAATATGCTAAACGCAAACGCTGCCTTTCGTGTGATCGGAGAAGCCGACGACGGAGAGAGCGCGCTGACACAATTCCGGGATCTCCGGCCGGATGTATTGTTGCTCGACGTGACGCTACCCACCATGGACGGCATCGATACGCTGCGCCATCTGCGCGAGGAGTTTCCCGATGCCCGCGTGCTGATGTTGAGTTCCTCCGAGGCGGAGGAAGATATCATCCACTCGCTGCATGCCGGCGCCAACGGCTACATCACAAAAACCGCGAAACCGGCCGAACTCGTCGCCGCCATCCTCGCGGTCAGCAACGGCGAAAAGGTGATCAGCCCGCGCGTGGAACGCCGGCTCGCCGAACACGCCTCCGGCTACCCACTCACCCAACGGGAAATGGAGGTGCTGGGGCTGCTCCGCAAAGGCATGAGCAACCCCGACATCGCGAATCTCCTCCATATCACCACGCGCACCGCCAAGGCCCACGTCGCGGCGCTGTTGATGAAACTCGACGCGGCGGATCGCGCCGAGGCGGTTGCCCGCGGCTTCGAACGGGGCCTGTTGAAACCCTGACCCGTTCGCTCCGTCGATCCGGTCAGGCCGAGCGCTGGCCGGAGCCACCGGCGGAAATTGACCAGCGCATTTTCAACAAAACTATAGCCGCCGGAGAGGGCCAATGTAGGGCGCGACCTTGCGTCGTCGCCGCATTCGCCGTGGGTGGTTCGCGGCAGCGCCATTTTCCAAACTACTCTAGGACTTGTCGCGTTTCGCGGCGAACGCATCGGCGGCAAGCTCGAGCGAGCCCGACGCGGGAATTGCCAAAGCGCGACGCTCCCGCCCGTAGCGCACGATCAGGGCCGTCCCGGGACGGCCCCGCAAAACCGCCCCCTGCAACACCCCACCCTTCCAAGTCAGCCCGACTTCAACGCCACCGCGCGCCCGCAGGCCGCGGATACTCCCCTCGGGCCAGGCATCGGGCAGCGCCGGCAAAAGATGGATCTCGCCGAGATGACTCTGGACCAACATCTCGCAAATCCCCGCCGTGGCGCCGAAATTGCCGTCGATCTGAAAAGGGGGATGAGCGTCAAAGAGATTTGGATACACGCCGCCGTGTTGCCCGATCTTCCGTTCATCCTTCGGATCGTGCATCGGTTGCAGAATATTCATCAGGACGCGGTGGGCGCGATTGCCATCGAGGAACCGGGCCCAAAGGCAGGTTTTCCACCCCACCGACCAGCCAGTGCTTTCGTCGCCGCGAGCCTCCAACGACCGCTTTGCCGCCCGCATCAGGTCCGGATTCGTCTCGTTGATGCACTCTCCCGGAAACACGCCCCACAGATGGGAGACATGCCGGTGGGTGTCGGCCGGATCGTCTCGATCTTCGAGCCATTCCTGCAACTGCCCCCAGCGGCCGATTTGCATCGGCGCCAACCGGTCGCGAGTGGCATCGAGCCGCGCCGCAAAATCCGCATCGACGCCCAGGATTCTCGCCGCTTCGGCCGTCCACGTGAAGAGTTCGCCGATCAACTCGTGGTCCATCGTCGGCCCCATGACCAACCCGCCGTGCTCCGGCGAATTGGAAGGCCCGCTGATCAAGTATCCACTTTTCGGATCCTCCACGAGGTAGTTCAGATAAAACCGCGCTGCTTCCTTCATGTGCGGATAGGCCCGCTGTGCAAGGAAATCGCGGTCGAGGGAATAGCGATAGTGCTCCCACAAATGCTGGCACAGCCAGGCGCCTCCCCCCGGCCAGATGCCGTGATCGGAGTTGTTGATCGGCGCGGCGCCGCCCCAGATGTCGGTGTTGTGATGCAACATCCAGCCCGGCGCACCGTAGTGCACCGTCGCGACCCGCTGCCCCGTCTGAGCCACCCGGTCGATCAGCGTGAACAACGGCTCCGCGCATTCCGCGAGGTTGGCCACCTCCGCCGGCCAATAGTTCATCTCCAAGTTGATGTTGGCGGTGTATTTGCTGCCCCACGGCGGTTTCACCAAGTCGTTCCACAAGCCTTGCAAATTCGCCGCCTGGCCCCCGGCCCGGCTGCTCGCGATGAGCAGATAGCGACCGTAGTTGAACAGCAGGGCGGTGAGGGCGGGATCCGCACTTTTGTCCACGGCATCAATCCTCTCGTTGGTCGGCCGCTCACCCTCGGGGGTCTGACCCAAATCCAGCGCAACGCGATCATAGAGCGACGTGTAATCCGCTTCATGCGCAGCAAGTAGCGCCGCGAAGGATTTGCCGCGTGTCGCCTGCAGCGTCGCCGTCGTTCGGGCGTCGGGATCCGCCGAGATATCGTCGTGGCTCACATAACTCGTCGCCATTGCCACCAGCAGGGTGACGGCATCGGCCGACTCTATCCGCACCCCGTTGCCGTCCGCCACGACCCGGCCTCCCTCCACCTGCAAACGCACCTTGGCGGAGAACGTAAGCGGTCCGTCGGTCACTTTTCCCGCCAGCGAGACCATGTCTCCCGAGGCGTCGACCGACCACGTCTGCGAGCTGGTCAGCCGCAGCAGGCAGGTTACCTTGCCCGCCCGGTCGGCCTCAACGCGCTCCACCAAAACCTGATCCGGGTGACTCGCAAACGTTCGCCGCTGGTAGCGCACGCCATCGAGACGATACGTTACCGCCGCCACGCCCGTGGCAAGGTCCAGCGACCGGCTGTAGTCCTCGACTTCGTCGTGCCCCGGAAAAGTCAAATAGAGATCGCCGAGCGGTTGGTAGTCAGGCTGGCGCAGCGGGATGCTCATGAAGCGCTTCATCGCCAAGGCCTCCGCCTCATCCTGCTTACCGGCAAACAACAGGGCTCTTAACTCCGGCAGCACCTCGGCCGCCCCCGGGTGACTGTAGTCATGGGGGCCTCCGTTCCACAGCGAGTCCTCGTTTAACTGCAGGCGCTCTTCCGCCACGCCGCCAAAAACCATCGCACCCAGCCGGCCGTTGCCGACCGGCAGTGCCTCGGTCCACACCTTCGCCGGTTCACGATACCACAATCGCGAGGATGCAGAGGCGTCAGCCGATCGGGCCACGCTCCCGCCTCCCATCGCCAACACGAGCCCGATCACGGTGCGCCAATGGCAAATTCTGAAAATCTTCACGGGAGTTTCTGTTCGCATTTCAGATGTATAACGTTTCCGCCGCCCGCGCTGAGCCGGCCAACGAACTGAGCCATAGGAGAAATCCAACGGTCGCTTTCATTAATGCTCTTGTTCGATCTCCGTCTGCACGATGTCGCCGTGGACTTCGATGCGCGCGTTTCGGGCCGCGGCCTTGAATTGATACACTTCGCCATCTGCCGGTGCATCGATCGCGATCTCGAAGCGCCCTTCGGCGGTCGGCTCGACGAACGCCGTGGACATCCATTCCGTGCTGTAGAGTTGCTCCACGAAGCCTCCGTATTTTCGGAAATAAAAGCCCACCGTCAGCGGTTTCACATCACCCGACTTGGTGACCTCGCCAACCAATTTCAGTTTGGCCCCGTCGCGACGGATTTCGACCGTTTGCACCAACGGGGGATCAAGCGCCGGCACCACGTTCTCCAACTTGAGCACGATCGGATTGGGCCACTTGTGATTGTTGTAGATCCGCTGGGCGCGCACGCATGAAACCAGCAGACCGTCTTCCCGTTGCTCGAACCGCGTCGTCGCGTCGGCCGCAGCGTCGTATTCCACTACGCGATCCGACTGACCCAATACGCTGACCCGCGTGCTCGGCGTGCTTTTCACCGACTTCAACAAAAACTCCTTTCGCGCCCCTCGCGCCCAGTCGCCGATCCCCGTCAGGTAGGCAAATACGGTCGAGTCGTCTTTCCCCCGCGTGAACCAGATGTTGTCCTCATTGGTCAGTATCCAAGGACGCACGCCGTGGACGGCCTCCTGATTCACGAAGTGCCACGCCGCGATCTCGCGCAGCCGCGCTTCCTGTTCTTCGGGCAGCACACCGTCGGGTTTCGGACCGACATTCATCAGCAGCGCTCCGCCCTTGGCGCGCGTCTCGATCAGGATGTCGATCAGGCGGGTGCCGGATTTGTAGTCCTCATTCGTGGGCTTGTATTGCCACTGCGTGCCCATGGTGATGTTGGCCTCGAACACGACATCCGAGGCCTGCCCCGGCACCATCTGCTCGGGCGTTCTCATCGCGCCGCGCGTCACGAGGGCGTTCGGTTGCAGCTTCCAGACAACCTCCTTGGCCTTCTCTTGCAGGCGCCCGTCGCCGCCGTCGAAAAACACGACGTCGATGGGACCGTAGTTGGTCATCAGTTCCGCGCACTGCCGCGCCACGAAGTCCACGTAGCGATCCTGCACTTCGGCCGGAATCGGCTCCGGGAAATCACGGCGGATCAGCTGTCCCTCTTGATGCAAGAACCAGAAATCCTCCGGCGAATAGTAGAGGCCGACGCCCAGGCCCGCCTCACGCGCGGCGGCGACGAATTGCGCAACGAGGTCTTTCCCATACGGCGTGCGCATGATGTTGAAGTCCGTGGTCTTCGTGTCCCACAGACAGAACCCCGAATGGTGTTTCGCCGTGAGCACGATGTATTTCATGCCCGCCAGCTTGGCCAGCGTGACCAACTCCCGGGCATCGAATCGCTTGGGATCAAAGGTCTGCGGCAGGTCGTGGAAGAAACGGTTCGTGTAATCGTCCGAAGCTCCGACGAGCGAATGGCTGATGACCACCCCGAGCTGACTGTCGAAGCTGAAGTGAACAAACATCCCGAAGCCCGCGTCGCCCAGCCATTGCACGCGCTCGGGTTTGTTGAGATCAACGAACGGAGCCGGGTCTGTGCCGCCGTGTTGGGCGGCCCAACCGGCTATCGTCGACAAGGTGTAAAGGAGGACAGCTCGTTTCTTCATCGTAGGAAACTCAGTCAGCGAAGAACGCGGCCGACTCCGACGCCATGGCGTCGGCCACGAACCAAGCTGAAGTTAAAAACCCGATACAGCCGATGACTTTGATGAAACGTTGCATCGACAGAAGATCAGGGAGTCAGGCCGGGCAGATCGGATTCGATCTTCAGCTTCCCGCCTCCGGCGTTGACCAACGCCTTGAAGCTCGGTTTCGAGACCATGCTGCCGCTGGTCTTCAAGGAAACGATCTTTCCGGGAACTTGGTTGTCGAGCAGCGTCATCTCACCGTCGTAGTTGAAAATGCAACCGACCAGGTTGATGGAAGTGCTGCCGTAGTCATCCAAACCTTTGCGGGCGGTGATGCCGATCGGGTTGTTGTTCAGGCTGCAGTTGAGGATCGAGATGGTGTCGATCGGCGTGTTGACCCGCAGGAAGAGCCGTTCTTCCGGAAAGGTTACCCGGCAATTTTCGAATACCAGCTGCTCCTGCAGCGGAACCGGCGCACCCGGGTAATAGGATCGGCTGTATTTTCCGATGTCGAAGTGCACCGAGAATCCGACGCGCGGCTTCTCAAGTTGAATGTCGCGAAAGGTCACCCGACGGACCCCGGCGGTATACGTGACATCATCCTGCACCACCCCCCAAGTGATGCCGTCGACGACCGCCGCGCCGCTGAGGTGCGTGGGCCGCGTCACCGATTTGTAGATCTTACCGTCGGGTTCAGCCTGCACGCGATACAGCCGACCTCCGGAAACCACCGTGTCCGACTGCTGAACCTCCATGCCCGCTTTCCAGTCCGTCCACGCGCCGGCGAGGATGCGACAGAAGAATCCGCTCTTTCCGGAACTCCCAACCAAGTCACGGCAGTTCTCCACCAAACCGTCCTCGATCCAGCCCAGCTCGGGGTTGCTGGTCGCGTAGTCGTGCGCGTTGAGCGCCATCGCGTCGTCTCCGGTATCGAAGGTGGCATCACGGATCACGAACCGTTTGCCCCGCCCGAGATGAATGCCGTCCTTGTGGCCCTTGATGATCGTATCCTCGATCAACAGGTCCTCGAAGGTGCAGACGTGAATGCCGAACTGTTGGCTCCCCAGGTCCAGACAACGAAAACCCTCGACCCGCACATCACGGGCGTAGAAGAACGCCAGTTGGCCGCGCAAACCATAGACCATCCAATTGCGGTTATCGACGCCGTTGACGATGATTTGCAGCCCTTCCACGGCGATGTGTTCATCCCAGGTCTTGGTCAGCGCGCCCTTGTTGAGCAGCACGTGCATGAAGGGCCCCTGCTCGTCGACCTTCTTCAAAAACACCCCGTTGACGCAGTGCAGTGTCGTCTGACTGCCGATATAGGCCGTGCCGGCGACCGGGTAGATGCCGGGCTGGCTGATCGTCACCGTGCCGCCTTGGTCGAGGGCTTGCTGGAGCGCCGCCAAGTTGACCGTTCCCGACGCATCGGGCGAAAACCCGAAAGTGCTCGCATCCACGGCAAAGGCGGGACTGGCGATGAGTATGGCTAAAACAAATACAGCAAGGCGGAACCGTCGTAGGATTTCCATAGGGAGCGGGATCTAGGTCTGGGGTTGAGGGAAAGGAGGGAGAAAGCCGACCGAATCAGACTCGACGCGGACGAATCTGACCACGGTTGGACAAAAGGAAAGCCGCGTCCCGGCCGGCGAGCGAACCGACGCGGGACACGGCGAGAAATGGGGCGGCAAAGGCTCGATACACTTCGCCACCCCATAAAATCAGAATTCAATCGAGGTGGTGCCGACAAACGAGCGCCCCTGCGCCAGGGTGTCGCGATCAACCCGGTAAAACTTGTCCGCGAGGTTCTTGACCACCAAAGCAAAGCTGGTCGCATGACCGCCAATCTTCGTCCGATAGGAAAAGTTGAGATCGATCCGGTCCCACCCCTCCGACCAGCTGGTGCCGCCTTCAACGCGATCGCCGATGTAGGTGTAATACGCTCCGAGGCCGAATCCCTTCAGTTTTCCGGCAGAGAACTCATAACGGATGAAGCCGTTGCCGGACCACTTGGCGGCATTGGGAATCGGGCGGCCGATTTGGGAATAAACAAACGTCGCAGGGCCATCGTTGGCGCCGAATGTGGTGGCGTAGGGCAGGCGCAGGACCGAGTCGGGCGCCTCCAGAATCTCCGTATCGTTGTAGAGAAATCCTCCGCCGATCTGGAGCTCGGGCATCGGACGGAAGTAGAAGTCTGTATCCACTCCACGGGCACGCATGGCGCCGATGAGTTCCTGAAATCTCACCGCGCTGTCGGGGTCACCCGAAGACACGTTTTGCGAAATATTGTGACGCTCGATCGTGAACAAGGCGACGGTGAACGACAGTTTGCGATCGAAGAGGTCTGCTTTGAGACCGACCTCGTAACTCGTGCCATACTCGGGCTCCAACAGCTCGGCCCACGGTTTGCTGTCCAGATCCGGGGCCGGCAATCCCAGATCAGCATAGGCCTTGAGCAGATTGGTTTCGTTGCTGGCCGTGCGCAACGGCTGGAACTTGATGCGGGGATCGATCGACTCCGAGTAGAGCGCGTAGAGTGTGACCGGGTCCGCAACGCGATAAGAAAGTCCCAGCTGGGGCGTGACGCGATCGCGTGATCCCTCAAATTGCTGGGTCACGTCACCGGTCAGAATGTAAGGATCCGTGCCGGTGTCGAACCGCCGTGTTTCGCCTTCGAAGTCGTCGTAGCGCCCGCCGATTGAGAAGCGGCCCTTGCGCTCGTGGAAGGAGGCGGCCCAGTTGGCGTAAAGAGCGTTGCTCTTGAACAGATTGTCCGCCCCGGAGCCGCCCCCGGTGAAGTTGTCGAGGGACGAGTGGATGTTACGCGACGCAAAGGCATCACGGGCCGCCGTGGATTCGTCGCTGAAGATGTTATACCAGTATTCCACGTAGTTGTGGACCTTCACGGACGTGCCCGGGAGGGTGATCGTGCTGCCGTTGGACGCCGAGGAGTCGTAACGCAGCTGGCTGCCGTTGGAGGTGGAGCGTTCCTCGTTGCGCTCGAATCCGGTGAGCAGGGTGGTGTCGAGGGCGCCGAGCTTGAAACGTGAAACCAGATCGACCTGGCCGTTGCCGCGCGTCTCTTTGCGATTCTCGCCGTTCCACTGCGCCCGCCGCCAACCGGACACGCCAGGGATGTAAGCCAGCGTGCCGGCCCCGATGCTGTCGGAGTAAGGCACCCCGTCGATCAGGCGGGTGTCCGAGAGCGGATCGATACCCGTGCTGGGAACGCCGTTGCGACCATAGAGCCCGTAAACATACGCGGCCTCGGGAAACGGATCGCCCGGCGTGCCATCGAGGTTCCAGCCGTTCAAGCCATCGCCCAGCCCACCTACCTTCGGAATGTTGGCCGCACTGAAAGTCCAGGGATTGATGAGACCCGTGCCACCTTCGCGCACGCTCTGGCGCTTGCGTTCATGAAGGGCGAAATTGAAGCGGAGGTCCATGTGGTCATTCAGCCGCTGATGGGCCTCGAGTTCGAGGATCCTCGGCTTGTAATCACGGAACGACGCCGGGCTGTCCTTGTAGAAGTCGCGCGATACGTCCGCGACCCACACCGGGTTATCCGCCGGATCCAGGCCCAGTTCCGGGATGTAGGTGAAGCGGGAGGCATCACCACCGCGATTGAGCGCACCTCCCGGCTTTTGCGCCAAACCTTCCGCGGGACGAATCCAGTCATGCGTCTGGCTGTAGCGCACAACGATGTTGGTGCTGTCGGTGGGTTTCCACTGCAACATGGGCGCGATCGCGTAGCGGTTGAGGGTGCGCTGCCGCTCGCCGTTGTCGGTGTGGTAGTAGGTCGCCCCCACCCGATAGTTCAACGTCTTCGAGGCGTTCAACGGGCCCGTGCTTTCGATCTCGGCCCGAAACAGTTGGTTGCTGCCCGCGCTCAAGCTCAGCTTGTTCGAGCGGATCGAGGACGGGTTCTTCGTGATGTAGTTGATCACGCCGCCGGGCTGCGTCTGTCCGTAGATGAGTGCAGCGGGGCCCTTCACCACCTCCACACGTTCGATCGAACTCGTGTCGGGCGTCGTCAGACTCCGCACCCCGTTGCGCATCGCGGCCGAGGAATTGAAACCGCGGATATTCGCCTTCGGCACGTATTCGTCGAACACCCGCGCCGTGCCCGGCAACGCGTCGAGGGCCTGATCGAGATCGAAAATCGCCCGATCGGTCATCAACTGCTCGTTGAGCACATTGATGTGCATCGGCAGGTCACGGATCGGGGTGTTGGTGCGGGTCGCCGCCAGCGTGTTGGCGGCCTGATAGCCGTTGTCGTTGTCCGAGGTCACTTCGAACGGCGACAACGTGACAACGTTGCTTTCGTTCGGCGCGTCTTTGCCCGGATTGGATGACGGCGCAACCGTCTGCGCCGGGAGTGAGGGCGGAGCCAAGAGCAAGCTGACAAGACAAGCCAAAAGAAGCCAGGGGAGAGGGTAGGTCATGGGGCTAACTGGGGTTAATTAGGTTAACTGAAGGAACCCCGACAGCATGGGTTAAGCGATGGGAACACGCTATTGGCCATTTGGCCAATCGTTGGATTCCGACTACGTTAGGCCCTCTTTGGGACGCATCTGAACCGAGTGAAATCGCCATCGCCGTCTTCATCGCGACTTGAGTGCGCAGTGGGCGCCCTCCCCTTCCACGTTTGGTCCAACCAACGGGGGAAACAACCGCAGTGGCGCAAAAGAAAACCCGCGTTCCCGCCGGTGAACAAACCGGCGCGAAACGCGGGGAATACATGCGGGAGGCAAGGCTGGATGCACCCCGCCTCCCTCCAGGGTCAGAACTCGATCGAGGTGCTGCCGACAAACGAGCGTCCCTGCGCAAGGGTGTCGCGTTCGACGCGGTAGAACTTGTCCGTGAGGTTCTTCACAACCAGCGCGAAACTGGTATTCTTGCCCGCGATCTTGGTGCGGTAAGAAAAGTTGAGATCAATGCGATCCCAGCCTTCCGACCAGTCGACGGCCGACGAGCCCTGACGACGATCGCCGATGTAGGTGTAATACACTCCGACGCCAAAATCTTCGAGCAAACCGGAGGAAAACTCGTAGCGGATGAACCCGTTGCCCGACCACTTCGCAGCGTTGGGAATGCGGGTGCCAACCTGGCGATAAACAAAGGTCTGCGGTCCGTCGTTGGCACCGAACGTCGTGGCATAGGGCAAGCGGAGGAGTGCATCAGGCGCTTCGAGAATTTCGGTGTCGTTGAACAACAGGCCGCCGCCAATCTGGAGCTCCCGCACCGGACGGAAATAAAAGTCGGTATCCACTCCCCGGGCACGCATAGCCCCGATGAGAGCTTGGAATCTCACTGAGCTGTCGGGATCATCAGAACTCACGTTTTGGGAAATGTTCTTCCGATCGATCGAAAACAACGCGACGGTGAAGGAGAGCTTTCGATCCATCAGGTCGGCCTTGAACCCGGCCTCGAAGCTGGTCCCGTATTCGGGCTCAAGCAGCTCGGCCCATGGCTTGCTGTCCAGATCCGGAACCGGCAGTCCTAAGTCCGTATACGCTTTGGTAAGAGCGTCCTCGTTGGCGGCCGTCCGCAGCGGCTGGAACTTGATCCGGGGATCGATCGATTCCGAATACAAAGCGTAGATCGTGATCGGCTCTGCGATTCGATAGGAGAGGCCCAACTGGGGAGTGATCCGATCTCGCGCCCCCGTGAAGACGTCGGATACATCGCCGGTCAGGACGTAGGGGTCGAGGCCGGTGGCGAATCGGCTCGTTTCACCTTCGAAGTCGTCATAACGCCCGCCCACCGAAAATCGACCTTTGCGCTCGTTGAAAGTGGAGGCCAAATTCACGTAGACCGCATCGCTCTTGAACACGTTGTTGGAGCCGGACCCGCCCGAGGTGAAGTTGTCCAGGGACGAGTGGATGTTGCGCGACGCAAAGGCGTCCCGCGCCGCCGTGGATTCCTTGCTGTAGATGTTATACCAGTATTCCACGTAATTTTGCACCTGAGTGCTAGTTCCGGGCACGGTGACTTTCGCATTGCTGGCGGCGTTGGGATCGTAGCGCAGTTGGCTGCCATTGGTAGCGGTTCGCTCCACGTTGCGTTCAAATCCCGTGAGCAGGGTGTTTTCGAAGGGACCAAGCTTGAAGCGCGAAACGAGATCGATCTGGCCGTTGCCGCGCGTCTCCTTGCGATTCTCACCATTCCATTGGACCCGGCGCCAGCCGGAGACACCGGGAATGTAAGCCAGAGTCGAGTCACCGACGCTCGTGCTGAAGGGCGCTCCGTCGATCAGACGCGTGTCCGATAGAGGATCAATGCCGGTGGAGGGAACGCCACTGCGACCATACATGCCATAGACGTGTTGAGCTTCCGGAAAGGGATCACCCGGAGTGAAATCGAGATTCCATCCATTCAATCCATTCCCCAGCCCTCCGACCTTCGGAATATTGGCCGCACTGAAGGTCCAGGGATTGACGAGTCCCGTCCCGCCTTCCCGCACGCTTTGGCGATTGCGAACGTGATGGGCAAAATTGAACCGCAGGTCCATGTGGTCGTTGAGGCGCTGGGTGGCCTCAAGTTCGAAAATCCTCGGCTTGTAGTCCCGGAATGACGCCGGACTGTCTTTGTAGAAATTGGTCGGCACATCCGTCACCCACACCGTGTTCTCCACCGGGTCCAATCCCAACTCGGGAATGTAAGTGAAGCGGCCCGGATCACCGCCCCGGTTTATGGCATTGCCCGGCGTCTGCGCCAAACCTTCTGACGGCCGGATCCAGTCATGGGTGTCACTATACCGCACTACGATGCTGGTCCCTTCCTTCGGTTTCCACTGCAGCATCGGCGCCACGGCGTAACGATTGAGGGTGCGTTGCCGCTCACCGTTGTCGGTGTGGTAATAGGTCGCGCCCAGTCGATAATTGAGGGTCTTCGACTGATTGAGGGGACCCGTGCTGTCGATTTCGGCGCGGAACAACTGGTTGCTGCCCGAACTCAGGCGCAGGGTGTTGGACCGGATGGAAGACGGGTTCTTGGTGATGTAGTTGATCACACCGCCAGGTTGGGTCTGACCGTAGATGAGCGCCGCGGGGCCCTTCACCACTTCGACCCGCTCGATCGAGCTGGTGTCCGGGGTGGTCAGGCTGCGCACGCCGTTACGCATCGCGGCCGAGGAATCGAAGCCGCGGATGTTGGCCTTGGGAATGAACTCATCGAAAACGCGCGCCGTGCCCGGCAATGCGTCGAGAGCCTGGTCGAGATCGTAGATCGCGCGGTCGATCATGAGCTGCTCCGTGACGATGTTGATCATCATCGGCAGATCGCGCACGGGGGTGTTTGTCCGGGTCGCCGCGAGCGTGTTGGCGGCCTGGTAGCCGTTGTCGTTCTCCGCCGTGACTTCGAACGGAGAAAGAACTACCGCCGCATCCTCTTTCTCGGGTTTCGCCGGCGAGACCGTTTGCGCCCGAAGCGCGGGTCGGGTTAGCAACAAGCCGAGAAGACAAGCCGACAGGCGACAAGCGCCGACGATGCAGCGCATCGGGTCCATAGGGTAGATCATGGGGTTACTTAGGTTATATGAGGTTCCAAAACGAAACCCCTGACAGTATAGGCGGGTCGGCGAGAGTGCGCTATTGGCCTTTCGGCCAATCGAGCGCCATTTCGGAGCTTCCTCCCTCGGATCGCCGCAAGGCCATCGCCCCCCCACCAATTTCCCTGCCCGGCGGATTGCGATTATGCGTGGAGCATCTGCGCGAGTCTGGGCCGAAGGGATCGCTGATCGCGCCGTAACCCTGACGAAAGGGGACACCGCACCACGAACGAGCGCCCGCTGGAAATCTTTCTCCACGAACTCCTCGAGATCATCGGGCTGGGCACGTTCGTCGCGTTCACTACGGCTCCGGAGCAGGGCGTGCTTCCGCCCTGCCCGACTGGTGGGGCGGCCACACCCTTTGTAAAATGTCCTAACGAGTCTCTTCGTAGACCACCTTGCCGTCGCAGTCGTGCAAACGCAGGATGAGGCGAGCTCCCGCACCGGAAGCGACAATCTCGCCGGAGAAGAAGCCACCGAACCCCGTGCGGAGAAAACGATGCATCGGACGAGGTGTCGTTTCATTCCAGCCGCCGGCATGAGCGTCGCTGGCCGCTCCCACGCTCCATTCCTCGAGGCCGCTGGCGGGATCGACGGACACGTATTGCCAATGCCGGTCGCCCGTGACGACGACCAGATTCTTGTGCCGCGCCAGCATGGCCCGGATACGTTGCCCTTCGACGGCAAAACGATCGTTGGCGTAGTTGTCCGCCTTCCTCGCTTGGTCGGGACCAACCACCGGGGATGGCGTGATAACCACGCGATATTCGGCATCCGAGGCCTGCAGAGACTTTTCGAGCCACTCGATCTGCGCCTCACCCCAGATGGTGGGCGCCTGCTCCCGGCCTCCCACCTCGGCCCGATAGTCGCGGCCTTCCATCAGCCAAACCTGCAGGTGGCGACCCCAGCGGGCGGTTCGGTAAGGCGGCAGCGGCAATCCGGTCTGCTCGCGAAAGATAAGCTGGCCATCGGCAAAAGACAGATCCCCGCTGGATTCGCCCGGCTCGGCGTCGTCCGCAAGCGTATCATGATCGTCCTTGAGAAAGTAGGAGTCGATCTGGCGATAGAAGTCGCGCAGGGAAGCGAGGCCAAACATGCGAGCCCACTTGTAGCGAGCGAGATCCCGGTTAATTGCCTTTACCGGGCCGTGATCGTAATAGACCGCGTCGCCGGTGTTGACCATGAAGGCAGGCTTCAGCCTGAGCATTGATCGATAGATTTTGAAGCCGCCGTCGTCGTCCCGATCCTCGAACTGCTCGCAGGTCATGATGCAAAATCGAACCGACACGTCGGCGGTGGGGAAGGGAACGGTGTCAAACCCGCCGGGGAGGCTGGCGTCCACCGCGGTGCCTTCGAGCCCGCGGCTTTCCACCAACAACGAATAGCGCGAACCCGGCTGCAAATCCTTGAGTCGGATCAGGGCCGTGCAGTCGCGGGAGGGATCCGTGGCCTGCCAAGGCGTGATAATCCACGCGGCTTGAACGTCATTTGCGAGGCGGTAGCGCGCACGGACCTCCCCGGCTTGCGCTGGAGCCGCGCCACATATGTCCTCCCATCGAACGCCCTCCGGCAACGAAACCTGCGCCCGATTGTCGGGGTAGGCGTGGTTGTCATGCGGCACGATTTCCTGCTGGGTTTGCGGATCAATGAGACGCGTCAGGGGCAGCGGACCGTCAATCAAGGCCGGATGCGGCACTGAAGTCGTGCGCACCCAGATGGTGATTTCGTGGGCGCCGGGCTCAACGAGTTTGATACCGGTCGCGAGATAGGCCGGAGACTGGGCCGGAGCCAGACTCGCCGACAGGGTAGCCGCAAAGGCGAAGTAGGCGTGAAGTCTCATGTAAAGGTAGCAGCAATCGCCGACCGGCGCTAGATTGAGAAAATACGAGTATCTCGTAGAATATGGCGGCACTGGGGCTGGTCAGCGTCCGACTGGCTAGCCGGAGTAGCCGCGGACAAGTTACTCCGTTAAAGTATGGCAATCGCCCAACACTGTCTATTGGTCATTTGGCCAATCGGATCTGCCTCAACCCGAAATGCAGCGCCCAGACGAGGACGGTCAAATTCTCTTACCGCAGGTTGCGGTTGACCCGTCCAACCATGGCTCGCCGGGCCAAACGTGGCAACCTTCACGCGCAGCCGCGCCGCCAGCCTCAAGGCGCGGCCGGCAGAGTCCGCAGATATGACTCCAGCCAGTCATCGGTGCGAAACGGCACCGTCGGCAATCCAGCCGCGTTAATTAGATTCGGATGCGCGGTTTCATCCCAGGCAAACCGCACCGCCAAGGGTTCCGCCATGTCGTCGCGGGAGACCACCACCTAGTGTAGTGTCCCTCAATTGAGTGCCATTATCCGGTCCGCTGGCAGTGAGGGAGGATGCCGCGTAAAAGTGTCGCCCTTGGATTGACGGTTGAGCAGACGGCCCGGTTGGAACGGTGGATCAAAGCTGGTTCGACGCCGCAGCAGGTGGTGCTGAGGGCGAAGATCCTTCGGCGGGCCGCCGCAGGTGACAGCGACAAAGAGATAGCACGCGCGCTGGAGGTGCATCCCCGGACAGTGGCGCTGTGGCGGCGACGTGCACGCAGTGAAGCCATCGCGTGCATCTGGGAAGTGGCGGCGGGGCGCGGACGCAAACCGAGGTTTGGCGCCACAACGGTCTCTGGTTGGCTCGACATGACATCGCAGACCCGCCCTAGCATGCTGCCGAAGAAGCGGGCATTTTCGGTGGTGGAGCGGTTAATATGATACAACGGCGATCAGGATCGCGGTTTGGAGGTGTTTTTGAGCGCCGCGATGGCGCTCGCCCGGCCGGTTTTCGGCCCGTTTGGCGGTGGGCGGGCCCACCGCGGGCCTCGGGGGCGTCACGCCC
>CAXBDS010000119.1:0-15767 GCA_963974355.1 uncultured Opitutaceae bacterium
AGCTTTCCGTCGACCCAGATCCCTAGTCCGCCGCAGCCGCGGGCGTCGCCGACTTTGTAGCCGTCAAATCCCTCCCCGTGGTCTTGGTGATAACTCGCCCGCCCCGCCAGGTCGGCGGCATACCACTTGTCGATCACCGGATGGGCCACGCGTTTGGTCCAGACATCCACGCCGCTGTTTTCCACCGCGTCGCGCAACGCCGGACCGTAGGTGCGGAACGCCACCTTGTCGTTTTCCCAGGCAAGATCGTCCTTCCGCTCGGGCACGAGACGCGCGTAGGCCTGCGGCTCGCGCCGGCGCTCGGCCAGTTTCGCCTCCGCCGCCTTCAACAGCGCTGGACGATCCTCCTGAAGGCCTTCCCCCTTGAGGGTGCGCAGGATCTCCGCGCCGGCGATGAGGTAGGCGCCGACGCCATAATCCTCCGTGTCTTCCGGCGCCACCGCGCTCGGGCCTCGGCCGATGCCCTGGATGTAGCCGACCCGACCACTCGGCGCGACGTGCGTCTGCAACGCCGTCCACGCCTGCTCGATCACGGGCCAATACGTCTCGCGGTCGAGGTAGCCGTGGTTGATGCCCCATGCTAGGCCATAGATGAAGAAACCCGAACCGCTCGTTTCCGACACGGGCCCGTGCTCGGGATCGTGCAGGGACGGACGCCAGAGACCGTCCTCCTGCCGCGTGCTCACCACGGCCGCGGTCATCTCGACAAACAGCTCCTCGAGGAACCCGCGAAAAGCGTGGTCCTCCGGCAGGAAATCCAACGTCAGCGCCAGACCGCCGTAAACCCAGCCGTTCCCGCGGCTCCAGAAGATCTTTTTACCCCGCTCGGTCCGGGAATCGAGAAACCGGGTGTCGCGAAAAAACAAGCCGGAATCGGCGTCCCACAACTGGTCATAGGTGTAGCGATACTCCTTCTCCAGAAATTGCAGGTAACGCTCGTCACCGGTCATCGAATACAGCCGCGCCAGCGTCGGCGGCGCCATATAAAGCGCGTCGCACCACGTCCACCGATCGGTCACGGCCGGTCCCGAGCCGTCGTCCTTTTGACGATAATCCAGCGGCTCCGTGCGCGGTTCGGCGAGGATTTCGTCGAACCGCTCGACGAAGGGCTTCAGCCGCTCCTTCCGGCTCGGGTCCATCGCGTAGATATCGAGCCACGCGTGGCCCACCGCATGATCGTCCGCGTGATACCGGCGCGGCCCCGGCATCCAGCCGGAGCGCGTCCCGAGATCGAGCACCATCGCGAGGTAGGTCGCGTCACCCGTGACATACGCCGTCTCGAGCAAGCCGTCGTAAAGCGGCGCGACTACCCAGTGCCGGGTGTCGCGGCCGCTGGGATGCTCCAAGATGTAGTCGGCCACCTGGCGCAACGACTGCTCGACCTCGCCGACCGACAACGAGGCCGCCGGGACCGGGGCGGCCTGCGCCACGCTCAATACCATCGCGACGCCGAGGCCGACGAGGCCGCCAAACCGTCGCGTCACGAACCGCCAATACGTTGTGGGTGTTTTCATAAGAAAGAGTTTAGGGGTAATCGATGCGCCCGGTTACAGAGCCACCCGCCGCGTCCTCGCCGGAGGGCAATTCGAAAAACGCCTCGCCGCGGCCACCCGACAGCGTGACGCGCAACGCGCCGGCCTCCCGCGCCGGGCTCGCCACCGTCGCGGCAAACCCGTCCGCGTCCCGCCGCAACAGCAGCGCGCACCGGCGGTCGACGGCCACAGACACGCCGTCGCCCAGATCCACCGCGCCGGCCGCGTAAAAGATCAGTTGATAAACGCCCGCGCGGGCATCGGCCACCGCCTGCACTCGCCCGGAATTTTCCAACACGACAAAATCCGCCTCCGCCCCGCCCGCCTCGGCCGTGACCGCGTAGATGTAACTCCCCGTGCCCACCGCTCCGTCGTGTTGTAACGAAAGCTCGAATACATCGCCTTCGATCGGGTCGGCGCGACCGGACCGGCTCAGTTCGCGCCAGCTGCCGCGCCGCGGCCCGGCCGACACCGCCACGTCCTGTCCGGCGGGAAAATGGTAGACCAAGCCGTCGTGCGTCACGCGAGTCGCGTCGCCCCCCAGCCGCATCTCACCGGTCGAAAACTCCTCGCTCCGCCCCTGTCCGTCACGCAACGCCACCGCCCCCCGCGCCCAGGTTTGGTTGACGGTGGTTTGCAGGCTCTCGCCCGCCGCCGAACGGATATCCGCTCCCAGGCAAACGAGTCCCCAGTCGAAACCGAAATACGCCTTCTTGGCCGCCACCGCATCGCGCCGATAGTCGTAGCCGACCGCGCCGAACCAGCCGTCGCTCACGCCCCCGGCAAAATCCGCCCCGCCCTTCGTGCTCATCGTGCGGTAGTCGAGCAGCGGAATGGGCGTCTCCGAAACCGGGATCGTCGCCCCGGGAATCGCCCGCCATTCCCACAACGGGAAAACGTCCCGATACTCGCCACCATCCCGGACAAACAGCGTGGCCCCGTCCGGCAGGTAGTAGCTCTTCAGGCCCTCGCCATTGATAAACTCCGTCCCGGTCATCCGCTTGGAATACACTTTGACCGACGCATAAAACTCCGGCCGCCGGTGAACCATGAATTCCGAGCGGTAAAAGTAGCGGTTGCCCGCCAGCTCGTCCGCAGCCGCCCCCGAGGCCGTCGCCTCGAGCGTTTTTAGTTCGTCCGCGCGATCCGCCTCCGCGGCCAACAGCACCGCCGCCACCTCCGTCAGATAACGCGCGTCGACGCCCGGCCGCGCGACGCCGCGCCCCAACGCGCCGATGTCGGCGAAGGTCCCGCGCGCCATCCAGCGGTTGCCGTCGAGGACCATGTTTTCCAACAGCATCAGGACGCGCGGCTCCATTTCGAATGCGCCGCCCTGCGACCAAAAATACAGTTGCGCGGCGTCCCGGGCGAACTCCGCACCATAGCCGTGCGAGTAGAGCTGGGGGCCATGCTGGTGAAAGCTGAAATCCGCCTGCATGCCTTCGGCACTCGTGATGCGGATCGAGTCTTCGATGCGCTCGAAGGCACGCTCGATCAACGCGGGGTTCTGTTCGAGCACGCCACGCATCACGGTGATCTTGTTAACCCACACCAGATTCTGCCCGGTCATCGGCCGCTTCGACCGCCGCATGATCTTCACGATGCCCGCCGTTTCGCCGGCGCCCAGCGCCTCGTCTTCGAGCAGCGCGATGCGTCCCATCTGCAGGGGAACGCCGATCTCGTTTCGCCACCAGTTTTCGAATACAAAGTCGCGCGCCAGCCAGTAGCCCAGCCCGCGGTGCAGCGCGTCCCGCGCGTCGTCGCCCAGGCCGTGAAACCGTCGCCCCACCGCCAGCCCGACCAGGCGGTTCAGATGCTCCCAGCAGCCGGCCGCGTCCGGCGCGCCGTTCACCTCATACCGGAGGTCCGCCCACGTGCCGTCACCGGTCTGCGTGGCGATGTAGGATTCGAGCAAAGAGCGGTCCACCTCCTCCCGCCACGAGTCGACGATCCGCTCCTCCAACCGACGCAGGTCGTTCCGTTGCGCGGCGGTCAACTGCTCCGGCGCCGCCGGGTCCTGTTGGTGCGCTTCATACTGCGCGGCGGCGGCGGCCTGATGGGCCTGCGCGCGTTCGCGCTCCGCCGGCGACAAGTGCCCGTCGCGGCCCGCCAACACCAAATCCCCCCAGCCGATCGGCATGACGAAGGGCCCTCCGGCCAACCTGCGCTCCAGCTCCAAGCCGAGCATGTCGCCGGCGTGCAGCGGCGGGCCGGAGAGTTGCGCCACGTCGATCACGAGCGTGATCTCGTAACCGGATGCCGTGCGCGCGCCGCGGGCGCGAATCGCTTCCCTGGGCTCGACCGGAGCGCCACCGGTCCGCACCAACGACAGCGCAACCTCCCCCGCCGCGTCGGGCGGCGAGATCGTGAAGTGGTAGTCATCCGGCTGATACGAGAACGCGCTGCGGTTGTCGAAATCCAGCCCGAGGTTGAAATGCTCGTTGGCCGCGGGCGCACCGGCCCGCACCCGGAGGCCGATCTCCAGCGTCGACTCCGACCACCCCAGCCTGACCGCGAAGTCCGTGGGAGCTTCGCCGACCTCGACCCATCGCTCGTCGGGCGCGGCCGCCGCCCCGGTCGGCACCGCGTCGAGGTGCCGGGCGACATGGAGCTGCCGAGACTCCACGGCGGCCACGCCGACCTGAGCCAGGCTCGCGGCCGCCATCGCCACAAGGGCAAGGTTTGCTCTTCCCGCACGCATCACGCCAAGATCGTTACTCCTGAGTCTCGGTGGGCGCCGGAAACTCGCGCATCGGACCGTAACGCGGGTAGGAATCGAACACCTCCGGATCGGGGCCCACCACGCGGGTATCGCCCGACCGCTTCAGCTCGGCGAAGAGCGCGTCCTTGAGCTCGGCCTCGACCGCCGCCGCGGCCGGATCGCCGGCGAGATTGTGCAGGCAATACGGGTCCTTCTCCAGGTCGTAGAGCTCGAACTCGGGCCGCTTGCCGACCGCCAGGTCGAAGAACTTCGCCCCGCCCCACTCGTCGTCGTGATGCTCGATGATGGCGGACTTGCTCGGACTGCCGTCGATATCGGTGAAGGCCCAGTCGCTGCGATGTTTCCCGTTCTCGTCCAAGCCAAACATCGGCAGCAACGCCGGCGGGTTGGCGGGATCGATGCGTTGCGGATCGCCCGCCGGCCAGCGGTCGGGCTTCGCGTTCCAGATCAGGAAATGTGTTTCGCTGCGGATCGCGCGCTGCGGATAACCCCAGTTCTCATAACGCGAGGCCGAGTGCCGCTCGCGCCCCGAGTAGGCGTAGCGCGTCTTCAGCACGCCCGAGCCGCTCCGCGCGGAGGCGAGCGCCGTCACGAGACTCTCGCCCGACATCGGCAGCATCTTCTGCGGCGTCGTGTCGGTGAGTTCCAGGATGGTCGGCGCCAGATCGAGCAGACCGACCGGGTCGGTGATCGTGCGGCCGCCGGGAAACGCCTTCGGGTAACGGATCGCCAGCGGCACGTGCGAACCGTATTCGTAGCAGTTGGCCTTCGCGCGCGGGAACGGCATGCCGTTGTCGGCCGTCACGATCACGATCGTGTTCTCGAGTTCGCCGCGCTCTTCGAGATAGCGCAGCATGCGCATCAGGTGCTCGTCGAACCACTCGATCTCGACCGCGTAATCCAACAGGTCGCCGCGGATCACCTCGTTGTCCGGCAAAAACGCCGGCACCACGACGTCGGACAGTTTCTTGTCCGTGCGCTTCCACGAATCCTGCTCGTAAACCCGGTGCGGCTCCGTGCCTCCATACCAAAAGAAGAACGGCTGCCCTTCCGGCCGCTGCGCCATGAAATACTCGAAGTTGGCGTAGTAATCCCACGGGTCGATGCCGGTCGTCGGCCGCACGTCGGCGTGACCGTCCGCGCCATATTGGTAGTCGCTCAGCTTCGGCCCGCCCGCGTTCTCGGTGCGCCAGGCGGTGTCGTTTTCGTCGCGCGCATATTGGAACGGATCGACGCCCTTGCCCGCGCGGCCGACGAAGTAGCCGTTGGCCCGGATCTCGTCGACGAAGGGCACATACTTGTCGAGCCACGCCGCGCCATGCTGGCCCGCCTGCTCGTTTTGCCAGTGGTGGCGACCGGTGACCAGCGAGCTCCGCGACGGCGCGCAGCCCGGCGATCCCGCGATGGCGTTGGCAAAATACACGCCCTCCGTCGCGATGCGATCGAAGGCGGGTGTAGCGACGAAGGGACTACCCGCGAAGCCGGTGTGCGCGTGCGACTGGTCGTCGCTGATCGCAAAGAGGATGTTGGGCCGCTTCGGCGTCGCGCCGATGGCGGCGGAGGCCGTCGCCGTCACGCCGATCGCGGCGGCGCAGAGAACGGCGATCCCGCGGTGGGACCCGAGCCGCACGGGATGCGACGGAGCGACAGGCCGGGCGACCTGCACCGCGGCGGAAAAGGGAAACGTGATCATAAAAAGGAGGCGATGGCGGGCCCGCCCAGCGGGGGTTGCCGGTCGCAAAAAACGGATCGACCGGGACTGGGTTGACTACGGTGGGACTCGAAAAAAGCGATTTAGTTGGCGGGAAAATACGCCGGCAGCGTCCGGCCAAACTCGATCGCGCCCATATCCGGCCCGTTGCCGGCGAAATCGTCGTTGAAGTTCGGGAGAATCACCGCCGCATCCGCGACCGGGGTGCCGGGCGCGAGGGCCACGCTCCAGTCGGCGCCGGCGCGCAGCGGCGCGGCGAACTGCGGGCGCGCGTGGAGGCCGTGCCGTTGCTGGACGCGCTTGGTCGAGATCCGGCCGTTATACAAATCGTGGTCGTAATCGTTCAGCGCCGTGTCTTGGGCATCGTAAACCGCGGCGCCGTCGTCGGCCCGCACCCACAGGATGTTGTTCCGGCTCTGGATGTTGGTCTGCACCTTGGTCGCGTTGCTGAGCTTCAGGCCGGACCCGGCGCCCGCCGACGGCGCATCGTCCGACCAGGGGGCGGGCTGGAGCACCGTGTTGTGATACACGTAGATGCGCCCCCGGGCAAAGCGCTCGTTGCGCAGATCGCCGCCGAGCTTCAGGAAAAATTGCCCGCGAGAGGATTCCTCGTCTTCGCCCGGTCCCTTGCGGGAGCGGAGGTAGATGTTGCGGAAGATGTAGTTCGGGCCGAGCGAGGTGCCGGCCGCCGCGATGCCGCCGAAGGTCTGGTCGATGACGTTGCCCCAGGTGCGCACGTTCATGTTGGCGCCTTCGATCTCGATGCCGTCGTCCCAGCAGTGCGAGATCCAGTTGCCGTAAACGTCGGAATCCCGCGCCGGAAACCCGCCGTAGCCGAAATTATGATACTCGCCCATGGCGTCGTTGAACATGTGGTCGAGGTCGGAGTGGATCCGGTTGTGGCGGATGACGACCTCGCCGTCGGCGTTGATCAACGTGATGCCCTGCGGGCCGATCGGGTGGCGGCTGCCGTTGCGGCTCTCGCGCGCCTGCATCCACGAATTGGAGTTGGCGCGGGGATGATGCAGCTCGTTATTTTGGATCACGATGCGCCGCAGCACCCGCTCGGCGTCGTCCGGCGTTTCGTGAAAGATCGCTGAGTCGAAGTTCCGCCCCCAGCCGTCGGGCAGGTCCTGCCCCCAGCCGGAAATGTCGCAGCCGTCGACGACCACGTGCTGCACCGGTCCGATCTCGACGCCGTGCTGCGCGGCGTCCTTCAGGACCAGCCCCCGCACCATCACCCAAGGCGCCTGGATGAGCACGTTTACCCGATCCTCGCCGCGGCCGTCGATCACGGTCGCGCCGCCGCGTTTGGGTTGATAAACGACGTAACCCGTTTCCTCCGAACCACCCTCGGTGATCGTGAGCGTTGCTTCGATCCGTTCCGGCAATTCGACGATGCGCGCGATCTTCAGGTCGTTGTCCCACGTCGTGACCGTCAGCACCTCGGGCTCGGACGCGCCGTCCAACCGGAGTCGCACCTCGTAGGTCGTGCCGTCCTCCAGCCCCACGATGCTCCCGCGATATTCGCCGCTGCGCTCGGGCCGATCCTCGTGCTCGTTCGGGTCAAACCACAACGGCATCGCATCCCGCCAGACCTGCTCGCCGCGCGCCCGGAATTGCACCGCACAAGCGACGTCGGCCGCCGCTCCCGCCGGTTTCCAATACAGGCCCACGCAGTCGAAGGTCGCGACCGCCCGCGGTATCCCGGCGCGCGCCGGCATCAGGCCGACCGACAGCAGCAGCAGCAGCAACAACGTTGCTGAGAAAAGCGGGGCAAGGGCTCGATACGACATGACGGGCAACGTGAACAAAAAAACCGCCCGCCGAAAATGGGGCAAAGCGAATGCAAGGCTTTGCACGGCTTTCAAACTGTAAGACCGCCCGCAACGCGCTTCTTTGCAGGCCCCTCTTCACCCCGCCTGCCCCTTGGCGCGGACACGTTCAACCGCCAGCGAGATACCCTATGTTAAGAAAACCCATCACCCGCCGCCTATCGGCGGTGCTTTGCCTTGCCTTGGCAAGTTTCGCGCAAACCCTTGTCGCCGCCGACCATTACGCCACCCCGCAAGGTGCCGGCACCATGGACGGCACCAGCTGGGCCGATGCGCTCCCGCAAGCCGGCATCGAAACCACGCTCAACGCCATGCCCGCCGGCGACACGCTCTACCTCGGCAGCGGCTCCTACACCCTCGCCAGTCTGCAGATCACCAGCAGCGGCACCGCGGGCAGCCCCAAGGCGCTCATCGGCGTCGACACCGGCTCCGGCCTGCCCGTCTTTCAGGGCACGTTCGATGTGCACAACGCCGCCGGCTCCACCTTCCTCCTCTTCCCCGACGCCGCCAGCCATTGGGAATTGAAAAACCTCCGCTTCCGCAACCAACCGTTCGCCATCACGTTGCGTCGTAACGAAACCACGGATACGCTGCGCACGAACCTCACGTTCGAGAATCTCCACTTCGACTCGGTCGAGGACGCCATCCGCCTCTACAACGCCAGCGACATCCTCGTGAAGGACTGCACCGTCGTGCGCTACACCAAGAAGGCGTTCCGCATCGGCGACTACACGAGCTTCGTGGTGTTCGACACCTGCTTTGCCGACTGCAACGAGGGCGACCCGACCTTCCCGTCGCGTTCCATTCCCAACGGCTTCGCCCTCGATGACACCGACGGAGAGCCGACCATCCACGACATCACCTTCCAAGACTGCGTGGCCATGAACAACGGTTTCGCCCAAGGCTCGTCCGTCTACTGGAACGGCGACGGTTTCAGCTCCGAGCGCGGGGCCTACAACATCACGTTCCTGCGCTGCAAGTCCTACAACAACATGGACGGCGGCTTCGACAACAAGGCGTCCTACATCACCTACCAGGACTGCGTTGCCTCGGGCAACCTGCGCGGCTTCCGCCACTGGGCCGACAACGGCGTCATGTTCAACTGCGTCTCCACCAACAACTCCGCCAACGGCGGCACCGGCAGCCCCTACGGCATCTGGGTCAGCGGCAGCGGCGGCGTGCTCAACATCGATTTCTCCACCGTGCACAACGGCGTCCCGGGCATCGCGATCGAAAACGGCGGCGTCGTCACCGTGTCCAACTCCATCCTGTCGACCACCAGCGCCACCGCCGCCTTCGCCTCGGTCTCCGCCACCTTGATCGACACTGCGACCTACCGCCCGGGCCAGGGCACCGACCCGCAATACGTCCTCCTCAATCCGAACTGGCAGGGCACGCCGGTCGACGCGATGGACAGCCAGACTTACGGCACCACCAAGGGTTACCACAGCAGCCGCGTCGACGAAACGCCCAATGTCGCCCCGACCCTCACCATCGCCGCCTCGATCACCAGCGGCGTCGCCCCGGTCCAGGTCGCCTTCACCGCCACGGCCAACGACCCCGACGGCACCGTCATCAGCTATCTCTGGGACTTCGGTGACGGCCAGGTCTCGAACGAGCCCAACCCGTCGCACACCTACGACGTGCCGGGCGAATTCCTCGTCACCTGCAACATCACCGACAACCGCGGCGCCCGGGTCGGCGAGAGCCTGTCGATCACGGTCTCGGTCCCGACCGTGCCGCAGGCCATGCGTATCGAGTCCGGCAATACGACGTCCTACACCGACGTCAACGGACAGTCGTGGGCGCCCGACCACAGCTACGGCGCGGGCGGCGGCATCGCCGATCGCGGCGCCATCGCCATCGCCGGCACGGCCAACGACCGCATCTACCAGACCGAGCGCTGGGGCGTCACCGGCTACAGCATCCTGCTCGCCAACGGCATCTACGAGGTGAAGCTCCACTTCGCCGAAACCTACACCGGCATCACCGCCGCCGGACAACGCGTCTTCACCGTCTACGCCGAGGACACGATCCCGGCCGGTTGGAGCGACATCGATGTCTTCGCCCAGGCCGGCGGCGCCAACACCGCGCTGGTCAAAGCCGGCTTCGTCGAGGTCACGGACAACACGCTCGATCTCGTGTTCGCCGCCAGCGCCGACAACCCGATGATCAGCGGCCTCGAGATCCTGCCCGTCGCGGGCGGCGATCTCCCGCCGACGCCGCCGATCAGCTTCAGCGTTTCCGACCGGCAGAGTTACCGTTTCACCGTCGCCTGGTCCGGCGCGACCGACAGCAGCGGCATCGCCGACTACGAGGTCTACCTCGACGGCGCCCTGCAGGGCATCACCACCACCGCCACCTACACTTTCACCGGTCTGGCGCCCTACACGCCCTATCAGGTCTCGGTGCGCGCCCGCGACACGGTCGGCAACCTCTCCGCCCGCAGTGAAGACTTCGAGGTCAAGACGCTCGACGACGGCACGGCCGGCAACGACATCATCGTCGACAACGCCGATGCCTCCGGCGTCACGGTCGTGGGCGCGTGGAACACCAGCTCCGCCACCGCCGGTTACCACGGCGCCGACTACCTCCACAATCAGAACAACGGCGCCGGCCAAAAGAGCGTCACCTTCACGCCGGATCTTCCGTCGGCCGGCTCGTTCGAAATCTTCCTGCGCTGGACGAGCGAGTCCAACCGCGCCTCCAACGTCCCGGTCGACATCGTGCACGCCGGCGTCACCACCACGGTCACGGTGAACCAGCGCGCCAACGGTTCCACGTGGTATTCGCTCGGCACCTACGCCCTGTCCGCCGGCGTGGTCAACAGCGTCACGCTCCGCACCGACGGCGTCAACGGCTTCGTCATCGCCGACGCCGCCCGCTTCGTCGCCGCGACCGGCCCGGGCCCCGATGTGGAGGCCCCGAGCGTGCCGCAAAATCTTCAGGCCACCGCCGTCACGACGGATGCGTTTACCGCCGGTTGGACCGCGTCGACCGACAACCTCGGCGTCGAGGACTACGAGGTCTATCTGGACGGCGCGCTGCATGGGACCACGAGCGGCACTTCGCTGTCGTTCGTCGGCCTGTCTCCCGCCACGACCTACAGCGTCACCGTCGTGGCCACCGACGCCGCCGGCAACGCCTCGGCCGCCAGCACGCCGCTCGTCGTCACCACCGCCAACACCGGCGGAGGCGGAGGCCCCGTCGCGAGCGGCGTCATCAGCCTCAACGCCGCCTCCGCCGGCACCGAACTGGTCTCGACCGACGTCGCCGGCGCCGTTCCCGCCTCATGGTGGAACAACTCCACTGTCAACAACGAGGTGCTCACCAACGTCGTCGACAGCGACGGCCATGCCACCACGGTCGATTTCGTCTTCGCCAACACGCCCTATGGCTACGACAACGCGACCGCCGCGCTCGCGGCCCCGCTCGACGACGACGCCAAGATGATGCGCAGCCAGCGCGCCCGCAGCAACGAAGGCCGCATGGCCGTCGCCGCGCAGGAAATCCCCTACGCGACCTACGATGTCTATGTTTACTGGGGCGGCCGCAAAGTGAGCGAAACCGTGCCCTCCACCATGGCGGTGAACCTGCAACTCTGGAACGGCTCCGCGTGGGTCATCCAGGACACCAAGTTCATCCGCGACGACGACCGCGCCTGGGACGGCACCTACGACGAATCCACCGCCACTACGGCGGCGGCGGCGACCGACGGCAACGAGTATGTCGTCTTCCGTAATCTCACGGCGAATACGTTCCGCATCCTCACTGAGGGCGGCGTTCGCTCCGGTCTGAGCGGTCTGCAAATCGTCGCCGAAGCGCCCGCCGAGTCCGAGGCGAACGCGCCTGCGATCACCAGCGCCGACAGCGCCGGCGGCACCTACGGCGAGCCGTTCAGCTACCAGATCGTCGCGACCGAGAGCCCCACCACCTATGTGGCGACCGGCCTTCCGTCGGGCCTCACGCTCGATCCCGTCACGGGATTGATCTCCGGCACGTTGAACGCCGCCGGACTGCACGCGATCCAACTCGGCGCGAGCAACCCGACCGGCACCGGCACCGCCACGCTGTCGCTCCAGGTCGCCCCCGCCGGCCAAAGCATCGCCTTCCCCGCCCCGGGAAACCGGACGTTCGGCGACGGACCGTTCGCGCTTGCGGCGACCGCCAGCTCCGGCCTGCCGGTGGTTTATTCCATCGTCGGCGGTCCCGCCGCGCTCGACGGCTCGACGGTGGCCCTCACGGGAGCCGGCACCATCGAGATCCTCGCCACCCAGCCGGGCAACGCCAACATCCTGCCCGCCGCGCCGCAGACCGTCACCTTCACGGCGTTCCCGCTCACCGTCGAGCTCACCATGGAGCGCCTGTGGCAGCTCTACGACGGCACCGCCAAGCCGGTCGACGTCGCGTCCGCGTTCGGCGATCTCGCCCTGCAGGTCACTTACAACGGCGGCACCGAGCCCCCGATCTATCCCGGCGCGTATGTCGTCGAGGCCACCGTCGTGGAAAACGGTCTCGTCGGCACCGTCACCGGCACCCTCGAGATCGCCGCCACGGTCGTTTCCCGCCGCGCGCCGAGCCTCAACGGTTCGCTGCACGGTTCCATCCTCGTCCTGTCCAGAGAAAATTTTTCCCTCAATTCGAGCGCGTTCGTCTCGGCCGACGTGCTAGTCCCGGGTCTGCCCGACGTTCGTATCAACGGATCCCCTACGTTTCAGGGCGTGATCGACGCCACCGGCGCCGACGCTCCGTCCAACTATCGTGTCACGCTGAACAACGGCGCCACCTTGCGAAACCTCGTTCGCCGCGCCGATCCCATCGCCCTCCCGGCCGTGGCGACGCCGGCCGCGCCGACCGGCACGGTCAACGTCACACTCAACCATGCCGGCGATCAGTTGGCCGACTTCGGCTCGCTCCTGAACTTCACGCTCAACAGCGGCGCCGGCTCGCGTGCGTTGCCGCCGGGGGCCTACGGCCACGTCACCGTCAACCGCGGCACGACGCTGATCCTCGGCGATGCGACCGCATCCGGCCCCGTCGCCTACGACCTTCGCCGCCTCACGCTCAACGGCGGCGCCCAGGTGCAGCTCGTCGGCCCCGTCATCCTGACGCTCGACGGAGTCGGCGGCATCAACGGCATCATCGGCCACCCGGCGCACCCCGAGTGGCTGCTCCTCCGCGTCGCGACCGGCGGACTCAACCTGAACTCCGGCGGCGAAATCCACGGCTTTGTCGAGGCCCCCGCCGGCACCGTCACGGTCAACGGATCCTCGCGGATCGTCGGCGGCATCTCCGCCGATCGCCTGGTGATGAACGGTGGCAGTTCGGTCTCCTCCCCGGACTCCCCGTAAACGGATCGGACAAGTTTGGGCATTGCGTTTCAAAACGAGCGACGGACGGCGACGTTCGTCGCTTTTTCTTGCCCATTTCTCGCCGCCTAGTCCTTCCGTCAGGTTGATCCGCCCCTGGGCGATTACCGACCTCACTGACGGCTGCGCCGCAGCGTTGGAGCCGCTGTCGGTCAACGGATAAACCCCTCAGCCGCTGGAGTGACCGCGGACGCTTCCGCTGAACTAAGCGCAGCCCCCCGCCAACTTTGGACCTCGCCCCTGCCGACTCACTCCTCCCCTCAACGTCCGCCGATTCAGACGGAAAACGTTGCACGCTTGCCGAAGCGATCCGTCGTCACGTGCAGCCCGGCACCACCGTCTTTTTTGGCGGCATGCAACACGGCGAGCCGGCCGCCGCGATCCATGAAATCGTGCGGCAACGCATCGCGCGCCTCACCGTGGTGTCCGCCCTCACGCACACCGTGGCCCTCCTGCTCGGCGAGGGGTTGATCGGGCGACTCGTCTGCGCGTATTTGATCGATCTCTACGCCAAGGAGAGTTGCGCCGGCACTCGCGCCATCCGTCTCGGCGCATTTCCGCGGCTCGAGGAAATGAGCCACTACAGCCTGTCGCTGGCGCTGCTCGCCGGGCAGATGGGCGTGCCGTTTTTGCCGACGCGCTCGCAACTGGGTTCGGACTACGTGCGCCACAATCCCAACCTGATCGAGACCCGCTGCCCGTTCACCGACGCCAAGCTCACCGCCGTTCGCGCCCTCAATCCCGACGTCGGCATTCTGCACACGCAACAGTGCGATGCCTCCGGCGCGGCGCACCGCTGGGGCACGCTCGGACTCGATGTCATGGGCATCAACGCCTGCCGCACCATCATCATCACCACCGAGAAAATCGTGCCGTCCGAGGTCATCCACCGCGACCCCAACCGCACCGTCGTGCCCGGTTTCCGCGTCGCCGCCGTCGTCGAGGTGCCGCACGGCGCCTACCCGTTGCATCTCGCCGGCTGTTACCATTCCGACCTGCCGTCGTTCGGTCGCATGTGCCGCGAGGAGTCTACGTTTCAGCACTACATCGATCGCTATATTCACGGCACCGTTGACCACGCCGCGATGATGGAGCGACTCGCCGCCGACCAGGGACCGGAGTTTTGGGAGCGATTGAAAATCAAAGCCCCGCAACGCAGCGAGCCGGTGACCAGCGGCACCTAAGATCCCGTCATGACTTACTCGCTCCCCGAACAAATGATCGTCGCCGCCGCGCGTCTCCTGCGGAACGGCGATGTCATCTACACCGGCGTCGGATTGCCGACCATCGCCGCCTTGCTCGCGCGCCGCACCCACGCGCCGAACCTCACCATCATCTTCGAAACCGGCATCATTCGCACCGATCCGTGTCCCTTGCCACAAGGCGTCGACACCCTCGCGTCGCAGGCCGGCGCCGAGAAGTTGGCCGACGCCTTCTACATCAACACGCTCGCGGAGCGCGGCCTCATCAACCTCGGCCTCGTCGGCGCCGGCCAAATCGATCGCTACGGCAACATCAATTCCACCTGCGCCGGCGCCTACGACGCGCCGACGTTTCGCTTCCCCGGCGGCGGCGGCGCCTGCGACATCACGAGTCTCAGCCAAGGTTGGGTCGCCGTGCTGCGGCAGAAGAAAATCCGTTTTCCTGCCCGCGTCGATTTCATCACCGGCCCCGGCTACCTCGACGGCTCGCCCCGCGCCCGCGAAAACGCCGGCCTGCCCGCCGGCACCGGGCCGCGCAAGGTCATCACCGACCTCGGCGTCTTCACCTTCGTCGACGGCGAGATGACGCTCGAGTCCGTCCACGGCCGCTTCGGCGTCACTCGGGACGACGTGCGTCGCGAGATCGGTTGGGACCTGCAGGAGCTCCCTACCGTCGAGGATACGCCCGAGCCCACGCCCCACGAATTGCACATTCTCCGCCGCGACATCCACGCCGGCTTCTCCCCCCGCCAACCCTGATCTCCTTCGCCATGAAAATGGGACGCTTCGTCATCGACTCTCACGTGCACGCCCAACGCTTCGCCGCGGGCAAGGCCATGCAGGCCAAACTCACCGGCGATGGCCCCGCGCCCGAGCCCGGTTCCGAGGAATACCGCAAACTCCACGAGCAACTCACCTACGAGTTGCAGCCCTACGACAACTCCGCGCGTCTGCGCTTCGACATGGAGTGCTACGGCGTCGACATGTGCGTGCTCACCAGTGCGTTCAACATGACCAACGAGTTGAACGTCAAAATGGTGAAGGACCACCCGGGCAAATTCGTGGCCCTCGCCTACGGCGACAAATACCGCCAGCAGGTCCAGCGCTCCGGCGAAACCTGGTCCGCCGCCGCCGCCGCCCAAGAGCTCGACGACCTGCTCGCGACCGGCGACTTCGTCGGGATCGGCGAGGGCTTCCCCCAGGACCCGACCCTCGGCGCGAAACACCGCCCGATCGATATCCACCAACGCCTCGACGAGATCGGCCACTTCATGGCCGTCGCCCGCAAATACAAGGTCCCGGTCCGCTACCACGTCGGCCTCACCATGGGCTACACGACCGGCTTTTGCCGGGGCAGCGGCGCCAACCCCGAAACCTACAATCCCATGTGGGTGCA
>CAXBDS010000120.1:0-15751 GCA_963974355.1 uncultured Opitutaceae bacterium
AGTCGCGCGCCGCTTCGAGCACCCGCGAGCCGCGGGGACCGGCAACGCCGAGGCGTTGCCCCGGGCTGGCTTGGGCCGCCCAGCGGGAGGCGGGGCCGCGCCCGTGCAGGAAGAATTCGAGCACCAGTTCGTGTCGGGCGGCATGGTAAGATCGCGGCGTGAAGTCACGTCCGATCGGTTTGCGTGATCTGGCCGGCGGAGGCTGCAGGCCGTTTGGACCCAGCACGGGCATCACCGGGTCCGTCTCCCCGTCGCGGGGAAAAAAAACCTTCACGTGGTCCTCCGGCGACAGGGTGATAAATCCGTCCAAAGCGGCCCCGGTGAGCGTCACGCGAGCCACCTTCGGGGTCGGACGTTCGACGTGTCTGACCTCAAGCACACGCAGCCGCAGGGGATGAAGGAGGAGGCGGAACGGGTCGGTTGTGTCAGGCATGATTGGTGTGCGGGATTGTTTGACAATGAGACTCAGTCTCCATTCGTCTATCTCTTTTTGAGATTCAATCTCTTTGAAGTTTTCACGTCTGAAACCCATGCCACATCTGAAATCTATCTCCACGAAACCGTGCCGACTTGCCGTCTGGGGCGGTCTGGCCGCTTTGCTGGCGCTGTCTGCGCAGGCCCAAATGACTTCTCGGGAGGCCGACGTTGTCGAGTTGCCCTCGCTCGAGGTCACCGGCGAGAAGATCGCCACCGAGAGTGCTTCCGGGACGCGGGCGCTCTCGCCGATTTTGGAGACGCCGCAGTCGCTCTCGGTCATCACCCGCGCCGAACTGGACCTTCGCGGGGTGCAACGTCTCACGGAGGCGGTTGCCTACACCGCCGGCGTGCAAACGGAGTCGTTCGGCATCGATAGCCGCACCGACACGCTCACGATCCGGGGCTACGATGCCGGCGGGTTCACCAACAACATTTATCTTGATGGGCTGCGTGGCTCCGCGGGCGGGACATGGACCCGGTCCCAGTTTGATACGTTTGGCTTGGAGCGCGTTGAGGTGCTGAAAGGGCCGTCTGCCGTCCTCTACGGCGCGGTTGAGCCGGGCGGGGTGGTCAATTCCGTGAGCAAGCGTCCGGGGCTCGGTCTGGCGGATACCGTGAGCGTGCAGTTCAGCACCGACACCGGCCTGCAGGGCACCTTCGACCTCAGCGGCGCGAACGGCGACACGTCGCTCCTCTATCGCGTCGTCGGTTTGGCGCGAGATGGCGAGTCCCAGATCGATCACGTCGACCTGAGTCGCGTGTTCATCGCGCCGAGCCTGACCTGGAACATCGGCGAGCGCACCCGTATCACCTTCCTGACCTCGTATCAGGAGGACGATGGCGGCTCCACCTACCAATTCCTGCCGCAGACCGGCACGCTGAAACCGGGGGCGAACGGCTACTACTTCGACACCTCCACGTTTCTCGGGGAGCCGGATTGGAACCTCTTCGAGCGCACGCAATACGGCTTGGGCTACCAGTTGGAGCATTTGATCAGCGAGCAGGTCACCCTCCACCAGAGCCTGCGTTACGGTTACCTCGACACGGATTTTCGCGGCATCGTCGGCACGCCGGTCGACGCCGATTTCACCACGGGCAGCTACAACCGGCGCGCCGCCTGGGGCTACGGCGAAAGCGACAACCTCATGGTTGACACGCACGCCATGGCGAAATTCAGCACCGGTGAATTCTCGCACACGCTGCTCGGCGGCGTCGATTTCCTGAAGTCCGACTGGGATCACACCCGTGTCATCGCCGCGGCGCCCCCGATCAACATCTACGACCCGGTCTACTCGGGTTACGACGGATCCGCGATCCGAGCGGCCGCGCCCCAGAGCGCACAGGAGGTGACTGAACAGCAAACGGGCCTCTATCTCCAGAATCAGGCGGCGCGCGGCCCGCTCCACGCGACGGTCGGCGTGCGCCATGATCTTTACGACATCGACTATGCCGACGCCGTCTCGCCCGCGACCAATGTGCAGCAGAAGCCCGACGCCACCACTTGGCGAGCCGGCCTGCTCTACGCGACGGAAAACGGCATCGCTCCCTATGTCAGCTACGCCACCTCCTTCTCGGCGGCGCCGTTCACCCAGCTCGGCACCGATGGTCTGCCGCTGGGGAACCCGATCGAGTCCGAGCAGTTCGAAGCCGGCATCAAATACCAGCCGAAGGATCTGAAGGCGCTCTTCACTGTTTCCGGTTTCCGCCTCGTCGAAGAGGGACGACTCCTGCTCGTCAGCCGGGTCCCGACCTTGCAATACAACCAGGTCAGCGAGGCGACGACCCAAGGCCTCGAATTCGAGGGCCGCGCGGAACTCTTCGCCGGGCTTTCCATCGTGGCGTCCTACACATACTTGGATTCGGAAATCTCGACGACCGCGCCCGGCGGCGCCGCCGTGGGTAACCGCCTCGCTCTCGTTCCGGAGAGCATGGCCTCGGGGTGGCTGTCCTACGATTTCAAGGATGGACCGGCCCGCGGCCTGACGGTCGGAGGCGGCGTGCGTTACGTCGGATCCACCTTCGGCAACGACGCCAACACCATTGAGGTGCCGTCCTACACGTTGTTCGACGCGAGTATCGGCTACGAGCTCGGCCAATCGTTTCCGGCGCTGCAGGGCACCGCCCTTCGGCTCAGCGCGACCAACCTGGCCGACAAACGCTACGTCGTGAACTCCACTGCGCCCGGCGCCGCGTGGTATGGTTCGGGCCGCAACGTCGTGCTCAGCGTTCGCTACGCCTGGTAAGCTCTCCGCCCGACCGCGTCGTTTCACCACCGGGGGCGGGTGCCGCCCCCGGTCTTATTTAATCTCCGGTTTTCTTCCTGCTCGTATGCGCTTCCCTCTGCTCGCTGCGGCCACACTGTTCGCTGGCCTCCTGACGATGTCGTCCCGCTCCGGCGCCGAAAACGCTTCGGCGGGCCCACGGCCACCTCCACGTGGCGGGACGCTCCGGTTGCGTCGCGCGCCCAACGCCTGGAAATCGCGTCGGCCGCGACGGGGCGCAGTTACGACGTGTTTGTCTTTGTCCCCACCAAGCCACCGCCGCCGGATGGCTATCCCGTGCTCTATTTGTTGGACGGGAATGCGAGTTACGCGCTCATCGCGCCCGTGCTCGAACTGATGGACGCTTCGTCGCGGCCGGGCTCGCCTGCTCCGGGCATCGTGGTCGGCATCGGCTACCCGGGCGACGGCCCGCTCGACATGGTGGCGCGGGCCGAGGATTACACCCCGCCGGCCGCGGATCTTTCCGCCACCGGCGATGCGTCTGGCAACGGGCAGGGCGGCGCCGATCGCTTCCTGGATTTCATTGAAAACGAATTGAAGCCGCGCCTCGCCGCCGACTTCGAAATCGACCCGCATCGGCAGACGCTCTTCGGGCATTCCTACGGCGGACTTTTCACGCTCCACACCCTGTTCACGCGGACCGGCTGCTTCCAACGTTACGTCGCGGCCAGTCCTTCGATCTGGTGGAACGATGAATATATTCTGACCGAGAAACGCGCTTGGCTCGCGGCCCGTCCCGCGGGGGCAACCGCTCCCGAAGTCGTCATCAGCGTTGGCTCCGAAGAGCAGACACCGTCGGCCGCCCAGCGCCGCGCCCAGCGGGCCGATCTCCTCATCGCGCGCCGTATGGTGGACAACGCCCGCGACTTGGCCGCCGATCTGGCAGCCCATGGCGTGCCCAACGAATTCTTCGTTTTCGCGCAAAGCGATCACGGCACCGCCCGCGTCCCGGCGCTCCTGCAAGCCCTGCGTATCGCGTTTCACTAATCCGCTTTGGTTCATCCTCTTTCCCTCATGTTCCGCCTCCGTCCCGCCCGCGCCTGGGTTCTGGCATGCCTCTGTCTTCTCGCCGGTTTTCGCTACTTGGCTGCCGCGCCCGTCACGCTCACAGGCGCAGATAAGGTCGAGGTGAGCGTGGACAACCCGCGCCGCCTCGTCGTTTTCAATCCGTCGACCTATGAAATCCTCGAAGAGCTCGGCGAAGCGGCGCGCGTCGTCGGCGCCGACTCCGGGACCTATGCCGTGATCCCCGGCGCGGCGGAAAAAGGCCTGGCCAACTTCGGCCATCACGCCTTGCCCAGCATCGAGGCCGTCATCGCCGCCAATCCCGATCTCATCCTCGCCAACGGCGACGTGCTTCAGCCCGCGGTCCCGACCCAGCTTCGCTCCGCCGGCCTCTCGTTGCTGATGCTGGAGCACTACGATTTCGACGGGATTGCCGGATTGAAGCGTCGTGTTGCCATGGTCGCCGCCGCGGTGGGACGCGAGCCGGAGGGGCGCGCGCTTATCCAGCGTATCGATACCCGGTTCGCCGCCCTCCAGAAGGCCAATGCCCGCATCACGAAACCCAAGCGCGTGTTCTTTCTCTACGCCTACGGTTCGGCGATTTACGGCGGCACTGCGGGCTCCCACCAACTCATTGAGTTCGCAGGCGCGCAGGATGCCGCCAGCAGCATCACCGGCATCAAATCGATCTCCCCCGAGGCGCTCGTCGCCGCGGCCCCCGACACCTTGATCATGATGCAACGCGCGGTCGGCTTCATCGGCGGCGTCGACCAGATCTGGGAGCTGCCGGGCGTGGCCCTTACGCCCGCGGGTCGCAATCATGCCGTTGTCGTCATCGACGATGGCGCCGTCTTCATCGGGCCGCGGTTCCTCGATCACATCGAGCAACTCCATCGCGACCTCTATCCGGACGCCAAGTAACGGTCTGCACGCGCGTCGTGAGTCGGTCTTTGCACATTGGATTCGCTCTGTCGGCCACCTGGTTGTCGGGCAACGGTTGGCGCCGGCCCGACAGCCGCGTGGAGGAGGTTTACACGGTCGATTTTTGGGCGCCGATCGCCCGCCGCGCCGAAGCCGCCAAACTTGATTTCCTCTTTCGTCCGGACGCGTTGTTTATGCGCCCCGAGACGCTCGCCGATTCCCCCGGATTCAGCGGTCCGGATCCGCTTGTCCTGCTTTCCGGTCTCGCCCGTGAAACCGAGCGTATCGGCTTGGTGACTACGGCCTCGACGACCTTCACGCCGCCTTTCTATCTCGCTCGCCAGCTCCAGTCGCTCAACTGGATCAGTCACGGCCGGGCCGGCTGGAATGTGGTCACCTCGCTCGACGGCCACGCGAATTTCGGTGCGGCGGCCATGCCGTCGTCCGAAGCGCGCTACGCCCAGGCCCGGGAATGCGTGGAGGTGGTGCAGCGGCTCTGGGAGAGTTTCCCCGCAGAAGCGCTGCAGCAGGACCGCGCCGCCGGGCGTTTCGCCGACACGGCTCAGATCGTGCCGATCGACCACCGGGGGCCTCACTTCCGCGTCACGGGTCCGCTCAACCTGCCCGGGCACCCGGCCGGGACCATCCCGCTCTTTCAAGCCGGCGCCTCGCCGGCGGGCCGTGATTTCGCCGCGCGTATCGCCGCCGCGACCTTCGCCGCCACGCCCGACCTCGCCGCCGGCGTCGAACTCCGGACCGATCTGCGTCGCCGTGCGACTGCGCATGGCCGTTCGCCGGACAGTGTGCGTGTGCTGCCGGGACTCAGCCTTTACCTCGCGCCCACCGCCGCGGAGGCCCGCGCTTTGTTTCGCGAGACGCATGCCCATCCGGCTTACCGCCCGCGCCTGATCGCGACCGTCCGCGAACTGGTGGGACTCGATGTGTCCCCCCTGCCGGCCGATCACCACGTAACCCTGGCCGACCTGCCGGCGGGCCATCGCTCGACGCGCAGCGGCACCCACGTCGAGCTGCTGCGGCGCCTGATCGCCCGCGACCGCCCGACTGTCGCCGACCTGCTGGGACGGCCGGAAGTCGCCGGCTCCGCGCATTGGATCGTGGTCGGCACGCCTGACGATGCGCTGCGCGAGATCCGCGAGCGGGTGGATGCGGGGGCGGCCGATGGCTTCATTGCGCTGCCCGGTGGCTCGACAGAATCGCTTGATCTTTTTTTCGACGAACTCATGCCGCGCCTCGTCGACGCCGGACTGTTTCGCCGCGACTACACCGGCGCCACGCTGCGCGGGCATCTTGGACTCTGACGCACCTTTTCCGCCCTCATGTCACGCTTCCACCTCCTTTTCCTGCCTATCGTTTTGACCGCCGCGTCCGCCGCCACGGTCATCGGCCACGATGGCCGTGCCGTTGCGGTTGATCGTCCCGCGCGCATCGTCGCCCTCAATCCCGCCACCGTCGAGATTCTCGCCGATCTCGGCGAGGCCGGATGTATTGTGGGAACTGATACGGCGACGCATGCGGTGATGCCCGGCGCGACCGAGCAGGGCGTGATCAATTTTGGTCATCCCTATCACCCGAACGTGGAGGCTATCGTCGCGGCCCGTCCCGACCTCGTGATCGGCACGGCGGATTCTTTGAGCGACTCCACCCCGGAACAGTTGCGCTCCGCGGGGCTCGCAGTGCTGGTGCTCGAATCCTCGACTCAGGATGGTGTTGAGGGCCTCAAGCGCCGCATCGCGGTCGTCGCTTCCGCCTTCGACAAGACGATTGAGGGCCGGGCGATGGTCGCTCGAATCGACGCGCGCCTGGCCGCTCTCGACGCCGCCAACGCTAAGGTCTCACCACGCAAATCCGTGTTTTTCCTCTATACTCACGGTCCCGGCGGGAAAACCGACATCTACGGTCGCGACACCGGCGCCCATTGGCTGATCGAATTGGCGGGCGGCCACAACGCCGCCGACTTCACCACCGGCATCAAACCGCTCACCGCCGAGGCGCTCGTGCAGGCGTCGCCCGATGCGCTGATTCTGCTCGACCGTAGCATCGCGTCCATGGGCGGAATCGACGCGATCTACACGATCGCGGGTGTGGGTCTCACTCCCGCCGGGCGGAATCGTGCGGTCACTCCGGTGGACAATAACATTCGCTGGATCGGCTCCCACTTTCTGGACCACGTGGAAGCGCTCCACCGCGCGCTGTATGCCGCCGCGCCATGATCTCTCCGGCTGTTCGTCCTTCTTCGACCGTGCGTGTTGCGCCGCCCCAACCGGCCCGGGCCCGGACCCTCCCGCCGCGGCGACGACGCTGGCCGGTGCTGCTGCTGCTGGGGGCGCTGCTCGTGGCCGCGATGATCGTTTCGACGGGCGTCGGCGCGGTGCGCATGACGCCCGCAGAAGTCATTGCGATCCTGCTCAACAAAGCCGGTGTGTCGTCGGCCCTACTCGTGAAGGTGAATCCCGCGTTTGCCTTCACCGACCAGCAGGCGGCGGTGCTGCACGCGATCCGGTTGCCACGCGTGTTGCTCGGTGCGCTCGTGGGGGCGGCGCTGGCCGTATCCGGCGCCGCATTGCAGGGACTGTTCCGCAATCCACTGGCTGATCCCGGACTGCTCGGTGTCGCGAGTGGCGCGTCGTTCGCGGTGTCGGCCACCATCGTTGTCGGGTTTAATTTTCTCGGTCTCTACACGCTGCCCGCCGCCGCATTTCTCGGCAGCTTGGGGGCGCTGGGCACGATCTACGCGCTCTCGCGCCGCAGCGGCCGCACGAGCGTCGCGACCATGCTGCTCGCCGGCATCGCGATCAGCGCGCTGTGCTCCGCCGGCACGGGACTCTTCACGTATTTCTCCGATGAGGATCAACTGCGTGCCATCAGTTTTTGGCTACTGGGCTCGCTCGGCGGGTCGACCTGGCAAACGGTGATGACGGCGGCGCCGCTGATCCTCATCGGGCTTGCCGTGGTGCCGTTTCTGTCCAGCGCGCTCAATGCGCTCCTCCTCGGCGAGGCCAATGCCGGTCACCTTGGCATACCCGTCGAGCGTGCGAAAGGGATCATCGTCGGTTCGATCGCGCTGGGCGTGGGCACGAGCGTGGCCTGCTCGGGTATCATCGGCTTCGTCGGACTCGTCGTGCCGCACCTGATACGCCTCTGGCGCGGGCCCAACCATCGCCTGCTGCTGCCGGCTTCGGCGTTGCTGGGCGCGTTGCTCCTCGTGCTGGCCGACCTGGCGGCGCGCACGATCGTGACGCCGCTGGAGTTGCCGATCGGCATCGTGACGTCGGCGTTGGGCGCACCGTTTTTCCTCTATCTCCTGCTGCGCCGGAAAGGACTTTCCCAAACATGAACGCGACGTCTGTTCCCGCTCCCGTGCTCGAGGCCCGCGGCCTGTCCTTCGCGGTTGACCGTGGCCGCACGTTCCTCCTGCGCCAGATCGATCTCGGCGTGCAGCCGGGAGAGTTGCACGTCATCATCGGGCGCAACGGCGCGGGCAAGAGCACGTTGATGAAGGTGCTCACCGGCGAACTGCGACCGACCGAGGGTTTGGTGGATCTATGGCAGACGCCTTTGCGCGAGCCTGCGCCCCGCCGGCTCGCGCGCCGCCGCGCGGTTTTGGCGCAACACACCGATCTGCACTTCGACTACTGCGCGCTGGAGGTCGTGCTCTTGGGGCGAATCCCGCACCAACGTAACCAAGTGGAGACGGAGGAGGATGTGACTCTCGCCGTCGACTGTCTGGCGCGGGTGGGCCTGGCCGGTTACGAAGGCCGCGATTATCTCACGCTCTCCGGCGGGGAACAGCAGCGGGTCCACCTCGCGCGGGTGCTCGCCCAGATCACGCCCGGGTCGGCGCTGCCTGATGACGACGCCGCGACGGCGCCCCTGATTTTTCTCGATGAACCCACCAGCAGCCTCGACCTGCATCACCAAAATCAGGTGTTGGAAATCGCGCGCGGACTCACGCGTGATCGAGGAGCGACGGTCATTGCGGTCCTGCATGATCTGAACCTTGCCGCACGTTATGCGGACAAGATCACGCTGCTCTCGGCGGGACGCATCGTGGCCGGGGGAACGCCGGATGCCGTGCTGCGCGAGGAGACCCTGCGCAACGCGTTCCAGCACGACGTCCGCGTCCAGCGTCATCCTTGTCTGGACTGTCCGCTGGTCATCAGCGCCTGACCGGATCCGTTTCGGGGGGGCAGCGCGAGGGCAGGTCGCCGAGATTTGCGCGTAGCCAAGCCGCGGACTTCATCGCCAACCCAACCAAAAGAACGTTCCGGCCCGATTACGCGGCGCGACGGCGCGGGGTTTGCTTTTGGAGCGCTGCCCATCAAGCCTGCCGGTCTCTTCTACTTACCACCCATGAACATCTACGTCGCCGTCGATGGCACTCGTCAGGATCCGCAACCCGAGGAACAGGTCCGCGCCAAATTTGCGAGCGGTGAGATCCCTGCCCATGCGTTGTGCTGGCAGGAAGGTTGGGCCGAGTGGAAAACCATCGGCAGTGTTTTCGGCGATGAATTTGGCCAGCCGTCCGGCGACGCCTTTGCGCAGGGTGATGCGGAGGCCGTGCGGAAGGCGAATCTCACGCACGAAGCGTCCGTGAAATCCATCGGCCTGCTCTATTATATCAGTGCGGGGTTTGGGTTCATCGCTGGCCTCATGTCGTTGGTCGGTGCGATTGGCTTGATGGGCCAATCCAGTTCCGAGGGCGCGGGCGTGTCGCTGTTGGTCGCCATCGCCTTGCTGGTGCTGAGCCCGCTGCAATTTATCGTGGCGCGTTGGTTACGGCAGCTCAACCCGAAGGCACGCACGCCGGCCACGATCTTTTCGGTCCTTGGATTGCTGGGCTTCCCGATCGGCACGATTATCAACGGCTACTTCCTCTATCTGTTGCAGTCGAAGAAAGGGGCCACGGTGTTTTCGGCGGAGTATGCGAAGGTCATCGCGGCGACTCCGCACATCAAATACAAGACCCCCATCGTCGTTTGGATTTTGTTTGGTCTGGTCGTGCTTTTGATCGTGGCCGCGATCGCCGCGGTAGGTTTCGGCGCTGGCTGAGCGGCTCGCGCTGAGCGCGAGTTTTACCGCCGCCGGCGAGATCAGGCGTCCGGATCGAAGATCGCTTCGATCGGCTGGGAAAACAGCCGGGCGAGGGCAAAGGCCAGGGGCAGGCTGGGATCATACTTGCCCGTCTCGATCGCGTTGATGGTTTGGCGCGATACGCCTAGTTGGTCGGCCAAGTGGGCTTGGGACCAGGAGCGGGCGGCGCGCAGTTCGCGGAGGTGGTTTTTCACCGGTAGCGAGCGCTGGCGGCGGCGGTGCCAATCGACCACAGGATGAACATCGTCAGGTAGACGCCGCCGATTTCCAAGCCGTGCGGGTAGTTCTCCAGACCGAGCCCGTGCGCGTTCAAGACGTTCAGGGCGGTGCCCACGATGATCGTCCCGGTCGCGGCAAACCCCCAGGCCTCGACCTGGATGCGCTGTTGCAACTCGTCGAGCGACTTGAAGGCGAGCCAGAGATGGCGCAGGTAAACCACGCCGGGGAGCAGGGGGAGGAGGGTCAGGGCAACGCGGAAAATCGGCGGCCACTCGGGGTGCGCTTGCGTGAGATAGAGGGTGATCAGGTAGGTTGTCACGGCGATGAACAACCAACCGTTTTCCTTGAACACACGTTGGAGGCGGGAGGGCCGCGAGGGGGCGGCAGCGGGCTTCGGGACTGAGTTTTGAGTCATGACGGAGATGTAAAGCGTCCTTGTCTTATGTCAAGGACGCTTTACTTTAAATCTCTGTTGAAATCGGACCACTTCCGCGGTGACTACGGGTGCCGGTAGCCGAGGACACGGGAGAGCCGGAGGGCGGCCAGCGCGACGCGCAGATCGGCGATGGCACGCGCGCGCTTCCGGTAGCCGTCGGGCAGGGCGGGGACGTCGTGGGCCGCCTGTTTTTCGCCGCGAATCGAGAGGAGGTAGGGGATCTGGCCGTCGAGGTAGACGCTGTCTTTGGCGATCTGCCATGACTCGATCGCCCATTGGTAGGGGGTTGTGTCGGTGGCAAGTTGCTGGGCCTCCTTCTCCGGCAGTGTCGGGTAGGCGGCGAGGATGCGTGCCGCGTCGTTTTCGGCGCCGGAGAAGGCGTAACTTGTGCCCAGCAAGCTGTCCCAGACCGCGTGCAAGTTCATGACGGTTTTGGCATCGGCTTCGTAACGCACGAGCAACAGGTTGCCGCCGAGATCGCCCTGCTTCAGGTCGTCCTGCACGAGGGTGGCGGCGTGAAGCGGTTGATGAATGTCGCTGATCAGATGAGCGACCCAGCAAAGCGCGATGGCGCGATCAGCGAGTTCGGCGCGCAGGTCCAGATAGGCCGTCGTGTTGGCCCGGATCTGCGGGATGATTTCACCGGCGAGCGCCGGGCCGGGAACGGGGGCGGGATCGCCGGGCACGACCGGCAGGTTCACGTAGTGCCAATCCGCGTGGGAGTAGAGCTTGGCCAAGGCGCCGGAGCGCACCATGTCGGGCCAGTTGGCGGCGTTGGCAAACATGAGCCGTTCCCGTGCCGGGCTGGGCGTGCCGGGGGGAATGTCTTCCATGAGCAGATCATCCGCGTGAGGATGGTGGTGCAACACGGCGCCCACCTCCGCTCGCGTGCGAGCGTTCATGTGTTCCCAAGCGAGGAGCGCGATGGTGCGGTGGCCTTCCCAATTCCAAGCCCGGGCAGGGGGCACGAAGGCGAGGAGCGCAAAAAAGCTGAAGGTGCCCAGCCGCCAGAGGGAGGTGAGGCACCGCGAGTCGAGTCGAGCGGGATGCATTCCGGGGCACGCTATTTTTCGTCACAGGTGATTGGCCAATGGAAAGCACACTGTCGGGAAGGGGAGGGACGAGTTTTGTCCGGATGGGCGAATACGAGGCGATGCGACCGGGCCCGATTGCCGCCGCCAAGGTGGCCCTGTGAGCATTTGGCGGGTGGGAGTGGTGAAAATCGTATCGGTGGAGGCACTTTCGCCGGGACAACTTCCCTGTGCGGGTGCGCAGGTTCCCGAACGTGCCGCGGGGGGATGTGAGAAAATCGAGTCGTTATGCACACGATCTCAAAACAAGTATTCGGGGGCCTCACGCTTGGCCTCCTGTTGAGTCTGTCCTTCCGCTCTCCGGTAGCCGCAGCGGTCACCGAGCGGTTGGAGGTATCGCCGGACAATCAGAAATTGGTCGAGGCGGAGGTCGCTGCCTCGGGTGCCACGATCGAAGAGGAAATCAGTGGTATGGGGTTTGGTCCCGGGGTCGCTGCGATCTATATGTTCGGCGACCGACCGGTGGACAGTGCAGCGGCTGACGAAAATTCGATCCTTCGAGTCACCTATGAGAGTCGGGCGCGCGCCGGGGTGGTTCTGGAGGCGCACTACAGCTTTGGTGATCCTCGCGTGAAATCGTGGTCTGGAAGTCTGGGTGAGGTCTGGCGTCGGACCGAGGTCGCGGTCAGGGACCAATCTCGTTTTAATAAAGCCGACAACCCCGGCGTGCTTTCGAATGAGGAGGCCGCCACGGTTCTCTCGGAAAAACAGTATCTGATTCGGACCAAGGAATGGGGCGTCACGGTCATGACGGAGCTTGGCGACAATTTCGTCCGTTCGGTGGGCATCGGGCCCGTGTTTTCGGCCCGCACTTATGAGATCAGTGTCAGGGATGCTGAAGTCGAAATCACCCCGAAGGGTCTGGCCTTTAATCTGGCGCTGGTGGCGCTGATTGAACCCGAGGTTAAGTCGCTGGCCGACGGGTTCGAGGCGGACAAAGCTGTGCCGGCAGGCACGGGGGCCAATATCCCGTTCGACATGGAGCCGCGATTTGGCCTGGCGGTGATTTTCTCTGCGAGTTGGTGAGCGTTCCATTTCTGATGCGACCACCCCACGCTCGGACGGTGCCTAGGCCTTCACGGCGTGAAGACGAAGTCTGCACCATAGGCGCCATAGAGACCGCCGTTATGCCATGTTCGACCGAGGTCATCGCTGTAGTAGGCGCCTTTTTCGAAGGTCGAGACCCAGAGTCGGTTCTCTTGGTGAGGGGCGAAGGCCAATACGAACACCTGTTTGGTCGGGAGTCCGGCGCTGCGATCAGTCCACGTTTGACCGGCATCGATCGATACGCGCACCCCCGCCTCCCAACCGCCGATGGCCATCAGCTCAGCGTCGTGGGACGCAAGCGCCGCCGCATAAAGCTGAGCGTTCGCGGAGGGGGCATCGACGGCGGTCCATGTTGACCCGCTGTCGGTGGATACCCACGCGCCGGCGCCGAGGGTGCTCGCCAACATGAGATTGGGTTGCACGGAGCTTTGACGGAGGCGCGTCACGGTGGCGGAAGGGAAACCATCGAGCCGGCTCCACGAGCGCGCGGCGTCGGTGGAAATGTAGAGGCCTTCCTCCATGCCGATCAGGACACGGCCGGCGGTTTGGCGGTCAGCGATCAGCGTTTGGCCATAGAGGCGGTCCAAACCGCGTTGGGTGCGCGCCCACGTTTGCCCCGCGTCGGTCGATCGCAGGGGTCCCCACATCGTGACCGCGTAAACGTGATCGGGGTCGCACGCATCGAAGGCGATCGCGCGCACATCGGCCACCTCCCAGCCGGTGGTCTTGCGCCACGTTTGGCCATCGTCCGCCGTGCGCACGACGCCGTCGGCGGAGGCGATTAATTGGAGGGCCGGATTCATGGGATGGAGCGCGACGCTGGCGACACCCAGGATACGTGGCCCGGTGAGCGTCCACTCGCCGGTGACCGAGCTCTCATACAGCCCGGAGTCGGAGGGCGTGGCGGTATTGCGCTGCGCGCCGGTCATGGTCACGGCGGCGTAGCATTTGGGGGGGCGGGCGCGGGCGTCGTCGTGGCAGGCTGGCGCGGGGGCGACCGGAGGCGGGGCCGTGGACACCGGCGTGTCGTCGGTGAAATCCAGATCAAGGCGTTCGTCGCCGTGCGTGATCGTGAGCTGCCGGCTGCCGACGCTGGTCCGCCCAAACGGGCTTTCGAACAGGGGCCAGCTGGGGTAATCCACCGGGACATCGTTCACCACCGGAGCCTCACCGTAGCGGGCGCCTAGCCGCGTGCCGTCGAGGGCGGTGAACGTGGCCGTCGGCGTGGGGTCGAGCGAGAACGTGACGGGGAGCGCGCGCACGGCATCCTGAAAGGCCTCGAATGACGGGAAGTCGCGCCCGGGAGCAACCTGCACGATGTAGCCGTTTTTCTCGGACTCGCTGACGTAGCAACGGTGCCCCGTGCCCCATTCGTCGAAATCGCCGCTGATCAGAATGCCGCCGCCCCCGCCGCCGAGAAAGCCGGTCCAGTCGTTCGGTCGCCATTCTCCGGATACAAAGGGCCGGTAGGCGATGTAGGTGGGCCCGCCTTGTGTGAAGATCCACCCCGAGGCGTCTTCCGTCGTTTGCGCCAAATCACGGGAGAAGAACATCGTCGTATGACGGAAGAGGGCGGTAGCGGGAATGTCCTGCAATGCGATGAGGGCGCAGCCGCTTTGCATGACCTGCTCGTAGGGGGAACCACCGGGGAGTTTGTCCGGTGAAGCGTAGTCGGCTTTCGAGCGCACGATGAGGTCGGTGACCACGGCCGGATCGGCGGCAAAATACATGCTCCCCTCGATTTCCGACGCATAGGGCTGGCTGCCGAAGAATGAGGGGCACCGCATCACCGCGTCGTCGGTGCGCCAGATCAGGCCCCAGGTTTGTTGCTGGATGGGTTGCAGGATGCCGCCCTGCGACGAGCCCAGCACAAAGTCCGGGTCAACGTAGGTGTATTTGTAGACGGGCGCGGTGCGCTTGTCGCCGATGACAAAGGAATCGGGGCCGGCGTGGCGCATGCGCCAGCGCGTGCGTTTGCGTTCGCGTTCGACGTAGGGTCGCGAGCGGTCGCGGGCGATGCGTTCCAGAATAGCCGGCGGCTCATAGCCACTGAGCGCGATCAGCTTGGCGCCGCGTTCCGGCAACTCTTCGCGCAACTGGTGGCGCGTCACCTGACGCTCGCTGGCTTCATACTCGCCGAGGCCAAACAGCAGCCACCCCAACGCGGCGGCAGCGGTGCGCCCCGGGGCCATGATATGGCGCGGATACACCCGGCTGTGCGCGCCGCCATAAAGCCCGTCGAGGGTCTCCACGACGTAATCGTAGAAAAGGTAATCCAGCATCTGTCTGGCCTTGTCGCGAAAGACCGGGTCCTTTGCCCAGCCGACCAGCAAGGCCAGTCCGACGGCGTATTCCTCGATATAGTTGGGCGAGTCGTATTCGCCCTGACCATACCCGGTGGTGACGTTGAACCAGTGCTCCAGGTAGCTCTGCGCTTCGGCCATGTTTTCAGCCGAAGAGCGGCCATTGAACCACTGTCCGGGGCCGGCTGCGGGGTAGGCTTGGGCGGCGAGGTAAAGACTCGCATAGGACAGCACCCAATGGTTTTCGGTATCGCCGCGGCTCGGCCAATACGTGCGCCACAGCTCGGCGATCCGGTCGCGTCGGGTGGCATCCAATGTCTGCTCGCCGGCCATCATCACGGCGACGGTCGGATACACCCAAAACATGTCGCCGGAAGGCGGGGCGTCGTCGAGGCGGGCGAGGCGGGCGAGGGCGGCGTCGAGATTTTCGCCACGAGCCAGACAGGCGGCGATGTCGAACTTGCTGCCCTTGGAAAGATCGCCCGGCACGACGGCCGCGATGGCCTCGCGCAGGATAAATTCCCGCCGGTCACGGTAACGCTGCGTGATGGCCGCCGTGGCGAGATCCGGCGAGGCCTGATCAAGGGGGGCATGGTCATTTTGGGCAGAAGTCGTGGGGGCGGGACGAGAAGCCATGCCCCATGGTTTGTCCGTAGGTTCCGACGGGGCGATCCCAATACGGCCAAACGTTGTGTATGATTTGGGTCATTTTGTATGCTTTGGCCTTGGATCGCAGCGGATCCCGGTTGATTCCCGTCGTCATGGTGCCAGCGGATCGATGATCGGGCGTGGACGATTCGCTTCACCTCGCGCAAGCCCGCGTCGATCGGGGGCGCGATCAAGCTCGCACCGTGGGCC
>CAXBDS010000121.1:0-15684 GCA_963974355.1 uncultured Opitutaceae bacterium
CCCCACCCCGGCCGGCCGGTCGGCGCGACCCAGATCGTCCAACCCCGAACCCGCCAAATCAAGACGCGGAGTTGAGCTAGGCTTGTGCCCTCCGCTGCGGACCATTGTCTCGGTAGGCCTTGCCTGAAATCCTCGACACGCTTCGCCTTACTTTCGGCTACGATCAATTCCGCCCCCTCCAGCGGCAGATCATCGAAACCCACCTCGCCAACCGCGATGTCTTCGCGCTGCTACCCACGGGCGGCGGGAAATCGATGTGCTTCCAACTCCCGGCCCTGCTGCGTCCCGCCGGCAGCCTCACGGTGGTGGTCTCGCCGTTGATCGCTTTGATGAAAGATCAAGTCGATCAGCTCCAAGCCTCCGGCGTCGCCGCCACGTTTCTCAATTCCAGCCTTTCCTCCGAAGAAGCCCGATCTCGCCTCGCCGGCCTGCATCGCGGCGCCTACCGCCTGCTCTACGTCGCCCCCGAGCGTCTCATGCTCGACGGTTGGGCCGAAAATCTCAAGGCTTGGAATGTCACGGCCATCGCCATCGACGAGGCCCACTGTGTCTCGGAATGGGGACATGATTTTCGCCCCGAATACCGGCAGATCGCTCGCCTGCGTGATATCCTGCCCGACGTGCCCTTGATGGCGCTCACCGCCACCGCCACTCCTCGGGTCCGCGACGACATCGTTAATCATCTCAAGCTGCGCCAACCCGAAATCTTCGTCGCGTCATTCAATCGTCCGAACCTTACCTACAAGGTTCTGCCGAAGGACGGACCGGCCAAGCAGATCACCGATTTCCTCAAAACCCGGCCCGACGAATCCGGCATCATCTACTGCTCCACGCGGGCCACCACCGAACGCACCGCCGAAGCCCTGGCCGGACGGGGTTTCGCCGCCCGCGCGTATCATGCGGGGCTCACCCCCGCGGAACGCGCCGAGAATCAAGAGCTGTTCCTGCGCGACGACGTGCGCATCATGTGCGCCACCATCGCGTTCGGCATGGGCATCAACAAACCCAACGTGCGTTGGGTCATCCATTACGATCTGCCCAAGAACGTCGAAGGCTACTATCAGGAAACCGGCCGCGCCGGTCGCGATGGTTTGCCCGGAGATTGCGTGCTCCTTTTCGGCGCCGGCGACGCCGCCAAACAAACGCATTTCATCGATCAGATGACCGATGAGCACGAGCGCAACGTCGCCCGCGCCCAACTCCGTCGCATGATGCACTACGCCGAGACCGCGACTTGCCGGCGGCAGGACCTGCTCGGTTACTTCGGGGAAACCTTCGCCATCGACAACTGCGGCGCCTGCGACAACTGCCTCGAACCGCGCGATACCTATGACGGCACGATCGTCGCTCAAAAATTCCTTTCGTGCGTCTATCGCGTCCAGCAGGCCAGTCGCTTCGGCTGCGGCGCCAACCATATCATCGAGGTCCTCACCGGAGCCGATACCGACAAGATCCGCCGCTGGGGTCACGACCAGATCAGCACCTACAACATCGGCAACGAACTCTCCCGTCCGCAGTGGGTTCACGTTGCTCGCGAACTCATGCGCCTCGGCTACGTCGCCCAAAGCGAGGGCCAGTATCCCGTGCTCGAGTTGAGCGCCGCCGGAGCCGATGTTCTTCGCACCCGCGAGACCATCACCCTCACGAAACCGCTCGCGCTCCCCAAGGCCCGCCGCGCGCGCCGCGAAGGCGAAATCGCCTGCGACGAGATCCTCTTCGACGCGCTCCGAAAACTGCGCAAACAGCTCGCCGACGAACGCGGCGTCCCGGCCTACGTTGTCTTCGGCGATGTCACACTGCGGCAAATGGCCCGGGAGTATCCAGAAAACGAGCACGCCATGCACGGCATCACCGGCATGGGCGAAAAGAAACACGCCGAGTTCGCCGAGATCTTTGCCGAGGCCGTCTCCGACTACCTGCGCGACCACGGTCGCATGGAATTCAACGACTAAGCCCTCCGTCCAAACCTCACTTCACCCAGTCCGGCAACACGCCCAGTTGGAGGCCAAGGACCCAAGGCCCCAGCAACCAGACCACCAGCACGACCACGGGCACCAAGGCGAGATTCAGCACGAGGCCCGCCTTCGCCATCTGCGGCAGACGCAGCACCCCGCTGCCAAACACGATCGCATTCGGAGGCGTGCCTACGGGCATCATGTAGGAACAGTTCGCCGCCAGCGCCGTGGGCACCAGCAGCAGGAGCGGGTTCTGGCCCAAGCTGATCGCCACCGCGCCGACAATTGGCAGAAAAGTAGCCGCCGTCGCCGTGTTACTCGTGAGCTCGGTCAGCATCAACATGCCAAAACAGATCACCGCCACGATCAGCACAATCGGCCACCCATTTAGCGCGCCGCACAGCGTGCCCAGATACTCGGATAGACCGTGCGTCTGAATCATTCCGGCCAAGCTTAAGCCACCGCCGAACAACAACAACACATCCCAAGGCAACGCCTTGGTGGCTTCCCACGTCATCACGAATTCGCCTCGTTTCAGATTGATCGGGAGTAAAAACAGCACGACCGCCCCCGCGATCGCGATCGAGGTGTCCGAAAGCATAGGCCAACGATTATCCAGAAAGGGCCGCACGATCCACCCCATCGCCGTCAGGCCGAAGACGAGCGCCACCCATTTCTCCCCTCGGGAAAAGCGCCCCATTTTTGCCTGCTCCGTGGCCAGCAACTTCGCCATGCCCGTCACCGGATCACGGCCCAACTTGAAAGAGACGCGGGTCAGCACCCAAAACACCAACGGCAACGCCAGCATGGTTACCGGCACGCCGATGAGCATCCATTGTCCAAATCCGATCTCGAACCCGTAAACCTTGTTGAGGTATCCCGCGAGCAACGCGTTCGGCGGCGTGCCGATCAGCGTCGCCATGCCACCCGTCGTCGCGCCGTAGGCCACCGCCAACATCAACGCCGGCCCGAAATCCCGCCCCGGCCCCGTCGAGCCGCCATCCGACTTGGGCACCAAAGCGACGACCGAGGCCGCGATCGGCAACATCATCAGCGCGGTCGCCGTATTGCTCACCCACATACTCACCAGTGCTCCCGCCAACAAAAAGCCCAGCACGATGCGATCCGGCCGAGTCCCCAACGCCGCGACCAGCCCGATCGCCACCCGTCGATGCAGCCCCCAGCGTTGCATCGCCAACGCGATCAAGAATCCCCCCAGAAAGAGGAACACCAAAGGATTCGCATACGGCGCCGCCACCGCCGTGATCGAGCCCAAACCCAAACACGGAAACAGCACCAGCGGCACCAATGCCGTCACAGGAATGGGCACCGCTTCGGTGATCCACCAGATCGCCATCAAGGCCGCCGCGCCCGCCGTATGCCACCCGACGTCGCTCAGGCCTGCCGGCGGATTGAGCACCAACGTCAAAATCAAAGCCCCCGGCCCCAGCACCCATCCCGACCACTGTCGCCAACCATACTCGGAGGGCTTTTCGATGGCATGTCGCAGAGCCGACTCGGGTTTATGCGAGGAAACGTCAGGGGTAGACATGCCGCAGGAGAAAATCAGTCGGTGTCCCGTCCAGCCAGCCCGAAAAGATTCACCCGGTTGAATCGCGTTCACCCCATCGCCGACTCATCCCATCGGCTAAATTTCGAGATAGCGCCGGAGCGGATCCAAATCCACGTGCGCCGCAACGTGTGCCGCCATCGCATCGTAGACCGCGACTCGCCGCTCAGACCACGTCTCCTCCGGGGCGCGGTGGGCCGTGATGCCCGCCGCCGCGGTCAATCGCCGCCGCGACTCCGGAGCTTCAAACCAACCATGCTGATAAGTGCCCCATACATTGCCCACCCGCACCCCCTCCTCCCGCGATGCCTGGGATTCCGAACCATCCCACACGCGATGCAACGACTCGAACGCTCCGATGGTTTTCGTGCGCCCCATATGAATCTCATAGGTCGTCCAACGGCGGCCATCGCACTCGCTGATCACGGGACGCACGACCTTTTCAGCCACGAAATGCGTGCGCACCGGCAACAGTCCCAAGCCCGGTTCCGTGCCCGCATCACCCGCGACCCCGCTGGGATCGGTGAGCTGTTCGCCCAACAATTGATAGCCACCGCACAGTCCGACAACCGGCACCCCGCGTCGCGCCGCCGCAATGATCACCGTATCCAAACCCATGGCACGCAGCCAACGCCGGTCCGCGATCGTGTTTTTACTCCCGGGAATCACAATGGCGCGGGCCGACTCGATCTGTCCCGCCGCCGCCGTCCAACGCGTGCGCACGCCCCCATCACTCCACCAGGGCTGACAGTCGGTCAAATTGGCGGCGTGCGGCAGACGTATCCACGCGATGATGGCTCCCTTGGGGTCACCGCGATCCTCATCGTTGAAAGCCAGGCCATCCTCTTCCTCCGGTTGCAGATCCGGTCGCAAAGGCACCGTGCCCAGAACGGAAAAACCGGGGGCGTGCGGCGCCAACCAGCCAGTCGGGTCAGGGAACAACCCAAGATCCCCGCGAAAACGATTCACCACCGCCCCCAGCCCACGCCCTCGATCCTCCTGGGGCAGCAACGCCCAAGTGCCCGCAAGCTGCGCGTAGACTCCTCCCCGCTCAATGTCCCCCACCAGCAACCACTTCCCATCGAGATGCCGCAATGGACGCAGATTCACCAAGTCCCGCCCCATCAAATTGAGTTCCACCGGACTGCCGGCGCCCTCCATCACGAGCACGTCGCAGCGCTCCCGCCATCCGTCGAGGGTGTCCCTCACCTCGCCCCACAAACGGTCAAAGTCCCGATAGTAGTCCCGCCCCTCCTGCGACCCGACCGCCCGTCCGTGCAGGATAAGCTGCGATCGTTCCGCCGTGGTTGGTTTTAATAAAATCGGATTCATCGCCACGTCCGGCAGGATGCCGCAAGCCTCCGCCTGCACGGCCTGCGCCCGCGCGATTTCCCGGCCGTCCGGCAGCGCCCATGCGTTGTTGGACATGTTCTGCGCTTTGAATGGCGCCACCCGCACCCCTTCACGGCGCAACCAGGCGCAAAGGGCCGTCGCCAGCCACGTTTTACCCACATTCGATGCGGTGCCCAGGACGCCCAGCGCTTTCATTCGTATCCAGCCAGCAATGACCTAAAACTCGACCCCGACCTGCGCCTTCACCCCGTCGTTGAACGGGTGTTTGATCTCGCCCATTTCGGTCACGAGATCCGCCGCGGCAATCAATTCGGGGGGCGCGTTGCGACCGGTGACCACCACATGGCGTCCCGACGCCCGATTCTTCAACGCATCCACCACCTCGGCAACCGGCAGGTATTCGCAATCCAGCACGATGTTGAGTTCGTCGAGTAAAACGAAACGGGTGTCGGCGTCATTCAGCGCCGCAAGCGCGAGTGCCCACCCGGCCCGACAACTGGCGATGTCCGCGGCTCGGTTTTGCGTATCCCAAGTGAACCCTTCGCCCACGCGATGCCACGCCAGCAGATCGGATTTCAAGGCCCGCGCCACCGCCGCGTCGCCCGACTTCACGAACTGCACCACCACACTCCGGCGACCGTGGCCGATGTTTCGCGCCAACAGGCCAAACGCGGCCGTGCTTTTGCCTTTGCCGTTGCCCGTGTTCACGATCAGCAAATCGCGCTTCTCCTGCGCGGCAGCGATGCGCGCATGCATCTCGGCCTGACGCTCTTTCATCCGGTCAGCGTGCGCTTCGTCGGTCGGTAGGGTGTGATCTTCTTTCATGGAAATAAACGGCGTGGAATAAGCGTGGTGCGATCCGATCCACGACGAGGTGCCAGCCGAGAGTTGCCCCCGCAACCAGCGCGCCACCGTCAGACACGAAGGTCCGTCATGGATCAAAATCTGCCCCGGTCGTAGTTGCGCTTCCACCAGTCGCGCAGTCCAACCGCGTTCACGCATCAAACCCGGCGCATCGACCATCGTGTCATCGTCCTCCCAGAAAATCACCACGACCTCCGGCTGCCGCTCCGCCGTCTTCGCCAGATCCAAGGCCAGATAACCCGTCGGGGCATCCGCCCAAACATTCTCCCCACCGGCCAATGCCATCAAATCATGCACAAACGTCAGGCCGCCCACCATCCGCGGATGTCGCCCAAACCACAGTTCTCCATACACCCGCAGCCTGACCGCCGGGACCGTCTCGCGCAACGCCGCCGCCTCCTGCTCCATTCGTTCGGTCAAAGCATGGGCTGCCGTCATCTCGCCCGCCAAGGCGCCGATGCGTCGGATATTCTCGATGATGCCCGCCAAACTGTCCGGCAACGGGAGGACGTAGACCGGCAGTCCCGCCGCCGCCAAGCGTCGGGCCACGCCGAGCTGCACCCCTCCCGTCATCAAGACCAGATCAGGTCGTAACGCCGCCACCGCCGCATCATCGATCTTCAAATAGTCCCCCACCACCGGACGGGCTCCGACATCCACATACCGCCCGCAATACGCCGACACACCCACCACACGTTCCGCCAGGCCCAGATGCCAAAACGTTTCGGTGTATCCGGCTGTCAACGACACAATTCTCCGCGGTCGCCCTGGCAGGGAAACGATCTTTCCCAATGCCTCACACCGCACGCGGCGCCCGGCGGAATTCGACTGGCTCGCATCTCCGCTCATGGCAATTCGAGGAGGATGCCGTTGCCCGTGCGCATCGTCACACCAAACACCGCCCGCAGCCGATTCGGCGTCAGCACCGCAGCCGGCTTGCCCACGGCGTCCACCCGTCCTCCGGCCAACACGACGATCAGGTCAAAACAATGGGCGACCCGCAGATCGTGCAGCGAAGCGACCACGGTGCTCCCGTCGGACTTCAATTCGGCCGCGAGTCTCAACACCTCCAACGCGTGCCGCGGATCGAGCGAGGCCAGGGGTTCATCCCATAGTTGCAACGGCGCCTGCGTCACACAGGCGCGCGCCAAAAGCACCCGCTGACGCTCCCCTCCCGAGAGTTGATTCACCGGTCGCGCCGCCAGCCCGCTCAAGTCAAACCGCGCCAACATCGCATCTACGCCGGCATCGTCGTCGCCGTGCGCGTAGCGGCCCTGTTGCACCACCGCGCGCACGGAAAATCCGAATTCGAAGCGCGCCTCTTGCGGCACCCACGCCACCCGCCGCGCACGTTCCATCATCGCGATCTCGTTCACCCTTACGCCGGCCCAAGCCACTTCCCCGCTCGCGTTTGGCAGCAGGCCCGCCGCCGCCTGCAACAAGGTCGATTTCCCCGCCCCGTTCGGTCCGATCAAGCCCACCAACGCCCCGCGCGGTAGCGTCAGCGTGGCGTCCCGCAAGCGCGCTTCCACCGACACGTTGTCCAACGTCAGCATATCCGTCGTCATGCTCGCCTCCTTAGCAGCCAAAGAAAGAAGGGACCTCCGATCAACGCGGTCACGATGCCAAGTCGCAGACCGCCCGCCAGCTTGCCCACCAAATCACACGCCAACACAAACGCCGCTCCGCCCAACAAGCTCAACGGCACGAGGCGCCGATGTTCGGGGCCCACCAACAACCGAAGTCCATGCGGCACAACCAATCCCACAAAGCCCACGATTCCCGCCACCGACGTGGCGGTCGCCGCCAACACGGTCGCCAAAACCAGCAGGGTCCGCCGCAGGCGCCGCACGTCGACCCCCAGACTCTGCGCCTCCGTTTCCCCCAGACTCAGCAGATCCATCTGGCGACCGAGCGGCCAAAGGACCATGGCCGCCACCACGATGGGCAGCGCTGCCGTAACATGTAACCAACTACGGTCCTCCAGTCCGCCCAACAGCCAGAACAGCAACTGCGCGTTCCGCTCCCACAACGCCACGCCATGCGAAAGATGGTAGCTGGTGATCGCCCCGAGCAACGCGTTCAGCGCCACCCCTGCCAACAACAGGCGCTCCGTGCTCGCCCCTCGCTGAGCCAGCGCCAACACCGCCAACGTTGCCACCACCGCCCCCACCACCGCCGCCAAGGGCAACACCCATAACGAGAGCGCCGTCCACCCCAGCACGATGGCCGAAACCGCTCCGGCCGCCGCCCCACTGCTCACTCCGAGCAGGTCCGGACTCGCCAAACTGTTTCGAAAATAGGCCTGCATGATCAGCCCGCCGGCCGACAACGCCGCGCCCACCAGCATCCCCGTCAGGACGCGCGGCAACCGCAATTGAAACAACACCGTGTGGGCCAACTCATCGTGATCGGTGATCCCTGCCCACAGTTGACGGGGCGTCAGCATCAGCTCGCCCCAAGCCAACGAGATCAAAACCAGTCCCGCCAGCACCGCGCCGAGCACCACCCATGAACGGATCGTCCGTCTCTTCGGGTTCACCATGCGACCTCCGGATGCAATCCCCGCGCGAGCAACTCATACGCTTCAATCCGATGATGCGTCACACTGGCCAGGAGCGCGGAGGGCAACACGACCGCGCGGCCTTCCTGCACCGCCTCGATGTAGCGATAGGGCAACACGTCCCGCAGCGGCGCCAAAGCGGTCTCGACGCTTTCCTCGCCCCCCAGCACCACCATATCAATCGGCCATCGCAGCATCTTTTCCGATGGCTCAGGTCCCATGCCTTTGATGCCCCCCAAGGTCGTCGCGAGGTTTTCGGCGCCCGCGTGGTCGCACAAGTTCTGAAAGGTCGAGCCGGCGCCCGACAATAACCCGTAGGTCGACGCGTTGATGACCCGCACCGGCTTGATGCCCTGCAAGCGTTGATCCAGCACCGCCATCCGCGCCTTACACGAGGCGATCAACGCCTCCGCCCGTGTCTCCGCCGCCGCGCCCAACTCACGCCCCAGCAGGCGCAGGTTGGCATAAACATCGTCCAGCGTCGCATACCGATCAAAGACGATCACCGGCACGCCCAACGCCCGGACCTGAGCCACCAACTCCGCCCGACTATAATCGGCAAACAAAACCAGGGTCGGCCGATACTTCAGGATCGCCTCACTGTCTCCTGCGGAAATGTGTGGATACCGTTCCGCCTCCTCCGCCACAGCCGAGTATTCCCGCGCCCCGGCGATGTGGCTGAGCGCCGCGACTTGCGACGGCTCAGCCAGCGCCAAAAGCAACTCATCCGTGCCCACGGTTTGGGAGACGACACGCACCTCGGCCGCCGCCGCGATGCCGGCCACCAGTCCCGCGCCCAGAAAGAAAAGAATGAGTCGCTTCACGATCGAGAGTTAGAACCGCCACTGTGCACCGGCAAAGGCCCCGATGCCAAGCGAGGGAAAGCCATTCACGACCGCATACTCCTCGTCGAACAGGTTCTCCACCCGCGCCGTCAGCTTCAATCGCTCCGTCACCTGCCACGCTCCGTAGAGACGCGCCACCACGTAGTCTTCTCCCGCGATATTCGCATAAGTCACCGCATCCACGTCCACCGCATCCGCCGCGAAGGTCGCGCCGAGGCCGAGCGTAAAAGCGCGCAACTGGTGCGAAAGGTCAATCGAGGCCGCATGCCGCGGCCGCCGTAAGAGTCGGGCTTCGGCCGTCAAATCACGGGCATCAAGGTAGGTGTAAGAAGCCGCGAATAGCGTTCCCTCGACCAAGCGCACCTTCACGCCCAACTCTGCGCCCTGCGTGCGCGCTTTGCCGATATTCTCCGAAGAATAGGGTTCCGCCCGACCCGTCACAGGCACGAACCCGTTGATCAGATTGTCGTAGTCGTTTTGAAAATACGACACACTCACCACCGCCCGGTCATCCCACGCCTGCCAGTCAAAGCCCACGTCGCCGCCGCGGGCACGCTCCGGCTTCAGGTCGGGATTACCCGCGTAGCCGAAGGCTCCGCCCGGCGAACGTCCGTAGAGCTCCAGAAAACTCGGCGCCCGAAATCCGGTGCCAAAACTGGCGCGCAGCTTCAGGCGATCCGGCACCACCTGCCACGCCACCGAGGCGCGACCCGTCGTCTCGCCGCCGAAACTCTCAAACTCATCGTGGCGACCGCCCACGGTGACGAACACGCCGTCCCGCACCGTCCACTCATCCTGCGCGAAGACCGCCACGTCCACCGTGCGGCCGCGCGGCGTCCCGTAACCATCACTGTCGAAGTGTTGCCACTCCATCGTGGCTCCTCCCGTCATCCGGTGATCGGTCAAGCCGAGGTAACTCGCCTGCGCATCAAGCACGCCCCGCTTCGTCTGCGAAGTCGTCTCACTGCCATAGGGCGGAGTCGGATCCACCGATTGGTAGTCGCGATCCTGACCGCCCAAGGTCACCCGCCCCATCCATTGATCACCGCCGATAACTTCGGCAAACACGGTCGCGAGCACATTGCTCTCGCGCTCGAAATTATCGGGATCATCGGCCCCGTATCCCACCGCCGCCCCCGGCGAACCGTATTCGCCCACGTAAGCCCGGATCGTGGCGCCGACATTGATCGACGCACTCACGCGGTGATCGAACCGCGCGCCGCCCGTGAACGAGTCAAAGTCGTTGTTGATGCGATCATTCTCCGTCGTGACACCCGACAGGGAGACGTTGTAGGCGTTGGCCCCGCGTTCGCCTTGCGCCGCCACCCCCGCACGGAAGGTTGCAAACGATCCGCCTTCAAACGAGACCGCCGCCCGGCCCGCGCCCACGCCCCGCTGGGTGGTCAACGTCACCGCTCCCCCGATCGCATCCGCGCCGTAAACCATGCTTTGCGGCCCCCGCACGACTTCGACGCGGTCCGTCGCCAAGAGGCTCGTGCCGCCGACCAGATTGGAGTAAAGCGCGTTCGAATCGCTCGCGCGGATTCCGTCCACCAGCACCAAGGTCTGCGACGAATTCGCGCCCCGTAAAAAGAGCGAGGTCGCTCCCCCTATTCCCCCGGTGCGAACGGGCGTCCCCGCCGCGCCCCCCAAGGCCTCGGCCAGCGTTGTCAATTGCTGACGCACCGTGTCCTCCGGCGTAATGACCGCGACGACGCTGCCCAGTTGGCTCGTCGGCACAGGGGTGCGGGTGGCCGAGATGACGACCGGATCAAGTTCAAACGGGCGAGCCGCCACTTGGGCGCGGCCCACCGGCACGAGGAGGCTCGCGCCCAGCGCGCAGCCCAGCAAAAGACGGTCCGAAACAGGACCGCAAAACGAGTTATTCATGGATGATCTGACTAGTAACTAGGTCAGAGCAGACGCCTCACGCGGCCCACCGAGATGACTCCGGTTGAGTGCTGCCCTCACGCTTCATTTTGCGATGAAGATTTCGCGGTGAGATCGCTCGCAAAACTGAGGCGACCGCCGCGTGAGCCATTCGGGATCGGATGTTCGGACTCCGTGCTTCAGACCTCGCTCCTCGCCTTCACCCCGGGCTCGAAACCCAAGATTGGCTTTACCCCTGTCGTTCGCCGACACGGTGGGAGTTTGTAGCACGATACCGCAGCGCAACTGTGGCCGATTCTAACGGCCTTCCCCTTTCCCCAACGAATCCAAAGAACGCGAACAACGTCAGCATCTTCGAGCCCCGAGCCCGACACCGCGAGCCCCCTCTATCGGCGAAATTTGCCAAAGAGAGCGCGGCTGTTGCTCGTAAATCGAAACCAACGTCGGCCCGATAAACATATCAACATATCCGAATGTAAAGATATGTTTTCTTGCGTCATGCAAATTTCAGCCGATCCTTCCCTTCCAACGCCATGTCCGTTCCGCTCACCGAATCGTCTTCCTTCGCCGCCTTGCGCGACCTGTTTAACCAACGCATTGCCGTCCTCGACGGCGCCATGGGCTCCATGGTGCAGACCTACCAACTGAAGGAAGTCGATTTCCGCGGCGAACGTTTCGCCGATTTCCCGCACGACCTGCAGGGCAACAACGATCTGCTCTCCCTCACCCGCCCGGATGTGGTCGAGGAGATCCATGCCGCCTACTTTGCCGCCGGCGCCGATATCGTTGAGACCAATACCTTCAGCAGCACCACCATCGGCCAAGCGGACTACCACCTGGAGGCCATCGTCGACGATCTCAACACCGCCGCCGTCACGTGCGCCCGCCGCGCCGCCGACGCCGCCGAAGCTGCCACGCCCGGACGCCGTTGCTTCGTCGCCGGTGCGATCGGCCCGCTCAACCGCACACTCTCCATGTCCCCCGACGTCAATCGGCCCGACTACCGTGCCGTGTCATGGGCCCAAGTCGTCACGGCCTACACGCAACAAATCCGCGCGCTCATCGCCGCCGGCGTCGACGCCCTGTTGGTCGAAACGATTTTCGACACCCTCAACTCGAAAGCCGCCCTCTTCGCCATCGACACCGTCTTCGAAGAGCTGGGCGAGAAACTCCCCGTGATGGTTTCGGTCACGATCACCGACGCCTCCGGTCGCACGCTTTCCGGCCAGACCACCGAAGCATTTTACAACTCGATTCGGCACGCCCATCCGTTCTCGGTCGGCATCAATTGCGCCTTGGGCGGTCGCGCGATGCGACCCTACATCGAGGAGCTCGCCCGCATCGCCGAATGCAACGTCACCTGCTATCCAAATGCCGGCCTGCCCAACGCCTTCGGCGGCTACGACGAAACCCCGGCCGACATGGCCGAGGTCCTGCGCGAATTCTCAGACGCCGGTCTCGTGAATCTCGTCGGCGGTTGCTGCGGCTCCACGCCCGCTCACATCGGCGCCATCGCCAAAACCGTTCAGGGCGTGACGCCGCGCCCCGTGCCGGAACGCATTCCCACCCTCCGCCTCTCCGGCCTCGAGCCGCTCACCATCGCCTGAGCGCCGTCCGCCTTCGCAACCTTCTTCGATTTTCCTGTGACCGCATCCGCATCCTCCTTCCTCGTCGTCGGCGAGCGCACCAACATCACCGGTTCGCCTAAATTCGCCAAAGCGCTCAAAGCCGGTGACTGGGACACCTGCCTCGCCATCGCCCAGCAACAGGTCGAAAACGGCGCCAATGTCATCGATATCAACGTCGACGAGGGCATGGTCGACGGCGAGGCGACGATGGTGAAGTTCCTCAACCTGATCGCCGCCGAACCCGACATCTGCAAGGTGCCGATCATGATCGATTCGTCCAAGTGGACGGTCCTTGAAGCCGGTCTCCAATGCCTCCAAGGCAAAGGCATCGTAAACTCCATTTCCCTGAAAGATGGCGAAAAGGAGTTCCTCCACCGCGCCCGCCTCCTGAAGCGTTACGGCGCCGCCGCCGTCGTCATGGCCTTCGACGAGGAAGGCCAAGCCGCCACCCGCGATCACAAGGTGGCCATCTGCACCCGCGCCTACCACCTGCTCGTCGACCAAGCCGGTTTCCCGCCGGAAGACATCATCTTTGATCCCAACATCCTCACCGTCGGCACCGGCATCGAGGAACATAACAACTACGCCGTCGATTTCTTCGAGGCCACGCGGATCATCAAAGACACCCTGCCCGGCGCCAAAGTCTCCGGCGGCGTGTCCAACGTCTCGTTTTCCTTCCGCGGCAACAATCCCGTGCGCGAGGCGATGCACACCGTGTTCCTCTACCACGCCATCCGAGCGGGCATGGACATGGCCATCGTCAACGCCGGCATGCTCGGCACCTACGATGAGATCGAGCCGACCCTGCGAGATCTCGTCTCCGACGTCCTGCTCAACCGCCACCCCGACGCGACCGAAAAACTCATCAACCACGCCGAGGAACTCAAGGCCGCCGCCGATGCCGCCAAGGCCGGCGGTGAAACCAAAGCCAAACCCGCGGCCGCCGCCTGGCGCGATCAGTCCGCCGAAGAACGCCTGAAATACGCGCTCGTGAAGGGCCTCGACCAATTCGTCGAAGCCGACACCGAGGAGGTCCGCCAAAACGCCGCCAAGTATCCGCGCCCCTTGGACATCATCGAAGGCCCGCTCATGGACGGCATGCGCGTCGTCGGCGATCTCTTCGGCGCCGGCAAGATGTTCCTGCCCCAAGTCGTAAAATCTGCCCGCGTCATGAAACGCGCCGTGGCCCACCTCACGCCCTACATGGAAGAGGAAAAAGCCCGCGCCATTGCCGCCGGCGAAGACACCAAACCGCAGGGCAAATTCCTCATCGCGACCGTCAAGGGCGACGTCCACGACATCGGCAAAAACATTGTGGGGGTCGTGCTCGCGTGTAACAACTACGAGGTCGTTGATCTCGGTGTGATGGTGCCGGCCGACAAGATTCTCGCCAAGGCCAAGGAGATCGGCGCCGACGTCATCGGCTTGTCCGGTCTCATCACCCCGTCGCTCGACGAGATGGTGCATGTCGCCAAGGAAATGAAACGCCAGGGCTTCACCGTTCCTCTCCTCATCGGCGGCGCCACCACCAGCCCGGCCCACAGCGCCGTCAAGGTCGCTCCCGAATACCCGCACGGCGTAGTCCACGTGCTCGACGCCTCCCGCGTCGTCAACGTCGTCTCGTCCCTGCTCAGCGACACGCAAAAACCAGCCTTTATGGCCGAGAATACGGCCAAGCAGGAAAAGCAGCGCAGCGACTTCGCCGCCCGCCGCGCCCGCCGCCCGCTCCTGCCGCTCGCCACCGCCCGCGAGCGCGCCCCGCAGTTCGATTGGGCCGCCATCGACATTCCCAAACCGGAGTTTCTCGGCACGCGCGTCTTCACCGGCGAAGCCATTGATATCACCGAGATCATCGACTACATCGACTGGGGCCCGTTCTTCAGCGCGTGGGAACTGCATGGCCGTTACCCCGATATCCTGACCGACGAGGTCGTCGGCGAGGAGGCGACCAAGCTGTTCGCCGACGCCAAAGCGATGCTAGCCCGCATTGTGGCCGAAAAGCGTTTCGATCCTCGCGCCATCATGGGCTTCTTCCCCGCCAACGCCGTCGGCGACTCCGTCGAGCTCTACGCCGATGAAGCGCGCCGCGCCGTGGTGGAATCCTTCCATTTCCTGCGTCAGCAACTCGAGAAACCGGCCGATCAGTTCAACCACTGCCTGGCCGATTACGTTGCACCGAAGGAAAGTGGCCGGGCCGACTACCTCGGCGGCTTCGCCGTCACGGCCGGCCCCGGCGTCGAGGTGTTTTCCAAGTCCTTCAAAGACATGGGCGACGACTACAACGCCATCATGGTCCAAGCGCTCGGCGACCGCATCGCCGAAGCCATGGCCGAGCTCTTCCACAAAAAGGCCCGCGACTTCGCCGGCTACGGCAAGACGGAGGACCTGACCATGCAGCAAATCATCCGCGAAAAATATCGCGGCGTGCGCCCGGCCCCCGGCTACCCGGCTTGCCCCGATCATACCCAGAAACCCCACCTCTGGGAGCTCATGGGCGTCGAGGCCGCTACCGGCATCAAATTGACGGAAAGCTGCGCCATGTATCCGGCCAGCAGTGTAAGCGGCTTCTACTTCGCGCATCCGCATTCCAAATACTTCGCCGTGGGCAAACTCGGCGCCGACCAGATCCGCGACTACGCCAAGCGCAGCGCCCGCCCGGTCGACGAAATAGAAAAGTGGCTCGGCCCCTACTTAGACTACGATACAGCCTAGAAAGAGATCACCGAACCCGCCTAAAAGATTTAAGGCACGCTCCCGGGTCTCTTCGAGTCCGGTTATCAGGGAAGAAGATATGTCCACGGCCAAAAAACGGCGGAGATGCTCTGACGCCAGCAGCCACACGCGTGTTTCTCTTTCGCGCAGGTGTAGCGTATTCGCATGGCAGGCGCAATCGTAGCTGACTAACTACCGTGGCGACTTTCCTGAAAACAGAAAAGAGGAAGACTCGATGAAGAACGAGGCCTAGAGCATTTTAAATAAAACTATATCCACAATGGGTAAACCAATGAAGGGCGTC
>CAXBDS010000122.1:0-15658 GCA_963974355.1 uncultured Opitutaceae bacterium
CAGCCGCCACAAAACGCGGCGCATCCAAAGCAGGGATACTGTCCTTGGCCGGAGCCGCCCGCTTCAGATGTTCCACCGGCACCGTCGAATTATCGACCGGGAATCCGTTGATGGTTCGCGCCGAAGCCAGCGAACCTAAACTTGCCGCTAAAACGAGGGTCCAAAGAAACGAAAATGAGGGGCGCACGGCCGGAACCACATCATCGCCTCGTAACGTTGCGAGCCGAATCCGCACTCCGAAAACACGCGCGTCGTCCCGGTGTTAGGTGCGTTCAGACCTGATCTGGTGACCGCGTTGCACAACGGGTGCCCCCCTTGACGGATTCAGCCGGTCGAGGACCGCCGCCAAGCGGCGACGCTTATCGTCCGCCGGCGAAAATAGGTCCAATTGGACCCCGCCATCTTCGACGCCCGAGAAACGCACACTCACCAAGCGAAGCGCCCGCCTCGGCTGCCACGCTTGGGCCAACAGCGGCGCGACGAGAGGATAGAAACTCGTCTCAAGCTCACTCGCCTCGGGCAAACTGCGTCCCGCCGAGCGCTCGCTGAAATCCGCGTAACGCACCTTGATCGTCACCGTGCGCACGCGCTTGGCGTCCCCACGCACGCCCGGCATCAGGTGATCGATCATTCCTTTTAGCATGCGCTCGATCACTGCGGGATCCGTCACGTTATCGCGAAACGTTTCCTGTTGAGAATAGCTCTTGGCATCCTCCCGATCCGTCGTGACCTCCCGCGAATCTTCCCCCAAGGAACGCGCCCGAAAGACCCGCCAATCCGCGCCAAAAATCGCCGCCAATTCGCTTTCGGATCGGGTGGCCACATCGCCCAACATGCGGAGCCCCTTCGCGTGCAACGCCGCCTCTGTTTTTTTGCCCACGCCTGGCAACACGCCAATCGCCAGTGGCGCCATGAACACCCTCTCCTCGCCTGGCGGCACGACCACAAACCCACGAGGCTTGCGCAGTTTGCTAGCGATCTGCGCCACGAGCCGATTCGCGGCGATCCCCATCGAAACCGGGATCTGAATTTCATCCCAAATGCGTGTCTGCAATCGACGCACCGCCGCTTCGATCGCTTCGGCAGTTTTGAATCCGCACGGCGCCAGATCCAGATAACCTTCGTCGATCGAATTGCGCTGCACCTGCGGGGTGATCCGCTCACAACAGTCAAACATCTGCCGCGACACCTCCCCATAACGTCCGCTGTGCGGCAGCAGAATCAAATCCGGGCAAACCGCCAGCGCCCGCTGGCTCGGCATCGGCGTGTAAACCCCTGCCGCCCGTGCCTCGTAACTCGCCGATGAAATGATGCCGCGTTCCCGCCCCCCGACAGCCACCTTTTTTCCCCGTAGCTCCGGCCGACTGGCCAGCTCCACCGCCACGAAAAACGCGTCGGCATCGAGGTGGACAATGGTAGGCAGTCGCATGCTCAGACGTGAACGCGTTCGCCCCCCCAACGCAATCTTCGTGCCCGATTCAAATCGCGCCCCGCCCAGAGAGAATCGCGGATAAACCGACCTGCCGCTCCAGGACTTCGAGCAAGGGAGCCATTCGCACGTCCCCCTTGACCACGACTAGGTTTTCGCCGTCGCAGACTCCGATCGCCACGCGGATTTCGTCGCTGCTTGTCGGCTCTTTTTGCACGTAGATCACGACCACCGCATCATCCGCGACCACTCCTATCGCCCGCGTCCAACCGGCCCGCGTCATGGCCTGATCCGCGACCCCGATCCAGCTTTGCTGAGCGGCCTCTAGATCGTTCGCCGCCACGTCATAGATGCCGACGCTCGCATGGCGCACGGCCGCCAGCGCCAGGGCGGCCTCCGGCGGGGCTTCATCAATCAACGGAACAATCACGCGCGCCATGGAAAGCAAACCCGGCCCCGCACTAAACTGGGCGACCAAGCGCGTCGGCGCTCCCACCGCCGTCCGCCAGGAGTCCTGCAACTCATCGGCGCCCGCCCCTAGGCGAAAGAGCCCGATCAACTTGATCGCCGCCACCAACAAGATCGCCGCCGCGACGATGAGCGCCCATGGCGCGGGCTTTTGCGTTCGAGCGACCGCGGTGGCGGGAAAGGAAGTGGAAGTTGTAGCGGTCATGATGATACGCCCGGAAACGGTGCTAGAGGAGGCGGGAAAGAACCATCGGTCAAAGGCGCTGGTTGCTGGCCGCTAGCTTCAATTCACGCAACGGGGCTATGTCCAGACGCTCACCGAGGGAAGCGAGTTGAGCCGGATCGATCTGCCCGACCACGTTCACCAACACCGCTTCGTTTTTGTGATCAATCACGGTGACCGTAACCCCCTGGATCATATCATCATCGCCGAGCTTGACGAACACCGCCACGTTGTCGCCATCGGACTTCTCACGGACGGTGACCATACGTTTCCAGTTCTGCGCATCCAGTGCCGTCCTGATGTTTTCGATACGCTCCAACGTGCTCGCCCGCCCCTCGTCATCGAACCCGATGACATTTACGCGCAGCCGCTCTATCCCGCTGATCAGACGCGCCACTTCGGCATCCTGCTTTTGCGCAAAAATCGAAGCGATTTTCAGCAGCCCCCGATCTAAATCGACCTCAACGAACTCGTGACCGGCCGATGTCTTGAAGACGCCAAAGTCCACATAACCGGGAGCCGTGGCGGCGAAAACGGAAGTGGCCGACATAACGCCACTCAGGGCGACAACGGAGATGAATTTGCTCAGGTTTTTCATAACGAATCAGGGTTGAATTAAGGACTCGTGAATCGAGCCCGAATAACCTCAACACCCGGCGCGGCCCGGCAAAGTTGCAGAAAAATCGCGGTTTGAGCTCAGCTGCCTCCGATCGGTCCCAGCCCACGCCAAACGATCACCGGTTGAGCCGCCGCCCGACTTGCTGCAATATCCACTGCGAAGCGTGCTTCCCAATCGTTGGTCTCTTCCGCGTCGACCATCACCTGACTCACCAACCAACGCCCCGTCTCACCTTCTGTATCCCAATACGTGTGTTTCGCGGCGCGTCCTTCCGGGTCCAAACGGAAACGCTCGTGCGACTCAAAATACGCCTCGAAGCCGCTTTCAATTTCGCGTTGCAAAGTCGCGCGCGCCTCCTCCGTCGCTACGGCTGGCACCACGCGCTCCATCGCCGCCTCGCCATCGCGGGCGACGATATCCGCGAGGAAGCCCAGCACCGCGCTGCGCACTTGGCGTTTAAAACCGACCGTGTCGCGCGTAACGTCAAAGGACGAGGGGCGGACGGGCTTGTCGTCAGTCTCGACCACAACAAAATCTGGATCACGCAGCCGCTCCCATTCCTCGATCAAGCTCGCGTCCACTCCCCGAATCAGATCTCGGAAATAGTCCTCCATTTCCAACACCGCATCTGTCTTCGCGCCGTCGGGCACCGTCTGGCTCAGGACCTTCCACACCTGCGAAAGATGCCGCAGCAGCAAACCTTCCCCTCTCTGCAGGCCATACTCGCGCACGTAATCCGAGAACGACGCGTAACGCTCATACATTTCGCGCGCGATGGATTTGGGCTTAACGTTTTCGCCCGAGATCCACGGATGCGCGGCGGCAAAAGCATTAAACGTCTCGTAGAGAAATTCGCGCATCGGTTTCGGATGTTCGAGCGCCTCCAGTTTTTCCATGCGCTCCTCATAAGGCACGCCCGCCTCTTTCAACTCGGCCACGACGTCGCCCTTCAACTTAGACAACTGCTGCCGCAAAATCTGATCCGGATCCTCGACAATCGCCTCGCAAAGCGTGAGCACCTCGAAGGGATAATCCGCGCCTTCCTCATCAAGCTTCGGCAGGGTATCGATCAAATAAAGCGACAAGGCTTGGTGCAGCGAGAAGTCGTCTTGCAGGGCGAGATTCACGCGCAGTTTGCGTCCGGTCGGCGTCGGTGGAATCCATTCCACGATCCCTCGATCCAGCAGCGCTCGAAACAACTGCCAAGCGCGCTTTCGCAACCCGCCCTTTTTGTGCGCGGTTTCGTGGCTGTCGTTGATCAAGCTCCGCATCGCCCGGCAGCCGTCGGCATCACGACTCAGCACCAAGAGCAGCATCCCGTGCGTGACCGTGAACTGAGAGACGAGCGGCTCACTCGGCGCCGTCATCAGTTTCTCAAACGTCTTCGCGTCCCAGCTGACCTCCCCCGCCGGCGCCGCGCGTTTTCCTCCCTTGGCTTTCTTCCCCGTGGCCGCAGCCTTCTCCGCCGCGCGTTTGTTTTCGATGATGTGCTCGGGCGCCTGCACGACCACGAGGCCGGCGTCATCGTAGCCTCGTCGACCAGCCCGCCCCGCCACCTGGCGAAAATCGCGCACACTGAGCACCGCCGCCTTTTGCCCGTCGTATTTCCACAACTGCGTAAACACCACCGTGCGGATCGGCACGTTAATGCCCACGCCCAGTGTATCCGTGCCGCAGATCAATTTGAGCAGTCCCTTTTGCGCCAATTGTTCGACGAGGATACGATACTTCGGCAATAGCCCCGCGTGGTGCACGCCGATGCCGTGGCGCAACCAACGCTTCATTTCCCGGCCATAAGGGCTGTTGAACTTCACGCTCTCCAACGCCTCCGAGAGCACGGCCTTTTCCTCTTTCGTGCAGACATTCAGGCTCATCCAACTTTGCGCCGCCTCCGAGGCCGCGCGTTGCGTGAAATACACCAAATAAACAGGGGCCTGCCCGTTTTCGAGCAATCCGGCCACCCGCTCGGTCAACGGCGTCTCGCAATATTCAAAAGTCAACGGCACCGGTCGCCGATCGCTGCGCACCGTCACACTCGGCGCCCCGGTCACGCGGGTCATTTCCTTCTCGAAAAATGCCGTGTCGCCGAGCGTCGCCGACATGAGCAGAAAGCGCGTCTGCGGCATCGTGAGCAACGGCACCTGCCAAGCGTAGCCGCGGCTCGCGTCGCTGTAGTAGTGAAACTCGTCCATGATCACGACTTTCACATCGCTGCGATCACCTCGCGCCAAGGCGATGTTGGCCAAAATTTCCGCCGTGCAGCACAGCACCGGCGCCATCGGATTCACGCTCGCATCACCTGTCATCATGCCCACGTTTTCCGGGCCAAAGTCGCGACACAGGGACAAAAACTTCTCGTTGACCAAGGCCTTGATCGGGCACGTGTAGACGGAACGTTCCCCGGCGCACAACGCCTTGAAATGCAATGCCGCCGCCACCAGCGATTTCCCCGAACCGGTTGGCGTATTCAGCACGACATTACGACCGGCAAAGAGTTCGAGGATGGCCTCCTCCTGCTCGGCGTAGAGTTCCATGCCTCGGTCTGCCATGACCGTAAGAAACCGATCCAGCACCGCGTCGGGATCACTGCCCGGCGGCAGGGGCGCCAAGGGCGCCGTGACCGTGGAATTAGCGGAACTCATCAGCGTTCGACGCTCCCGCGCGCGGCTTGGAAGGCGCGCCAACAGTTCATGCCAATAAACGCCGCCATCACGCCGAACCAGATCGATCCCCAGTAAAACGCCAGCGCCACAAAGCCCACCGTGCCCACCATGCCGATACTGGTGGCGATCAGCAGACTCTTTCTCGCCCCCATGCCAAACCACAGCAGGCTGCGCAAAATCTGTCCGCCATCGAGCGGGTAAACCGGCAGCAGGTTAAAGAGCAAAATATAGAAATTGATCTGGCTGAACGTCGCCAGCCAGGTCCAGAAATCCTGCGAAGTCGCCGCCACGCCCGTCCGGTCAATCAGCCAGGCGATGCCCATGATGGTTGGCACCAAAACGACGTTTACCAGCGGCCCCGCGACGATGCTCCACAGCTGGGCGCCGGGGCGAAACGGCGGACTCACATACGCCACGCCGCCCAACGGCCACAGCACGATCTGGTTGGCTTGGCCGCCGACTTGGCGGCATGCCAGCGCATGGCCAAATTCGTGCATCAGCACGATGGCGAACAGCGACAGGTATTCGACCACGTTCCACACCGGCGACGTATAAAGTCCTTGGCGCGTGGATACACTCCAGAACGCGACCAGCAGCCATGAAAAATGCAGGAAAACATCGATCCCGAGGAATCGAAACAACCGGAAGGAGCCTTGACGCGTTGGCAGCATCCGAGAGCCGTAGCGCACGGGCCGGAAGGCAACAAGCGCCATCCCGAGCGCACGCTGGAGTTTTTGGCCGCAGCTGGTTTGATCTCCCGCGGATGCCCTCCCTTCCTCTGTCCTTTTCTTTCCGTTCGCGGGTCGAACGCCTCGACACGGGACTACGCCATCACGTGCTGCCGGTGCCGGACGCCGTCGGCGACGCCTGGCGCCTCGCCCGGATCAGCCGCTTGGTGGGCAGCCTGAATGGATATCCGGTGAAACGCGCGTTGAAGAGCCACGCCGACGGCGGTTATTTCGTGATCGTGGGGCAGCCCCTGCTCAAAGCCACCGGCAGCGCGCAGGGTTCCATGGTCGAGGTGGTTTTGGCGCCGGATCCCACACCGGATTCGCTCGATATTCCGGAAGAGTTGGAGGCCGCGCTCGAACAGGACGATGGCGCGCGGACCAGGTGGGAAAGCTTCACCGTCGGCAAACGCCGGTCCCTTGCCTACTATGTAAGCTCCGCGAAAACCGAAGCCACTCGGCTACGGCGCGCGGTCGAGCTCGCGAAGAAAATCCGACTGCGTCAGCTCAACAGCGATTAAGCGGCCCCGGCCGTGCCACGAAGCGCAACGCAGCCTAGCTTAACTTGTTCTGCAGGATTTTGCTCACCGCACCAAAGTCGATCTGGCCGGCGTCTGGGTGCTGCTTTAAAACGCCCATGACTTTGCCCATGTCGCGCTTGGATTGAGCCCCCGTCTGGGCGACGGCTTCGCCGACCAGCGCCTCGAGTTTCGGGCCATCGATCTGCGCCGGAAGGTAAGCCTCGATGACTGCGATCTCGGCCTCGTTGGTCGCGATGAGATCATCCCGGCCGCCTTTCGCGAATTCTTCGTTGGCGGCGGTGAGGTTTTTGACCGCCTTGCGCAAGGTCGTGACCACCAAGGCGTCGTCAATCGGCGCGTTCGTGTCCATGGCCGCGCGTTGAATCGCGGCGTCGTTGGTGCGCAGGATCGTCGCCTTGGCAGAGTCACGCGCTTTCATGGCGGTGATGATATCGGCGCGAAGTTTTTCGTAGATGGCGGACATGACGGATAGGTAATCTCGTCTGCCCCATCGGGGGAAGCGGGAAAATCATCCCGCCTTGCGCCCGCTGGGGCGACCGCCAGTATTGCGGCATGAAGACCGTCCTCACCCTGTTGGTTCTGATCACTCCCGTCGTCGCACGGGCGCAATTCTCCGCCGCCGATCTGCAGAAGAGCGCCGGCAGTTTTCTGGAAACCAAAGCCGCCGACGTGAATGTGCCGCCGGCTGTGATCAATGGGGTAAAACAGTTGGCGGCCTCCTTCGGTTTCAGCCAACTGGATTTGGCTAAATTGGCGAAGGATGCGCTCACCGCCTTGAATGGTGGCGAGGACATCGCAGCCCTGCATGCCTTTGAGAAACTAGGCGCGGCCAAGCTGAACGCCACCCAACTCAGCGCGTTCAACGACGTGAAAACCCTCGTCGACGTCTATCTCCTGCAACGCAATTTTTCTGGCGTGCCCGAGATGGCCGGTCCGTTGGGCTCTGCCGTAATGGCGGTGAAAAGTGGCAACTATGCCGGCGTCGTCACCCAACTTCAATCGCTCGCCAACGGCCTGAAACCGACCGACGATCAAAAGGTTCTCCTAACCAGCTTGACCGACCAATACAAGGAATGGGCAAAGTCGGCCGAAGAGACGGAGTCCTGAGTCAGCTCACCGTCACGACCGCGCATCCCGCCGCGGTAGCCGTAAAACCAGTTTCGGCTGCGGCGCCGGATAGGCGCGATCAGTCGGTGGCCGGATCCGACGCTGGCGGCGCCGAATCTCGCGATACAAAATCACCCCCAAGGTCACAGCCGCGAGGCCGGCCGTGCACCATGCCAAGGTCATGCCCGCCAACGGCGTCTCCAAGGCGCCGAGATTAGCGAGCGCTTGGAAGGTTTCCTGAACCGATGAGACCATGGGCGTGTAGGTAGATTTCCCCTACCGATAGGCAAGGTCGCCCGGATCCCTACTCCGGTTTTCACAAGTCCTTGACCGGATTCACTTCAAACCACGCACGCTGTTTCCATTAAGCTGCAATTGCTGGCTGCCGTGCGTATACTCCATAAGTTCCACTTTGTTGCCGTCCGGATCGGCCGTCCACGCCTGCAACGATCCGTCAATGCCAGTGGAAATGGGCCCGACTTCGATGCCGCGATCGCGCAGCGCCGCAACCTCCTCGGCGAGTCCCGTAACCTCGAAGCACAAGTGCCCGTAACGATTGCCCGCCTCCAAGGGGCCGGGCGTCCCGCCCCACTGTTTCGCCGCACCTGCCTGATCGAAGATCTCCACGAACGTCGAATCCCCGCAATCGAGGTAGGCGCCAAACGGAACCTCATCTTGGGCGAGAAAACGAAATTTCACCGGCAGTCCCAGACCATCGCGATAAAAGGCCACGAGCCGGTCCAGTTGATCAGTAAAGAGGCAGAGATGCGCGAGGCGACGAATCATGCCCGGAGTCTGTCCGACAGAAACGCCTGCCGCAACCCTCGCTTGCGTGCTTTCCCGATTGCCCAAAGCCATCGCAAGCCCTACGTCAGTTGTCCTTATGGGACGTCAATGGCTCCACGCGAAGCGCGCTATCGTTAACAACAAGAAGGGCCAAATGGTTGGCAAAATGGTGAAGGAGATCTCCGTCGCCGCCAAATTGGGCGGAGCCGATCCGGCCGCCAACGCCCGTCTTTTTGCCGCGCTCGAAAAAGCCCGCAAGGCCAGCGTAACCCGCGATGTCATCGAGCGCGCCATCAAAAAAGGCGCCGGCATCGGTGGCGAAAAGATGGTGATGGATCACATCGTTTTCGAAGGTTACGCGCCTCACAAAGTCCCCGTGATCGTCGAAGCCTACACCGACAACGTGCAACGCACGACCCCGGAGATCCGCGTGCTGTTCAAGCAGGGCGTGCTCGGTTTGGCCGGAAGCAACAAATTCCTGTTTGATCACTGCGGCATCGTCGAAGCGCACCACCCCGAGCTCGCCACCGATCTCGAAGCCGCCGCGATCGAAGCCGGCGCCAACGACTTCGAAGTGCTCCTGCCCGGTCAAAACGACGACATTCCTGAAGAAACAGCCGGCGCGCGGTTTCTCACCGAACGCACCGAAGTCCACTCCGCCTCCACGTGGCTCACCGAAAACGGTTGGACTGTCGTCACCTCGGAGCTCGGCTACGTCGCCAAGCAGTATCCAGAACTCACCGACGACGAGCGGGCCGACGTCGGCGACTTCCTGCAAGCGCTTGAGGACCACGACGACGTGCAACGCGTCTGGGCCGCGATCAAATAAAGATCCGGCTCAGTCAGCTCGGGCATCCGCATCGTTGACCACGTCTTCGTCGGGCTCGACGTGAATGAGTCCCTTCAGGATGAGCAGCACGGCGGCCGTAGTTCCGACCGCGAGGACATAGCGTCCCAAACCGGCGGCCAGCCCCACCCCGGCAGTTGCCCAAATGGATGCCGCCGTCGTGAGTCCCCGCACCCGTTCGCGCTTTCCTCGCGACACGAAAATCGTGCCGGCCCCCAGAAAGCTCACGCCAGTCACGACCGCCTCCACAATACGCATCGGATCGAGACGCACGGTGGTATCTGTGGTATCGAAACGCACCACCATCGCTTCGCCCAAAGCGACGAACAACGCCGCCCCGAGCGCCACCAACATATGGGTGCGCAAGCCGGCCTGCTTGCCGGTCGCCTGCCGCTCCCAGCCAAGAACCGCGCCCAGGGCCATCGCGATCACTACCCGAAACAACGCCTCGAACTCTTCATACATCCGGTTAGCAACCGACCTCGTGATCTGAAGGCAGTTCCAGACAGCGAGATTCCCGCGGATTCAATAAAGGGGCGATCCACCAGTGAAATCCCGCCCATCGGTCCCAACCCACCCAACCCGCTGCCAGTCCTCTCTCGCGCCGCCGCTCACACCGGCACACTCAGCGAGTGCCCATTATCCTTCGGCCCCAACTGCAAGATGAAGGGCGCGGCGAACTTGGCCCATGCATCAGGCGTGATCTGGCCGGTCGCCCCTTCGCCCCAAGCTTGTCGCAACATCTCGGTATCGATGACGCCTGGGTTTAACGGCACCGCGGCCATGGTAGCCGGCAGATCCTCGGCGAACGCCTTGGTAAGCCCCTCGATCGCCCACTTACTGGCGCAATAGGGCGCCACGTCAGGGGAAACGCTGCGGCCCCAACCGGAGCTGAGATTCACGATCACCCCTTTGTCCGCTTTGATCATCGGCGGCACGAAAACGCGAATCACATTAGCGACGCCAGTCACGTTGACATCGACCAACCGCTTAAAGTCCTCGGCCGGCACCTCCCACAACGGCGCGGGGGTGTTCATCAAGGCGGCATTGTTGATCAAAATATCCGGTGCGTCATCCAGCCCGAGTACCTTGTGCCCCCATAGTTCAACTTTCGCGGCATCGGCCACATCGACGACGTCGAAACGGTGCGGCGAATCGTGGTCGAAACGCAGATTGAGAATCCCCTCGGTGCCGCGTCCGCACCCGATCACTGTATGCCCGAGGGCAATAAATTCTTTCGCAAGAGCCAGCCCCAACCCCCGGGTCACACCTGTAATGACGATTTTCATGGAACGCTACGATCCGGAGATCACTGCAAACGCGCGAGGTTTTTGCCTCGGCCCCCCGGCATAACGGCGATTCGAACGAGCCTGGTTCATTCCAAACCTAAAATAGCTACGCTTTTTGAGCGCGCCCTTCGCTGGGCCGATTACGCCTCATCGTCCTACCGGCCTTGCACCAGTCACCTCGTCCCCCAAACCCGTCGGACGAACACATCGTCCTCATCAACGCCCACGGCGCGCCGGGAGGCCTCCCGTTCTTCGACGTCTACCTAGTCCTCGGAGAACAACGGCGCGCCGGAGCGGACCGGTTGAGGTTTAGCGCGATTGCAGGCTGAACTTGTTCAGGCCGACCTTGCGGCAGGTATCCATGACGAATGCGACCGTTTTCAATTCGGTCGTCTCGTCGGCGCGGATCAGCACCGGAATGTCACGATTCACGTCGCGCACCTGTTGCAACAAGGGCTCGAGTTGGGCCTGCGTCGCGACGTCGCCGTTGAAGGTGATCACGCCTTCCTTGTCGATGCCGATGGTGACCGAGCCTTTGAACTCGTTTTTGCCCGCTGTCTCGATTTTCGGGAGAGTCAGATTGAGCGTGCCCGCCTGACGAAACTGCATCGTGACGAACGAAAAAAAGATGAGCATGACCAGCACGTCGATCAACGGCAGCAGGTTCATCTCCGGCCGTCGGCGACGGCGTTGGTAAAGGCTGCTCATCGGGTCAGGCCTGCTCGTTTTCCAACTCAGCCCGGACCAAAATCCGCTCGAGCAAGACATCAAGCTGCGCCGCGTAGTTCTCGACCTTACGCTGCAAATAACCACCGCCGACCAGCGCTGGGATCGCAATCGAGAGACCCAGCAACGTCGCCGAAAGTGCCAATGCCACCCCGCTCGTGAAGGCCACGGGATCCGGCAAGCCGGATTCGCCAGAGATCGACGAGAACACGCGCAACAGCGACCACACCGTGCCGGTCAGACCGAGCAGCGGCGCCGCCGCGTAGATGATATCCAGATACGGCAACCCGCGCTCCATGCGATTCAGTTCCAGCCGGGCGAAGGCTTTCACCGCATCTTCGTCACCGGGATGCCGTTCGGCGAACTCGATGATGCGGGCGAGCACCGAATGGCGGCCGCCGGTGATCGGTTTTCCTCCCACCACCGCATCCACCAAATCATCGGGCATGATCGCGGCTTTGCGCAGGGAGAAACCACGTTCGAAGATGATGAAGACCATCACCACCGAACAGAGACCGAGCGGATAAATCAGAAAATCCGCACCGGAAAAGATATCGATAAGAGCAAGATACATGAGAGCTACGCCCGATTGTGACGCCGAAAACCAAGAAAAGGTTCAGCAATTAAACAAAAAAGAGGCGCGGTTTCCCGCGCCTCGTCAATCGTGGTCAGAATTACCGCCCTTTCAACCGGATCACCGGCGAGGGCGAAAACCATCCTAAGCCGCCATGTAAGGTAGTTTGGCGGCGGTTGCTTTCACGTCGGGCGTGCCGTCGATCAACTCGCCGATGGCATCCCAGCGGCCCTTGATCAAGGCGTCCCGCGCAGAGTCACGCTGTGTTACGGGGATCTTTTGCTCACCAAAGCGCACTTCGCGGGCTTCCACATCGACAACAAGCTCCAGGGTCGGATCGGCCGCGATGGCTGCGGCCACCTTGGCGATGTCGGCACGCGTCGCGTTCACACAGGGGATCCCGAGCGTCGTGCTGTTGCCGAAGAAGATCTCGGCAAAGTTCTCCGCGATCACCGCGCGAAAGCCGGCCTTGTGAATCGCTTGGGGAGCGTGCTCGCGGGAGGAACCACAGCCGAAGTTCGCGCCGGAGAGCAGAATACTCGCACCAGCATGCTCGGGCTTGTCGATGGGATGGCCGGTCGGCTCGCCTGCGGGCGTGTGACGCACGTCGTAGAAAAGGAATTCGCCGAGTCCATCAAAGGTCACGCATTTCATGAAGCGGGCGGGAATGATACGATCGGTGTCGATGTCGTTGCCGGGGACGAACACGCCGCGACCGGTAACTGAGGTGATGTTTGCTAAAGCCATGTTGGTAGGGGGGAACTTAGTTGACCGAGAAGACCTCACGGGCGTCGGCGACGTGGCCGGAGACCGCGGCGGCGGCGACCATGACCGGGCTCATCAACACAGTGCGACCGGTGACGGAACCTTGGCGGCCCTTGAAGTTTCGATTGGAGGACGACGCACAAAGTTCGTCGCCGATGAGTTTGTCGGGGTTCATCGCCAAACACATCGAGCACCCGGCGGCGCGCCACTCGAAGCCCGCCTCGGCGAGGATTTTGTCGAGCCCGAGTTTCTCGCATTGCAGCGCGACGATCTGGGAGCCGGGCACCGCGATCGCGCGCACGCCCGGGGCGACTTTGTGGCCCTTGATGTATTTGGCGACTTCCTGGAAATCAGAAAGGCGGCCGTTGGTGCAGGAACCGAGAAACGCGACGTTGATCTTGGTGCCTTTGATCGGCTCGCCGGCGGGCAGCTTCATATAAGCGAGGGCCTCGATGATGCCTGATTTTTCGTCGTCGGTCGTCGCGGTGTCCGGGTTGGGGATGTTCTCCGCAATCGAAATGCCTTGGCCGGGATTGATGCCCCAGGTGACCGTCGGCGCGATGTCGGCCGCATCGATTTTGACCACATCGTCGTATACCGCATCGGCGTCCGACGCGAAGGACTTCCAGCGGGCAACCTCGGAATCCCACGCCGCCCCGGAGGGCGAATAGGGGCGACCTTTGAGGTAGTCGAATGTGGTCTCGTCCGGGTTGACATAACCCACGCGGGCGCCGCCCTCGATCGACATGTTACAGACGGTCATGCGCTGCTCCATCGTGAAGCGGTCGAACACCGAACCGGCGTATTCGTAAGCGTAGCCCGTGCCGCCATTCACCCCCAGTGTGCGGATGATATGGAGAATCACGTCCTTCGCATAAACGCCGGGCGGCAGGTCGCCGTTGACCTCGATGCGACGCACCTTCAGCGCGCCGAGTGCCATCGTTTGCGTGGCGAGCACGTCGCGCACCTGACTGGTGCCGATGCCGAACGCGATCGCACCAAACGCACCGTGCGTCGACGTGTGCGAATCACCGCAGGCAATCGTCGTGCCCGGTTGCGTGATGCCCTGCTCGGGGCCCACGATGTGCACGATGCCCTGCTTGCCGGTGGCGCGGTCAAAAAACGTCACACCGAACTGCGCGCAGTTTTTGCGCAACTCATCCATCATGGCCTGCGCCAGCGGATCCTGATAGGGCTCGACCAACTCGTTGGTGGGCACGATGTGGTCAACCGTCGCAAAGGTGCGATGCGGCATGAGCACGGGCAGATTCAAATCACGCAACATGCCGAAGGCCTGCGGCGAGGTGACTTCATGGATGAGGTGGGTGCCGATCAGCAACTGCGTCTGACCATTGGCCAGGGTGCGCACGGCGTGCGCGTCCCATACTTTTTCAAAGAGTGATTTGCCCATAAAGGTAGGTGTGAAGCGGTGGGGTGTGGTCGGCGCGGTTGCCGGGTTAAAAACAGGCGCCGAGCATAGCAAAGAATTGCCATAACAGGAAAATACTTATTTCGCCTTCATTGATGCCTCGTGAGTATCAATTCAATTTTGAGCTGCGCCACCTGATTTACTTCCGGGAGGTCGCCCGCACATTGCACTTTCGTCGTGCGGCCGAAGCCCTCGGCGTGGCGCAACCTGCCCTCTCGCGACAAATCGCGCAACTGGAGGCGGCATTGGGCTCGCCCCTGTTTTTGCGCTCGCAGCGCCGCGTCGAACTCACGGCGGCCGGCGCGGCGTTGCGTGACCGCATCGAGCCTTGGCTCGTGCAGCTGCAACGCCTGCCTGCGGAGCTGCAATCGATCACCGCAGGCGGCGCCGGAACTCTGCGCGTCGGCTTTACAGGCCTTGCGATGGCCACGGTGTTGCCCCGCATTTTGCGAGAATTTCAACGGCGTGATGCCCATGTGCGCGTCGAGCTCAACGAATCGCCCACCGCCGTGCAGGTGGCGGCCTTGCGCGCTGGCGAGATCGATTGCGGCTTTCTGCATCCCGACGCTCTGCCCGTCGGTTTTCAAACCCGGCCGCTCCTGCGCGAGCGCAACGGCATCGTGCTGCCGTCCGACCATCCGCTGGCGAACAAGTCCACGCTGCGCCTGCGCCAACTGGCCAAGGTGCCGTTCGTGCTCTTTCCGCGTATCCATAACGCGGGGTTTTACGACCGTATCCTCGCCGCATTTACCGCCGCTGGCATCACTCCCCACATCGCCGAAGAGGTGTGGCCGCGGGCCAATGCGGTCGGACTGGTAAGAGCGGGTATTGGCGTCACCCTGATGTGCCCCTCCGAGGCGCGTCAACTCCCGTCGGAGGTCATATTCAGGCCGCTCACCGGTCCGGCGCCCGAAAGCCGTCTCGTCCTCGCTTGGCCCGAGAAACGCCAAGCCGCCTCTCCGCTGCACCGCTTTCTTGCCGCGGTCGAGTCAACCCCGTCTGCCCCCCGGTGACTCCAGGAAATCGGCGCCTGGCTACGCATTGATGCGTAGCCCGCGCTGGCCGGGATTGACCACCGATAACCCCGCTTCACGCTGATGGCATGTGGTTTGCCCGTCGGCTGAAATGGCCGCCCCAACTCTTGGCTGTCACCCTGCTCGTCGCCGCGAGCGCCGCGCAAACGCCCCCCCCGATCGACGATCACGGCGCTCCGCTCGTGCAGAACTTCTCGCCCTCCAACTACGACGAACGCGAGCTCCTCTTCGGCGGCACCCAAGGGCCGGATGGGCTGATGTATTTTGCGAATTTTGGCAGCGTGCAAATCTACGACGGGCAATCCTGGGAGCGGATCACCGTCGGTGATCAACCGATTCTGAAGGTCGCCCCCGCCTGCATTTCTTCACGCGGCAGCGGAGAAAGGTCTGTACGGGAGACCTTGTCGAGGTTCAGTTGCCAACGGGCAT
>CAXBDS010000123.1:0-15301 GCA_963974355.1 uncultured Opitutaceae bacterium
TCGAAACCCACGGCTGGGGCCTCGATCCACGGGAGTTCCCGTGGGGGCGACGTGACAAGGTCGGGCATGGCCGCTCGGCTCAGGCCTCGAGCGTCACGGGGTTGGTCAGCGTGCCGATCTTCTCGATTTCGATGTCGACGACGTCGCCGGGCTTGAGCCAGCGCGGCGTGGGCTTGGCGGCCATGCCAACGCCTTGCGGGGTGCCGGTGAGGATGACGGTGCCGGGCACGAGCGTCGTGCTGCCGCTGAGGTAGGAAATAATGTGGGCGACGTCGAAGATCATGTCGCTCGTCGTCCAGTCCTGCACGCGCTCGCCGTTGAGGATCGTGGCGATCTTCAGGGCATTGGGATTGGGGATGTCCTCGGGCGTCACGAGGACCGGGCCGAGCGGGGCAAAGGTGTCGAAGAACTTGCCGCGGCACCATTGTCCGCCGCCGAGCTTGATCTGGTGATCGCGGGCGGAGACATCGTTGGCGCAGGTGTAGCCGAGCACGTAGTCGAGGGCGTTCTCGGGCGAGACGTTTTTGCAGGCCTTGCCGATGACGACGGCCAACTCGCACTCGTAGTCGACCTCGGTGCTGGCAAGGTGGGTCGGGATCTCGATGGGTGCGCCGGGATGCTGGAGCGTGTTGATGCCCTTGACGAAGAGGATCGGGCGCTCCGGCTCCTTCATGTTGGATTCGGTGGCGTGCTGGCGGTAGTTCAGGCCGATGCAGAGAATCTGGGTTGGCACGATGGGCGCGAGCAGTTTGGCCGGCGTATCCACGATTTCAGATACAGTGGGCTGCGCGTAAATGTCGCCTTCGAGACGGCGGATGCTGCCGTCGGCCTGCTGGGCGCCGAAGCGCACGGTTTGCGTGGAGTCGAGATAGCGGAGGATCTTCATGAAAATGGGTGAGTGAGGCGTGGTTGGATTTATTGGGTGCGGCCGCGCGCATCGACTGTCCACGTGGTCGTGACCTGGTCGTCGGCGTCGATCACGGCGACGGCGTCGGTGAGATTGACGACGGTGCAGACGTGGGCGGGCACGAAGCGGATGCGTTCGCCGATCTGAAGTTGGGCGACATCGGCGCCGCGCACGTAGCCGTGCTCCTCGTTGACGCGCACGACGGCGAGGTCGCGGCCATCGGCGGCGAGGGCAAAGACGCCGGCGGCGGTGCGATCGGAGGAAAAGGTTTTCGAGCCGGCGTCGATCAAGGCGAGGTCGGCGGTGGGCTGGTCGACCACCGTGACGAGCACGTGCAACGCAACATCGGCGAAGGGCATGACGTCGGTGCTGGTGGACTGCGAAAGGTCGCCGAAGACGTAGGCGCCGGGGCGCACGGCCTGGACGCGGGAGCCGGCGGTGGCGGCGATGGCGCGGGCGGTCGTGCTGCTGCCGGGCCAGAGCGGCAAGGTCGGGTCGATCGCGTCGCGGATGGCGCAGAGTTGGTCCAACATCGCGGCGACGCCGGCAGGACGGTCGGTATTGGGGACGGTGTAGAACTGGCCCTCGTGGGTGTAAAATCCGGCGAGATCGACGTGAGGCGACGCGGCGAGCCGGGCGGCGATGCGTTGGGCGGAAGCGAGGTCGCGCACGCCCTCGCGGTCGAGTCCGCTGTCGATCGCCATCATGGCGCGGAGGGGGCGGCCGACGCGAGCGGCGAGGGCGATCAGCGCCTCGGCGTGCGCCTCGCTGGTGACGGCCACGCGGAAGTCGTCGAGCTGGTCAACGAGGGCGGCGATGCGGCCGGCCTGGCGCAGATCGACGAGGGAGTGGGCGAGGAAGATCTCGCGCACGCCGCTGGCGAGCATGGCCTCGGCTTCGCCGAGTTTGGCGCAGGTGAGGCCGCGCGCGCCGAGCTCGAGCTGGCGCCGCGCGATGGGCACCATCTTGTGCGTTTTGATGTGCGGTCGCAGCTCGATGCCGGCGGCGTCGCAGGCGGACTGCGTGACGCGCAGGTTGTGCTCCAGCTGGGGCGCGAGCACGAGGGTGCTGGGCGAGGGAAGATCGTCGACGGTCATGGGCGGCAAGATCAGAGGCGGCCGATTTGGCCCACGGTCAGTCCACCGTCTACGACGATGATCTGGCCGGTGATGTAGGCGGCGGCGGGCGAGAGCAGGAAGACGGCGGCGCCGGTGCAGTCTTCCGCGTTACCGAGACGACCGAGCAGGATTTTCTTTTCGTAATGGGTTTCCTGCGGCGTGCCTTTGAGCACGGCGGTGAGGGGCGTGTGAATCATGCCGGGGGCGATGCCGTTGACGCGGATGCCGTGCGGCGCGAGCGAGTGCGCGAGGCTGCGGGTCATCATGACGAGCGCGCCCTTCGACGTGTCGTAGGCGGTCGAGTCGTCCTCGGATTGGAAGCCGTTGGTCGAGCAGGTGAAGACGATGGCGCCGGGACGCTGGCGGGCGACGAGTTCGCGGGCGAAGGCTTGGGCGACGAAGTAGTTGGCGCGCACGTTGAGGTTCATCGTGCGATCCCAGCGCTCGTCATCCATCTCGAGGAACGGGGCGTCGAAGAAGCTGCCGGCGTTGCACACGAGCAGGTTCAACTCGGGCTCGGCGGCGAAGGCCTCGCGCACGAGACGGGCGGCGCTGTCGCGGTCGAGCAGGTCGCCGGTGAGCCAGGTTGAGCCCTCCGGCATGGCAGGGGCCGGGTCAGTCTTGCCGTGAAAGACGACGCGCGCGCCGGCGTCGAGGATGCCTTGGGCGATGGCGAGACCGATGCCCTGCGAGGAACCGGTTACGAGGGCGGCGCCGGGGTTAAGCGAGAATGCGTTCATCGTCGAGTTGCAGCAAAGCGAGCAGGTTGTCGTGGGCGATGGCCTTTTGTTGGGCGGGGGGCAGGGCGTGGAGGCAGGCCGCTTCCTCGGCGTAGGTGCTGCGGAGGGTAAAGTCGTCGTCGACGTAGCTTTGGAACGGCGAGTCGGAGCCCCAGATGAGCTTGGTCGGGTAGGCGTCGGCGAGGGCTTGCAGAACGGCCGTCGGATCGCGGTAGTCGGCCGGGAAGCGGCGCTCGGCCGGGGCGACGTTGGGCAGGCCGAGCTCGACGCTCTCGCAGTGAATGCGATGGGCGGAGCAGTCGAACCACGTGTTGGGCAAGGGGGCCACGCGATCGAGGCAGGCGTGGTCGAAGCGGCAGGAATGCGCGAGGCAGAAGCGGACGTGCGGCGTGGCTTCGGCGACCCGGAGGATGTCGGCGGCCTGCGACCACACGTCGTCGGGCGCGACGCTGGAATGGATGATAAACGGCAGGTTGAACTCGGCGGCGAATTCGAGAAAACCGCGGCCGACATCGAGCAAGGCGGTGACCTCGGACTGGATCATCGTGCCCTGAATCTTGAGGCCGTAGAACGGATGGCGGGCGTGCAGCTCGCGGAGGACCTTGAGCTGGGCGGCCGGTTGGCGTTGCGGATCGAGGATGGCGAACGGCAGCGTGTGGCGGCCGAGATCCGGGTAGCGTTCGTAGATCTCTTGTTGCATGCGCTCGTTTTCGAACGCGTAAGGCACGGTGCCATCGGCGCCGGGGATGAGTTTGCCGCGTCGCATCTCGTCGACGCCGAATCCCACGTTGGCGACCATTGGAAACACCAGCCAGCGATCCACGCCGCAGCGCCGGCCCTCGGTCACCATGGCCGGCAGGTCCTGCGCGTAGGGGTGGTAGCCGTTGAGATAAAAGAAGAGGTCAACCCCGAGATGATTGTGGCAGTCGATGATCACGATTGGATTTTATTTGACGGAATCTTTGTTCCACACTGTGGAATATAGTGTAAAGCGAAAATCATGAGTATCGCCGTTCTGGACAAAGCCTTTTCGATGTTGGAGGTGCTGGCCCGCACAGGGCGGGCGCTGAGCCTCGCCGAGCTCGCGGAGGAGAGCCGTCTGCCGAAGCCGACGGTGCATCGCATTCTGCGCAGTCTGCGGGACTTGGGCTACCTTGAGGCGGTGGGCACGCGGGGGAGTTATGTGTTGTCGGATCGTTTGTCATCGCTGCGGGAGCACGGGCGCGACGCGATGTTGCGCACGAAGGCGAGCGGGCTGATGACGCAGCTGAACCGCGATTTCAACGAGACGGTGAACCTCGGCGTGCTGGAAGGCGTGTATGTGCGTTATGCGCATGTGGTGGAGACGGCGCAGGCTTTGCGTTGGATCGTGAAGCCGGGGGCGCGGGATTTGTTTCACACCACGGCGCTGGGCCGGGCGATCGTAGCGAATTTGCCCGGGGAGCAGCAAGGCCGCTTGGTCACCAAAGTCTGTGCGGCGCTGCCGGTGCGCGGTCGCAAGGCGGCCCGGGAGCGACTCGAAGCCGAGCTGGCCGCGACGCGGCAGCGCGGCTGTGCGCTCGAGGAAGAAGAGACGGTCGCGGGCGTCGCCTGTGTGGCCATCTCGCTGGCGGGACAACACGAGCCGCTCGCCGGCGTGAGTGTATCCGTGCCGGTCAACCGATTTCCCGATGAACGCCGCACGGCGTTGATCGCGGCCATGCGCCAACGGGGAGCGCAGGCCGTCGACCCGGACCAACGCGTCCATGCCTGATCCCCCTGTCTGCAACGTTCTGAATTATGGCCTATACCTTTAACCGTTCCCGCGCGTTCTTCGAGCGCGCCCAAAAAAGCATCGCCGGTGGCATCAACAGCGGTATCCGAAAAATGGAGCAGCCGGTGCCGCTCTACTTTGCCAAAGGCGACGGGGCCCGGGTGTGGGACGTCGATGACAACGAATACATCGACTTCCAGCTCGGTCAGGGCGCCTTGCTCTACGGTCATGCACCCCGCGGTTTGGCCGACGCTCTGGCGGCGCAGGCGAAGCTTGGGCTGCACTGGGCGGCGCAATGCGAACTCGAACTGGAGGTCGCCGAGCGTATCCAGAAAATGGTTCCGTCGGTTGATCTGGTGCGTTTCAACAACTCCGCCACGGAAGCGGTGATGGCGGCGATGCGTCTGGCCCGCACCCACACCGGCCGCAAATTGATCCTGCGTTTCGAGGGTCATTATCACGGTTGGGGCGACGAAGGCCTGGTGGGTTTCGCGAATCCGCCGAGCACGTGGGACGACCCGGAATCGCCGGCGCGAACGCATCCGAGCAAGGGCATCATTTCTGAGGTGACGGAGCAGTTCGTGGTCGCGCGCTGGAATGACCCGGAGCACCTGAAGCGCCGTGTGGCGCAGTTCAAGGGGCAGATTGCGGCGATTATTTTTGAGCCGGCCGGTTGCAACACCTGCTGCATCGAACCGGTGGACGGCCTCATGGCGACGATTCGCGAGCTGTGCGATCAGGAAGGCATGTTGATGATCGCCGATGAGACGATCACGGGCTTCCGCTTCGGTGCGTCGGGTGCGCAGGGCTATTACGACTTCCGGCCGGACCTCACGGTCTTCGGCAAAGCGATCGGCGGCGGCACGCCGTTTGCGGCGTTGGCGGGCACCAAGGCCGCGATGGCCAAGATCATTTCGGGTGAGGCGATTCACGCCGGCACCTTGAATGCCAACCCGCTTTGCCTCGCGGCGAGCAAGTGGTGTCTCGACCAAGTGCTCGAGGCGGGCGACCGGCATCCGGCCAAGACCAACGCCCTCGGCCAGCGTCTCATGGCCGGCCTGAGCGAGCTCGCGGCGAAGCACGACATCCCGTTGCGACCACAAGGCCCGGGCCTCGCGTTCCACACCGTCATGCTTAAGCCCGGGGCCGCCGAAGGTGCGGTGAACGACTACCGTGACTACGTGACGCGGCACGACGTCGCCCGTTGGGCGCACTTGCGGATCTGCCTTCTGGAGGAGGGCGTGCGGGCGATCGAGCGCGGCTTGTGGTCGATCAGCATGGCGCACACCGAGGCGGACATTGACGAAGGCCTGAAACGCGCGGGGGTGGCTTTTGCCCGCCACGCCGCGACGTATCAACCGGCCGCCTGAACGCCGCATCACCCGACGATGGCGCCACGTATCCTGTTTGGGGGTCTCTTCCACGAGACGCACACGTTTCTGGAGGAGACCACCACGTGGGCGGACTTCGATGTTACCACGGACGATCACGTCTTCGACAAGCTGGGCGACGCGTCTCCGACGGACGGGTTTCTCTCGGCCGCCCGGGAGCTGGGGCTGACGGTGGTGCCGACGATGGATGCGCGGGCGGTGCCGAGCGGCATCACCGAGGACGCCGCGTTCGAATCCTTCTGGCAGGCGTTTGAGCAACGGGCTCGGCCGGCGTTGGCGGCAGGGATGGACGGCATCTTTCTCGTGCTGCACGGAGCGATGGCGACGCCGAAGCTCACCGATCCGGAAGGCGAGTTGTTGGAACGCATCCGCGGGCTGCCGGGGGGCGCGGCGGTGCCGATCTTCGGGGTGTTCGACCTGCACGCCAACGTGAGTCCGCGGATGTGCCGCCTGGCCAACGGGCTGGTGGCGTATCGGGAAAACCCGCACACCGACGCGAGGGAAAGTGCGGTGCGGGCGACGTATCTGCTGGCTCGCGCGCTCCGCGAAGGCGTGACGCCGCGCATGGCCTGGTGCCGCTTGCCCATCGTGTGGGCGCCGCCCGGAACGGGCACGGCGAGGGATCCCATGCTCACGCTGAAACGTTTCGTCGCGAAGTTGGAAACGACCGAGCCGGAAATCTGGGCGGGCAACGTGGCGGCGGGTTTTTCCTTTGCCGATACGCCGGACACGGGCGTGTCGTTGAGTCTGATCTACACCGGCTCGACCGAGGTGGCCCACGCGGCCCTGCGGCGCGGAGCCGAGCTCGCTTGGTCGCTGCGCGAGCTGGGCGATGTCGCGTATCCAATGGTTGATGACGTCTTGGCCGGGTTGCCCGACCGGGGAGACGGTCCGGTGATTCTGGTCGAGCCTTCCGATAACATCGGCGGTGGCGCGCCGGGTGATGGCACAGGCGTGTTGCGAGCCTTGTTGCGGCACGGCACGCGCGATGCGCTGGTGGCGATCAATGACCCGGCGGCGGTGCAGGCCTTGGCGGCGACGGCGCCCGGTGACACCGCGACGGTGGCGATCGGCGGCAAAGGTTCCCGCCTCGACGCCGGTCCCGTGGAACTCACCGTGACGGTGATGTCGCGTTCGGACGGACGCTTCGCGCTGGAGGACCTGCACAGCCACCTCGCTTCGATGAGCGGCAGCCATTTTGACATGGGCGCGTGCGTGGTGGTGCGAGTCGAAGGCGTGACGATGCTGCTTACCAGTCGCAAAACCCCGCCCTTCGATCTGGCTCAATTTCGTAGTCAAGGCATCGAACCGAAAACCTTTGCGGTGATCGGCGTGAAAGCTGCAGTGGCGCATCGCCAGGCATACGACCCGATTGCCTCGACGTCGTATTTTGTGGATACGCCCGGGCCCTGCAGCAGCAATGTCAGACTCTTCCCGTGGCGGCATATTCGCCGCCCGGTGTTTCCCTTGGACGTGATTACGTCCCCTGAATTCGAAGTTTTATGAACCATCCTTCCGTCAGTTATCCGAAAGAAGCGGGCACGCCCGTTTCCCATCTTCCCTTCAGCCCGGCCGTGCGCGTGGGCGATTTGATTTTCGTGTCCGGTCAGGCGTCAGTCGACCCGAAGGGCAAGATCATCTCCGAGTCGTTTGACGGCGAAGTGCGTCGCTCGATCGAGAACCTGCGCAAGGTCTTGGAGACGGCCGGCAGCGATCTCGCTCACGTGGTGCAAACGCGCAACTACGTGCGTGATCCGGCCAACGTGGCGCGTTTCAACGAAATTTATCGGGAGTATTTCTCCGACCCCTATCCGGCTCGCACGACGATCACGCACTGCCTGCCGGATATCCTGCACTTCGAGATCGAATGCGTGGCGGTGCCGAAGGTCGGCTGACGCGCTGGGCTCGGATGGATTTCCCGATTTGGGCGGCGGGCCGACAGCCGGACATGGCGTTAATAAAAAGGCGTGGCCGCATCAGCGACCACGCCTTTGTTGTAACTGCGGGGTGGTGACGGCGCTTACTTCTCGGCGGGCGCGAAACGCAGGGCGTAGAGATCGGCGTCCATCATGACGAAGCGCAGGCGGATGGCTTGGCCGGCGAGGCGGCTGAGGTCGCTGCCGTTGTCCCAGGTGACGGCGCGCTCGATGCTGTCGCCCACGATGACGGGGCATTCTTCGAGGGTGAAGCCGGGGATCGGATTGCCGTCGGCGGTCTGGATCTCAACGCGGATGCCGCCGGCAGCGGAGGTGGCGCTGTTAAGCAGGAGTTGGGTGCCTTCGAAGGTCAGCGGCTTGGTGACCATCTCGCCGCCCGCGTAGGACGCGTGGACCGCGCCGAGGCCGTCGAGGCGCATGGCGTAGCGAGCGAGGTGGGCGGTGGGTTGCACGTAGTTTTGACCCACGTAGATCGACATCTCGGTCGGGCCGGTCTGCACGATGCCGGTGGCCGGAATGCCGTTGCGGGAGACCCAGTTGCCGCGGTCGAGGCCGGGGCGCACGAAGGCTTCCATGAAGGTGCGGTCGTAGCGGTTGCCGCCGCGGCTCGTCATGAGCACGGTATCGGAAACCTCGTTGGGGATATTGTGGGTGCCGCGGACGATGCTGAGGAAGTTCTCGCCGACGCCTTGGGCGGAAAGTTCATCGCGGCTGAGGAAGTGGCGGCCGGCCACGAAGCGCATCGGGGTGGCGAGGTAGATCTGCGGCGCGCGGAAATACGGGTGAGTGTGGTTGGTGTAAAGCTGTTCGAGCGGCGTAGGGCCGAAGCTCATACGCTCGGGTTCGCTCCAGTGGATCAGGTCCGGCGAGGTGGCGCGGGAGATGGTGCGGAAGCCGGTGGTGCGCCATTTTTGGTCGGGGGAGTAGTCGGTCCAGCCGCTGAAGACGCGGAAGTAGAGCACGTAGCACTCTTCGGATTCCGACCAGAAAGCGACGTTTTGGCTGTCGAAGGCGCCGTTGGAGAACACGGGCTCGTCGCGCCACTTTTTCCAATGGATGCCGTCGGGTGAAACCGACACGTAGAGGCCTTGCGGCCATTGACCGCCGATCGCTTTGTAACGTTCATTGGCCGGCACACCGGGGCGGTTGTCGATGAACGGAGCGAGGCTTTGCGTGTAGGGATCTTCGGAGGGCGAAGGCGCGAGCAGGATGTTGTTTTCCTTGGAGCCGTTAAAGGCGACGAGGCCGAGCTTCGGTTTGACCCAGTTGATGCCGTCTTTGCTTTCGGCGTAGCAGAAGAAGGAGGTGGAGCCCTCGTCTTTGCCGGCGGTGGAGTCGGCGGGGCCGCCGCGATAATACATGCGGTAGAGGCCGTGGTCTTCGAGCACGGTGACGTAGCCGGAAGCGTCGCGATCCCACGGATCGTTGAAGTCGAGGGCGTGGCCGGCGTTGGTCGGCTTCTGCAGCTCGAGGGTGAGGCCGTCGAGGTGATCAATGAGGTGATGGTCGATCATCAACTCGCGATCGGCGCCGATGTCCACGGGGTCGGCGAGGAGGCTTGTGGTGACGAGCAGGGGAAGGAGGCGGAGGAGGTTCATAGAAAAGGGAGAGGAGGAGTGGGGCCGAGGGCGGTTGACGGACAGGGTCCGGGGCGAGGCGAGTCGGGCAAGAAAAAGCCCCGACCTGTCGACGGTTGCTAAACCATCCGATCAGATCGGGGCGGAGTCACGGTCGGGGACCGGCGAGCCGGTCCGGAGGGTTACCAGGAATAACCGACGTTGAAGCGGAAGGTGCGGGGCTCGCTGCCTTGCACCAGGCCGGGGGCGGCATAGCGGGCCACGTAGCGACGATCGCCGATGTTTTTGACGTTCACGCCGAACGTCCAATCACGCCATTGGTAGTTGGCGAACATGTCGTAGGTATCGCCATAGTCCAAGAGGAGGTCCTGTGCGCTGGAGGCGAGTTTGGAGCTTTCGAAATAACCTCCGACACCGATGGCGAAGCCATTGAGGGCGCCGTCGTTGAAGCTATACTTGACCAGCAGGCTGGACACGTGGTCCGGGGCGAAGGGCACGCGGCCGCCGCCGTTGCCGCGGGTCTTGGCATTATAGAGCGTGCCGATGATGTCGAACTGACCGGGGCCCACGGGAGCGCGGTAGCCGAGTTCGAATTCGAAGCCGCGCGAGGTGTCGCCGGTCGTGGTGGTGATGACCGAGAAGCCGGTTTCCGGATCGATCTCGTTAAGGATCACGCGGACGTTGGTCTTGGCCATGTCGAAGTAGGCGACGGAGGCAAAGATGTTGCCGCCGAAAACCGGGATATCGAAGGCCTTGATGCCGATCTCATCCATCTCGCCGGTCGAGTCGGGGAGGGCTTCACCGCGTTGGTTGAGGCCGTTGGACGACGCCACCGTTTCCGAATGCACGGCATAGACGGAGGCGTTCTTGATGGGCTGGTAGACGACACCGTAGCGGGGGGCGTTTTGGGTCGGGGTCTCGACGCGCTCGCCGTTGACGCGGGTCACATTATTGCGGCTGGACGTGATCGAGTCGACCCAACGCACACCTCCAACAAAGGTGAGTTTGTCATCGAAGACCGAAAGGTAGTCGCTGATGTAGTAGGACGTGATATCCGAGAAGTTGGCGTTGTCGCTTGAGAAAGCCGGAATGTCGTCGCCTTGGGCGATATTGTCGTCGCCGGAGAAGTCCGGATCGCGGGTATCGATCGAACCGATCGGCAACACAACGAGGGCTTGGCGGGCGTAGGAGTGCGTGTAGTCGGCGCCGATGGTCAGGTCGTGTTTCATGCCGAGGAACGAGACCTGATAGTTGAGATCGGCCTGCACGGTGGAGGTGTCGGCGTCGTTCGCGAAAGGGATGTCCTGACGGTTCAGCGTGTAGCCGTCCGCATCGAGGGAGATACCGCGGATGATGCGGCGACGATCCTCAAGGTTCTGGTAGCGGTAGAGCACCTTGAAGGAGAGGTCGTCCTGCAACTGGGTGGCCATCGACGCCATGAAGTAGTCGTCCGTGCTGTCGTAGTAGACGTCCTTGGCGCGGGCCGAGGAGAAGCCTTCGGTGGAATACTGGTTGAACTGCAGGATGCCGGTGGGCGTCTGCGTGGTGAGAAAATCGTCGAAGTAGACGTAGGTATCGGTGTCGAAGTGGTAGCCGTAGATCGAAACGGTCGTATTGCCGAAATCAAAGTCCATGGCGCCGCCGAAGAACACGTTGTCGTCGCTCTCCATTTCCTTCCAGCGGTCATCGTTTTGAGCGCCGACCGTCACGCGATAGCGGATGTCTTTGGCATCGGTGAGGGAGTCGGACAGGTTGACCGAGCCGCGCATGAAGCCGTTTCCGCCGAAGCTGGTCTCCACCTCACGCACGGGCGTGGCGGAAGGCTTCTTGGCGATCATGTTGACGGCGCCGCCGAGGATCGTGCCGGAACCGAAGCTGAGGGCGACGGGCCCCTTCAGGACCTCGATGCGCTCGATGTCGTAGAGTTGGTTGTTGAAGAAACCGGATTGGGCCACGCCGTCGCGAAAGCGGTTGGTTTCGCGGTAGCCGCGAATGGAGAAATCGTCCTGGATGATGTCGAGGGACGTGACGCCGGCGGTGCCGTAGTTGAGGGCATCGGCCAAGCGGTCGGCCTTCAAGTCGTCGATCATCGCTTCATTGATGATGCTGACGTTGCCGGGGATCTCGACCAGCGTCTTGGAGGTGCGCGTGCCGGCGGTGGTTTCGGCCGAGAAGTAGCCGACGTCGCGGTCGGTGTTCACCTTGAAGGCAGACATGACGACAGGCTCGGATTCCGGGACGGCGGGCGTATTTTTTTCGGACGGGACGGATTGGGCGGACAATCCGGAAGAGGCGGCCGTCACGACGGCGCACGCAACAAGTCGTCGCCCGAGGTGGGCGAGAGGCTTAGTGTTTTTCATAGTTCAGTCTTCTCTGTAACTGGATTAAGGGTGTCTGGTCGACATGTGTATACACCCGGCGCCGTTTGCATTCGTCAATGGAATTTTACGATCAGGTGACGCTTTTGCGTGGCTGTAATGAATGGAATTCATAGCAAGCGGCACGCTCGCTTCCAGGCCCATGACAAAGGGCTTTTGGCCCGCTTCCGGACCGCTGCAACCACGGCTTTGTTCAGTTTAAATGTCCTGTTTGCGCTCGGAACGGGCGACCCCGAGGGACGCGCGGAGGAATTCCCGGCGATGGGCGTCCTGGCGGATGGACGAGACCGCCGTGAACCGCCAAACGGGTGCTTTGCGGCCCGCGTAAACGCCGGGTTATGGCGTATACTCCAGTTCCTCGGCGGTGAGCTCGTGGGCGATGCGTCCGCTCTCGGCCCGCACCATGGCGGACAAGCGATTGTCAATGATATCTTGGATATGGCGTTCCATGGCCGCCTTGGCTTGGGCGGGATCGCCGGCCTCAATGGCGGTGAGGATCTCGCCGTGGCAATCGAGGACCTCTTGGCGGTGGTGGTCGCGCGCGGCCTTGGTCTGCTCGGGGCGGTCGGTGGCCGATTGGCCGGAGACGACCCGGTTGATGAGGTGCAGCCGTAAAATCTCCTTTTTGATCAGGTCATTGCGGGCGGCGGTCATGATCGCGATGTGGAAACGCACGTCCTCGCGCACGAGTTCACTGAGGTCGGGCTCCTCCTTCTGTTTCAGAATGAGGGCGGTGAGGCGCTTCATTTCGCTGATGGCGTGGCGCATCTCGGCGAGGTCGCCTTCATTGCGGTGGCGGGCGGCGAGGCCGGCGGCGTGGCTCTCCAGCGCGAGGCGCAGATCACAGGTTTCCTTGAACTCCTTCAGGTCCATGATCTTCACGCTGGCGCCCTCGTGCGGGCGGATCGTGACGAGCCCATCGGCCTCCAGTTTGCGCAAGGCATCGCGCACGGGCGTGCGACTTACTCCGGTGGCGGTGGAAAGGCCTTCGGTCATCAGGGCGTGGCCGGGGGGAAATTCGCCGTTGAGGATCCGGCGACGCACGTAGTCGTAAGCTACGTCAGTATTTACGCTCTTCATTTCTTTCTTCGCATACGGTCGGATACAGGAAATTCAATGCGCAAGTGATTCGCGGCGCGAAACGGTGAGGGGGCGGCGTTGGCGCGGGACTCAGCGGCCGACGCCGGGCGTCGGAAAGCAAAGCCGGAGCAGGCCGGGCACGAGCACCGTGACCAGCGCCGAACCGGTGGCGACCCACACGACGGAAACGGAAGAGAACGCGATGCACCAACCGGTGAGCGTTCCCAGGGCCATTCCGGCCAGGACGAAACGCGGCCGCAGCGTCCAGTTGCCCGCCACGATGACCATGCAGCCGAGCATCGGCCCGAGGAAGGCGCCCACGATCGCTTGGGAAATCTGGAACAGCGTGCCGAGCTGGCTTGCGGCGCCGGCCGTGAAAATGGCCGCCACCCCGATGAGCACGCTGGAGACGCGGCCAAAGCGGATCATTTCGGCGGCTGAGCGCGGTCGGCCAAAGCGCTTGACCCAGTCGTTGGTTAACGTGCCCGACAACGCGATAATGCCGCTGGTCATGCTGCTCATGGTGGCGGCCAGGATGCTCGCGATCAGCAAACCGGAGACGCCGGCGGGCAACTCCTGGGCGATGAAGTAGGCCAGCACGAGATCGGGCTTGGCCGGCAGATTCGGGTCGGGGTGGTTGTGATACCAGACCCAGAGCAGCAGACCGGTCGTCACCAGCGCCAGGATGACGAGGATGACGCCCCACATGTTGATCGCGAAAGCGCGGGCGGCGGCCTGCGGCGATTCGGCGGCGAGGTAGCGCTGCAACATCATCAGGTCGCCGATGTAGCTGCCGAGGTTGGCGATGCTGATGCCGAACATCACGCCCCAGAACGTGAAGCTCTCGTGCAGGTTGACCGAAAAGTCCCAGAGGTTGAGATGACCCGCTTGCTGGAGCTGACCGACGATCTCGTCAACCGGCAGGCCGACTTTCGCCAGAATGAAGCCGATGATGAAGAGCGTGCCGAAGCCCATGACCAGAAACTGAATCGCATCGGTCACGATGACGCTGCGGATGCCGCCGATCGCCGTGTAGGCCGTGGCGGTCACACCGGTGATGGTGACGATGGGCCAGAACCAGCCGGGACCGAGCCCGGCCGCGCCCATCAGCACGAGGGTCGGGGCGACGAGCATCACCGCCATCCAGCCGATGCGCAGCAGTATGAACATCGCTGATACGCAGAGCCGTGCCTCCGTGCCCAACCGGGTCTCGATGATGTCATAGGGATGTGAACCGCTGCCGGCCAGATATCGGGGGAGGAACCAGTAGCGCAGCACCGCCCAGGCGAGCGGCAGGCCCAGCACCGCGATCCCAATCTGCGCGCCGCGGCTGAAGGCCGTGCTGGTGTAGACGACGAAACTGATACCGCTGAAGAGCGTCGCGGCCATGCTGAGGCCGACCATGATGACACCCAGCTTGCCGACGAAGCCGCCCTTGGCGGTGAAATATTCGTCGCTGTTGCCCTTTTTGCCGCGACTGCTGAGGCCGGCCCAGACGACCCCGCTCAGGTAGATGAAAATGACGGCAAAATCGAGAAACTGCATAGGAACGAACGAGGACTGACGTGGGCGGGAAAAGGTGACGCGGCCGCGGCGGGCGATTTCCCGGGCGGCGGACGGCGCGGCGCGCGCTATTTGGCGGTATAGCCGCCGTCGATCGCGAGATTGGTGCCCGTGATGTAAGTGGAGGCGTCGCTGAGGAGGAAAACGACGCTGCCGCCGATCTCTCGCGCCTGAGCCAAGCGACCGAGCATGGTCATCTGGCCGTAGCGGGCGACGAAAGCTTCGGCCTGCGGCTGGTCGGGGTTGGCGATGCCGCCGGGCGAGACCGCGTTGACGCGCACGTTGTGCGGGCCGTAGTGGGAAGCCAGATACCGGGTGAGGTTGATCATGCCGCCCTTGTGGAAAAAATAATCCGGCGGCACCTGCATCGGCGTCTCTTCATAGAGCCAGGGATTCATGCCGATCGTGCCCATCTGCGAGGCGATGTTGACGATGCTGCCCGATTTTTGCCCGACCATGGCGTCGCCAAACGCGCGCACGGTGGCGAAGAAGCCGGTGGCATTGACGTCCATCGACGCGCGCCAAGCGGCGAGGTCGGCATCATAGGATTTCATCGGGCGGCTGACCGCATTGAACACGATGCCGTCGACCCGGCCGTGGGCGGCGATGATTCGGTCCCGCAGCGCGTGAAGCGAGGCCTCGGAGCCGATGTCGACCTCCTCGACGTGCACGGTGCGACCGGCCTCGTGTTCGTGGGTGGCGAGAGCGTTGAGCGACTCGCGATTGCGCGACGCGACGATCAAAGTCGCCTCGGCGCCGGCGAGGGCGGCGACGAGCGAGCGCCCGAGGACGCCGGTGCCGCCGAACTGCACGATGACTTTGCCGGCGAGCGAGAAGGACGGAACGTCAGACATAGG
>CAXBDS010000124.1:0-15222 GCA_963974355.1 uncultured Opitutaceae bacterium
CGATACTCCGTGATCTTCGCCGGCTTGGATTTCCCTGCCCGCTTTGCGGCGCCGCTCGCGGCCTCGACCACCGGCTCAGCTGGGTTCAACGAAATCGAGATCTGCCGCCCCGCTTGGAGATACTGTTGCAACACCGCCCGGAGTCGCGCCGGGGTCACCGATTTCAAACGCTCAAAATAGTGCTGGCTGTAGCTCAGGTCGCCCACCACGACCTCAGCCAAACCGAGCCGCGCCGCCTGCCCCGCCACGGTTTTACGACCGTTGATCTCGGTCACGACCAACTGGCGGATCGCCTTGCGCACTTCTCCCGCCCGTGCTGGCCGCTTCCCGCAGCACCGCGTGCACGGCGGCGGCCGCAGCCGTCCGGCGTCCCGCATCGCAGGTGAACGAAATGTAGAACAACCCGGACGCGCCGGGATTCCAACTCATCGCATCGATGCTGTGCACCAAACGCGCTTTTTCCCGCACGGCCTGCCAGAGGCGCGAGCTGTCCCCACTACCGAGTAACATCCCCAACACATCGAGCGCCGGCGCGTCCGCATGCTCAAGGCCGGGAATCGGCCACGCCAAGCCCGCCCGGGTGATTTCCACGTCCTCCGTCAGATGCCGCTCCCGGGGTGACAGCATCATCGGCTCCGTCGGCAAATAGACTGGCGCCAGACGCCGACGTGGCACGCTGCCAAACGCGGCTTCCACCAGTCGACGCGCCTCCGCCGCCTCCGGCACGCCCGCGACGACGACCACCACGTTGTTGGGCACGTAACGTTCCTGATAATACGCCAGCAGCGCGGCCCGATCCACCGCCTCGAAAACCTGGCGGTGCCCGATCACCGGATAACGGTAGGGATGTTCTCGATACGCCGCCTCAAACAAGGCCTGGCCGAGACGTTGATCGGGGTCGTCTTCGCCCATGTCGATCTCGCGCAGGATGACTTGTTTTTCCTTTTCGATTTCACCGGCCGGCAGCGTCGAGTGAAAGGTCATGTCAGCCAGCACGTCCACCGCCACGCCGACGTGCTCCGTCGGCACGTCGATGTAGTAAACCGTGCGATCAAAGGTCGTGTAGGCATTGATGTAGCCGCCGTGCGCCTGCACCGTCGCAGAAATCTCCCGGCCGGCGCGCTTCGCCGTGCCTTTGAACAGCATGTGTTCGAGAAAGTGGGAAAGCCCTGCGCCCAACTGGCCGCCTTCGTGGATGCTGCCGGTCTTCACCCACACCTGCACCGACGCCACTTCCGACGTCGCATCGGGTCGCACGATCAACGTCAGTCCGTTAGGCAAGACCTCCCGCACCGGTGCATCGGCCCAAAGGGTTTTGAGCAAGTTATGATCGGTCGACGACAGAATGGATTGGGCCATGGGAAATTGAAACGAGACGTCGCGGCCGCGCCGCGCAGGAATAAAACCGCCAGGGAAGCTTATTTGGAGGAAGCCGGCGCCCGGCGCTTGCGCACCACCGGCCGCTGCACCTTGGCCGGACGAAACGGTGAATCGAAGGCTTCTTCAAACGTGAAGACCTCGGAAAAGTCCTCCCGTCGATCCGTCTCGGTCTTACTGAAAACGTTATATTCGATGAGGTTGAAGACCAATTCACCGAAATCGGCGCAGCGGGTAATCCCCCAGTCTTTCAGAACCGTTCGCGCCATCGGCCCATATTGCTCCAACGCAAAGACCCGCAGACCATCCACCAATTCCGGTCCTTTGACGTGGGCCGATTTCTTCAGTCGCGCCGCGTCTCGTTCGCGCATCGCCTTGACCGTATGATCAAGCCCTTGGCGGATAAAGTGATACGCTTGGCGGCTGTAACGGGAGTCCTCCTTGCGAATCAACGCGACGATTTCATCAAAATCCAAATCCTGCATGAACGAGCAACGGAGCACAGCGGACGCCCGCTAGCAACCACGCAGCGTCACCGCCCGCATCGACCCATATTCCAGCAAAGATTTCCGCAAATTTCTTGAATCTTTCGTCAAAAAATTGTAAAGAAACATCAAGGCAGCGCTATGAGCGTTACCTCGGCGTTACAATGCCCACTAACTGTTAATCGCAATATGATTGCCTCGACTCAAACCAATCATCCTCTCCCGGCCGCTAGAAATAACGACGTCCGCCCGAGCTCTCAGCCTCGGATCGACGTAGCCTGCGCCCGGCTTAAATCCGCTGGCCTGCGGATTACTCAACCTCGAATCGCCATCCTCGAAGCGCTGCTTCGGCAGGACGAGCCGATCACGATCGAACAGCTGCACGCCGGCCTGACCCGCGCGCGCTGTGACCTCGTGACCGTGTATCGCTGCCTCGCTGCCTTTGAGGAACTTGGCCTTGTTCGCCGCTGTTTCCTCCATAACGGAACTGCGCTCTTCCAGATCAGCCTCACCGACGACGCCGTGTTTCACGTTATCAATCGGCAAACCGGCGTGATCGAAACATTGGATCCCTCGGTCACCAGCGAGCTCGCTGAAGCCGTCGAGAAAATGAATTCGCGTCTCACCGAAATGGGCTACGAAGGCGTCGGAACGTTGGTGGAATTTTTCGCCAACAAGTCGGCCACCGCGGCCCCCGCGCGGGCCCAGGCTTCTCTTGTGGGCGTTTCCGCCTAACCTAAAAAAACACCGGCCAGTTCCGGTCTTGCAAAAAAACCGGGGCCTCGCGCTCCGGTTTTTTTGTGCTCAAGCCTCGCGCGAGGTCTCGACGACATAGCGATAACCGACGCCATGCACCGTCACCAAGACGCAGGGATTCTCCGGGTCAGCCTCGATCTTGCGCCGCAGCTGCACCATGTGCTGATCAAGCGTGCGAGTTGTGCCCAAATAGTCGATACCCCAAGCGGCATTCAGCAGTTGATCGCGTGTCAGCACTTGCCCCGGGTGCATGGCAAATACCGTCGCCAACTTGAGCTCCCGCAAGGTCAGCGCCGACTCCCGCCCCTCGCGAACCACGCGAAAGGCGGCGCGATCAATCGTCGCCTCGCCGAGCGCAAAATGGGAGGGCAGGTTGTCCGTTCGCTCCGCCCCGAGGTTTCGTTTCGCCCGGCGTAGCAACGCTTCCACCCTCGCCAGCAACTCGTGCACGCCAAAGGGCTTGGTCATGTAGTCGTCAGCTCCCAGCTTCAGGCCCACCACCTTGTCGATTTCCTCGCCCTTGGCGGTGAGAAACAGCACCGGCACCCTCGCGTCCCGCTGACGCAGCTCTCGGCATACGTCGTAACCACTCAACTTCGGCATCATCACGTCGAGCATGACCAGGTCGAACGACGCTTGGGCGAGCAGTCGTTGAGCCTGCGCGCCGTCACTCGCCGCCGTCGCCACGTAGCCTTCGCTCTCCAAGGTCGCGACCAATCCCAAGCGAATATTGCGATCGTCCTCCGCGATTAAGATGCGCGCCTTCATGCCAACGTTAAGATGAAACAGGCCCCGCTCTCCGCGCGAGTCTCGTAACGCAAATCGCCGCCGTGCGCCCGCGCCAACGAGCGAGCGATGCCCAAGCCCAGCCCGACCCCGCTATGATCCGCACTCAACCGCTCATCGCCGCGCTGGAACGATTCAAAGATGCGCCCGCGATCCGCCGCCGACACTCCCGGCCCCCGATCCGCGACCTCGATTTCAACGCCCCCTGATTCCCGTGTCCGGATGGCCACGTCCACGACCCCGCCCGCCGCGCCATACTTGACCGCATTGTCGATCAGATTGGTGAGAATCTGCTGCACCGCATCGCGATCCATCGCAATCCTCGGCAGTTCCCCCGGAATCGCCAGACTCAATGTCAATCCCAGCGTCTCGATCTGTGCCGCCTGCAACGCGACGACCGAACGGACCAGCTCGCCCGGATCGCCCGGCACCGGTCGCACGCGATGCTCACCCGATTCCAATCGACCGAGTCGCAACACATTTTCCACCATGCGGGTCAGGCGGGCCGCCTCGTCTCCGATCGTCGTCAGGTATTCAGTTCGTCGTGACGGCTCGGCCACGCGGCCCTGCCCCAGCAACTCGGCGAACAGTCGGATCGTGGTGAGCGGGGTTTTAAATTCGTGCGAAACGTTCGCCACAAATGTCGTGCGCCGCGACGCCTCCAATGCTTGCCTCCGCGCCTCCCGCCACAGCAACGCGCCGCCGAGCGCGATTGCGCCCACCAGCCCCGCCACCACCAATCCGCCCAGCAACATCAATCCGCCACCGGTCGATTCATCCGGCGCGTCCGGCGGGCGGGTGCCCACCACCGACCATCCGGGCAAAAGAGTGTCCGACAAAGCCACCCGCACCACCGAACGACCCGCCGCCCTCCCGACTTTGATACTCGTGCGATAGTCTTGGCCTTCATCCGCCAGCGTTTCGCCTGGCGCGAGCAAGGCGTAGGTTTCGTCGCGCTCCAATGCGGCTGGCAAAACCGCGACCAGCCGCGAACGCAGCACCCGCAAATCGATCCCGGCGCCGATCATGCCATCGCCGACCCGCTCACGTCGCACCCACAACCGACGCGGGGAATCGTCCATTCGCGGTATCCACTTTATCACGTCACGGTCCGGCTCAGGTGCCATTTTTTTCGCCGACGTTGCCTGCGATGATCCAGCAAGTGCGGCTGACGGCACCGGAACGCTCGCCGCCTTCCGTATCCGGGCTGAATCGGCCGAGGTCTTGGCCTGCACCTCTTCCCGAAAATCACTGCGCGCAGCCTGATACTGAGCGACGTTGGCCAGCGACTGCTGTCGAGCGGCGCCCGACGCCAGTCTTTCCGCCTCTGCGAGCGCCGCGTCATGATCACTCGATACGCGGCGGCGCGGTTGGGCCGCGCCCCCCAACACCTCTTCCGTGATCGGCGTCATCAGCCCCGCGGCCGCTTGATCGCCCCAGACAACACGTCCCCTCGCATCGGCCACGAACACACTGCTCACAAATGGGTTGGAGTCTTTCAATTCCGCCAACGCGGACTCCGGCGAAGCGAGCGGCACGTCCTGCAAGATCTCCGTCAGAGACGACTGCATATCGGCCAACAACACACCAACATTCTCGGCGATCAACCGCACTCGCGCCGCCACCGCCTCATGACGCGCGTTCCGGGCCGCCAAGGCTTCGGCCGCCAACCGCATCTGCTCTCGTTGCAAGAGCCACAACGCCCCACCGCCCACCAACAACGCCGGCCCCAGCAAAAGCAGGGCATAAAGCGTGGCGCGGCGCTGAGTGGCGGTCATCGGATGAAAAGCACAGACGCAGAATGCCGCAGGCACAATCCTGCGGCGTTGTTTCAGGTGCGTTAGCCCGACGAATCCTACCGGGCCCCCTTCTGCTGGCTCACGGTCTGCGCCGCCTCGGCGCGGTAGGTCTTGCGCGCCGCTTTGTCCAAGCCTTCGCGTTCGATTCGTTCGGCTTCCGCCGCTGTCGGCGCCGCATAGTCAGCCATGGCCCGATTGTCGAAACGGCTGGCAATACTGCTCAACGACGCCCCCACACTCGCCAACAGCGATGATGCTTCCTCGCGCCGCCCGGCATCGACGAGTTCCACAACCTCGTCTTTCGTTTCGGCCAAACGGTTGGCCGCATAATCGGTCTGCACCGCGTGATTGGCGGCCGCAATGACCTTCGTTTCGTCGCGTGAATACCCGACCACCGTATGCGTGCTGATGCGTTGGATCGCCGTGCCGTCGAGTGATTCGTAAACGACTTCCGCGCTCGCCAGCTCACGCTTGCGTCCGGCTTCTCCGGCCGGCACGTCGACTTCGATCAGCGCGAATTTTTCCTGCCCGCCGTAGAGTTGGTTCAACTCCACGGTCACACGCCCTTCAGTGATCCGCCCGTCGCGGCCGATGACCCGACGCGCCCGCACGCCATCGGCAAATGAGATCTCCACCACGACTCGCCGCGCCACGACGCTCAGCACATCCCCGAGTTCTTGCTGAAAGATTCGCGGTAAATCACTGCTGTTTTCGACGAAGTAGGTATTGCCGTCGCTGCGGCGGGCCAGCCGCGTCATCAGGTCTTCGTTAAAGTCCAGGCCCACGCCGATCGTGGAAACTGAAATCCCCGCACGCACCAGTTCGGCGCCGAAGCGACCGAGCGCTTGCGGGGTCGAGGGCCCCACATTCGCGAGTCCGTCGGAGAGCAAAATCACCCGGTGCGCATAGGATTCCTCGATGCGACGGCGCACTTCCGCCGCCCCTCGTTCGAGCCCCCCGTAGAGATTGGTGCCGCCGCCCGGTTGAATCCGGCGAATGGCATCTTCCAGCGCTCGGCCATCACCCACTCGACGCGCTGGCACGATCACTTCCACGGTATTGTTGTAGGTGATCAAGGAGACCACGTCGTCGGCCGCCAAACGGCGCACCGCTTCCAGCGCGGCTTCACGCGCTCGCGCGATTTTTTCGCCGCCCATCGAGCCGGAGCGATCAATCACGATCGCTAGATTTACCGGCGCGCGCTCGACGTGGGCGGCACGGTGCCCCGTGAGCGCGACTTTTAAAATCGCCGTTTCATCCCCTCCTGCGAGCAATACGGGACGGTCCACCTCCATGCGCAAGGTCACCGCATCCGCGGACGATGCCGATGCTGCATTCAGCGCAGAAAGCGCACCAAAAAGACTGACCAACACCGTGCCCCTAAGGCCGGCGGAAAGAGACTGAAGAGAGCGTTTGTTTTTCATGTGACGAATTGGATTCGCCAGCATGAAACCATAAATTGCCGCCGGGCTTGTCAGCCGCGCGTCAAACGTTTGTCAGAAAATTGTCAGGCGCCACTGGCCCGACGCAAACCGATGCTTAGCCGACCGCGAGCAGGCGTCGCAGCACGTCATCGACAAGCTTCGGATTCGCTTTGCCGCGGGACGCTTTCATGACCGGGCCCTTGAATGCGTTGATGGCGCTGTCCTTGCCGCCGACGAATTCCGCGCGCGCCTTTTCGTTGGCGGCGATCGCATCGCGACACCACTGCTCCAGTTCATCGGCGTTGGACGGCGCAGCGAGCAAGCCTTTGCGCTTTGCGACGTCTGCCGGCATTTCGCCAGAAACAAACATCTCCACAAAGATTTCTTTCGCCGCATTCGTGAGCACCGTGCCCGCGTCAATGAGCTTCACCAGCTCGGCGACATGCAACGGCTGAATCTTTGATGCGACGAGCGACAATTTCGCCGCGCTCAGTTCACGCAGCAGATCGTTGACAATCCAATTCGCGACCGCCTGCGGCTTCGCACTGAGCTGGGCCGCGCTCTCAAAAAAATCGCTCAAGGCCTGATCCAAGATCAGAACCGAGGTGATGGTGTAGGGCACGTCGAAGTCGGCGAGAAAACGCCGCTGTTTGTCAAAAGGCCGCTCAGGCAATTCGGCGCGAATGCGTTCGCGCCACGCCGCATCAACGCGCACCGGCATCAAATCCGGATCCGGAAAATAGCGGTAGTCGTGCGCCATTTCCTTACTGCGTAGCGACTGCGATACGCCGCGCACCCCGTCGTAATCGCGGGTCTCTTGCACGAGCGTGCCACCTGACTCGAGCACGGCGATCTGTCGCTTGATTTCGTGGGCGATGCCATCACGCACGTAGGAAATCGAGTTGAGATTTTTCAACTCCACCTTGGTGCCCAAATGCGTCGCGCCGACGGGCCGGATGGAGATGTTCGCATCGCAACGCAGTTGCCCCTTCTCCATGTCACAGTCCGAGATACCCCCGTAAATCATCGTTTGGCGCAATGACGTGAGGTAGGCGTAAGCTTCCTCGGCGGAGTGCATCGCCGGATCGGATACGATTTCCATCAGCGGGGTGCCGGCACGGTTATAATCGACCAGTGATTCGTGCCCGAGGTGGTTTAATTTGCCCACATCTTCTTCGAGATGGATACGGGTGAGCGGGATGCGTTTATGCTCGCCCATGATGTTGCGAGCCGCCCCCGGCAGTTCAATTTCGACCGCCCCGCCGAGGCACAGCGGTTCATCGTATTGGGAAATCTGGTAGTTTTTCGGGGAGTCCGGATAAAAATAGTTTTTCCGGTCCCACTTGCACACCTCGGCAATGGTGCAATCGAGTAACAAGCCCGCCTTAATCGTGGCATCAAGCGCGGCTTTGTTCATGACCGGCAAGGTCCCAGGCAGCGCCAACACCACGGGATCGGTCAACGTGTTTTCAGGTTGCCCATACCCCTGCGCAACGGACGCAAAGATCTTCGATGCAGTCTTAATCTGCACATGCACTTCCAGGCCGATGACGGCTTCGTATTTCATGGTCGGACGAAGGGATTAAACCACCGGACGGCGGTCGCGCCAAGAGTGAGCCGCGTCGTAGGCGTGCGCGATGGAGAGCAAGTCGACCTCGCGGTAGGGTTGGCCGATAAGTTGAAAACCGATGGGCAACCCCTCGGAGGAGAAACCCGCCGGGACACTGATACCCGGCAAGCCCGCGAGGTTTACGCCGATCGTGTAGACGTCGGCCAAATACATGGCCAGCGGATCGAGCTTTTCCCCCAGCTTGAACGCGGGGGTCGGTGTGGTCGGGGTGAGGATCGCGTCCACCTCTTGATAGGCGTTGATGAAATCTTGCCGCACCAACGAACGCACCTGCTGGGAGCGCTTGTAGTAGGCATCGTAGTAACCGCTCGAAAGCACATAGGTGCCGAGAATGATGCGGCGCTTCACTTCGGCGCCGAAACCTTCCTCCCGAGACTTGAAATAAACCTCCGCCAGATCGCCTGCATCCGCGGAACGATGGCCATAGCGAATGCCGTCGAAGCGCGCCAAATTCGACGAGGCCTCGGCCGTCGCCAGAATGTAGTAGGCGCTCAACGCGTGCTCGGTATGCGGCAAGGAAACCTCTTTGATCGTGCAGCCGAGCGCGCGGTAGTAATCGGCTACCGTTTGCACCGCCGCGCCGACTTCCGGATCGAGGCCTGCACCAAAATATTCTTTCGGTAATCCCAGCGTCCACGGGCCGCGTTTTTCGTGCAACGCGGCCCGGTAGTCGGGCACCTCCTTCGCGAACGACGTCGAATCGCGCGGGTCCGGGCCGGCGATGGCGCCCAACATGATCGCGGCGTCTTCCACCGTGCGAGTGACCGGGCCAATCTGATCAAGCGACGAGGCATAGGCGATCAACCCGTAACGCGACACCAAGCCGTAAGTCGGTTTCAGCCCCACCACATTGCACAAGGCCGCGGGCTGGCGCACCGAACCACCGGTGTCCGAACCGAGCGCCGCCACCAACTCACCGGCCGCGACCGCCGCCGCGCTGCCGCCCGAACTGCCGCCGGGGATACGACTCAAGTCGTAGGGATTCGCCGTCGCTTTGGTCGCCGAATTTTCGGTCGAAGACCCCATGGCAAACTCGTCCATGTTGAGGCGACCATAGAGCACGGCCCCGGCCGCTTTGAGTTTTTCGCTGACCGTCGCGTCGTAAGGCGAAACAAAGTTTGCCAAGATTTTGCTCGAAGCGGTCAACGGTTGGCCGCGCACCGCGATCACGTCCTTCAACCCGATCGGAATGCCGTCGAGCGGTCCCCTCGCCTGACCGGCGGCGCGGCGCGCATCGGCAGCCTCGGCTTGCGCCAACGCATCCGCATCGTCGCGCGAGTTGAACGCCTGCACGCGAGCTTCGATCGCGTCCGTGCGTGAGATGTTCGCTCGCAATAATTCCACTGCACTCACTTCACCCGCGGCCAGGCGTGGCGATAGCGCGGCGATGGTGCTAAAAATAAAATCCTCGGCCATAGTGGTTGATTCCGAAATCGCGCGCCCTCACTCCACAACCGGAGGCACCGCAATCATGTTGTTGCGCTGAGCCGGAGCGTTGCGCAACGCGTCCTCCACCGAAAGCCCGGGGCGGGCGACGTCGTCGCGCCACACATTGTCGAGTGGGAATGCGTGCGCCATCGGCTCGATGCCGTCGACGTTCACTTCCTTCAACTTTTCGATGTGACCCAACACCTCACCCAGCTGAGCGGTGAAGGCGGCCTTCTCGTCCTCGCTCAACTCGAGGCGAGCGAGCTTCGCGATGTGGTCAATATTGAGATCGGGCACAGTGGACATGGACAAAAAAGTTCAGCGAATTATTTGCGAATGAGATACGGCGTCGTCGCCGTGAGCTTTTCCTGCAAGGCCGTGAAGGCACCGTTGACCTCGTCATCGGTCAAGGTGCGTTCCGCCGCGCGGTAAGCCAAGGTGAAGCCGAGACTCTTTTTGCCCTCCGGCATCCCTTTGCCGGTGTAGACATCGAAGATGCGCACGCCTTCGAGTTCGAAATCCTTCGCGGTCGTGGCGCGCGCATGCTTGGCGATGGTCTTTTGCACCTCGGCCGCCGAGGTATCTCCGTCGACGAGCACCGCGAGATCGCGCAATGCGGCGGGCTGCAAGCTGAATGGCTGGAAGCGACGGCGTTGTCCGCTCGCGGGTAATTTCTCCGGCAGAATCGCGAAGAGCCCGGCGTAGATTTTGCCCTCGATGCCGGCGGCTTTGACGAGGCTCAGATCGAGCAGACCGAAGCGCGCCGTCCAGCCGCCAAAACGTAATTCGCCCGTCGCCGCATGGTGCCCTGCCTGCCAACCGAGAGACGCTGCGTCGGGCGCCAGCAAGGGTTGGCGCGCGAGATCGACCTGCGCTGAAACCGCCAGGGATTCCACGAGCCGTTTCGCCGTATAAAAATCCGCCGGCTCTCGCTTTAGCCACGAAACTTGGTCTTCGGTCTCACCGATCACAAAAGCAACCGCCGCGCACTCACACATCTGACCGTTGCGTTCGAGGAAGACCCGGCCCGTTTCGAAGAAACGGTTGGCGGCGTTCCCCCGCGCCTGGTTGAGCTTCAGCGAATCGAGCAGACCGAGCATCAAAGTCGGCCGCAGGTGCGATTGGTCTTCGACGAACGGATTGGCCAAGGCCAGTTCAGGCAACGCCGTCGCCGAACTCCATGCGGCGAGCTCCTTCGCGGAGCGCAAGGTGTAGGTCACGCACTCGTTGAAGCCCTGCCCGACCAATGTGGCGGCCACCTTGCGATTGAAAACCGCCACCGGATCGTCCTCGGCCAACAGCCCGGGGGCCGTGACGACGGCGCTCGGAATCTTGTCGGTGCCGTAGACACGCAACACCTCTTCGACCAGATCGATCGGGCGATCCAAATCGTCGCGCCAGCTCGGAATCGATACGGTCCACTGCACCCTGCCGGCGTCATCGGTCTCTTCCCGCGTCAGGTCGAGTTCGAGCGCCGAGAACGCGGCCTGCATGGCCTCATCGGGAATATCAAAGCCCACGCGCTCACGCACGAAGTCAGGCGAAACCACCACTTCGCGTTGCCACGGTTGGTCGCCCCCCACGCGGTATTCCGGACCGCACACAGTGCCTCCGGTGATTTCGACCAACAGATTGAGCGCGCGGTTCGCCGCATCCGGTAGCATATGCGCATCCACCCCTCGCTCGTAGCGGTAGGACGAGTCGGACGAGAGACCGAGCTGCTTCGAGGTCGCGCGCACCGATTGCCGACGGAAAAAAGCGGCTTCCAACACCACATCGGTCGTCGTTGCGTCCACACCGGAATTCTCGCCGCCCATGATGCCCGCCACCACGACGGGCGCCGCGGCGTCGGCGATGACCAACATGCGATCCGTCAACACGCGTTCCTTTTCGTCGAGCGTGACGAGTGTTTCGCCGGCTACGGCCGGACGCACGATGATCGCCGCCCCGCCGAGCTTCTTCGCGTCAAACGCATGCAACGGCTGGCCGAGCTCGAGCATCACGTAGTTGCCGATATCGACGAGATTGTTGATCGGGCGAATGCCGACCGCCGTCAGACGCTCACGCATCCACGCCGGGCTCGGGCCAATCTTCACGTCGCTCACCACGTTCGCGGTGTAGAGCGGACACTCCGTCGGCGCGTCGACCCGCACGGTCTTCAACAAATCCGGCCGCGCCGCGGCACGGGCGCTTTTGAACGTCGTTTCCGGGTAACGCAGTTCGCGTTTGAACCACGCGGCCAATTCCCGTGCGATCCCAAGGTGATTAAGGCAGTCGGGCCGATTCGGCGTGATCTCCAGGTCGAACACCACGTCGCCAGCCGGCAGCACGTCGTTGATCGGCAACCCGATCTCCGGACGGTCGGTCAGAATCATCAAACCGGAGTGATCACTGCCAACGCCGAGTTCCTTGCCTGAGCACATCATGCCCTCGGAGGCCTCACCGCGGATCTTCGAGGCTTTGATCGTGAAATCGCCCGGCAGCACCGCACCGACCACGGCCACCGGCACGCGATCACCGACCTTATAGTTTTGGGCGCCGCAAACGATACGCTTCACGCCGCCAGCAGAGCCGACATCGACCGTGCACAATGACAAACGGTCGGCGTTCGGGTGAGGCTCCCGGGTCAGCACCTCGCCCACAAAGATATTGTTCAGCACCGGAGCTCCGGTGTGCTCGATGCCTTCAACCTCGAAGCCGAGGAACGTAATGGCCTGCGAAATCTCATCGTCGGTGAGACCGGCGAGATCGATGTAGTCTTGGAGCCAAGTGCGAGAAATTTTCATGGACTGATTTTCAGAAATTCAACCCCGGGGGGACACAGATGAACGCAGATACCCAGCCCTGATCAGGCCGCCCTGCCCAGGTTTGATCCGTGTTTATCCGTGCCCATCCGTGGTTAAAAAATAACTTAGGCGAACTGCTTCAGGAAGCGGACGTCGTTTTGGTAGAAGTAGCGGATGTCATCGATGCCATACATCATCATGGCGATGCGCTCGAGGCCCATGCCGAAGGCGTATCCACTCCAGACCGACGAGTCGTAGCCGACGTCGTCAAACACCACCGGGTCGACCATGCCGCACCCCATGATTTCCACCCACTCCTTGTTGACCTTCGGCAAGTGCTTGGCGGACAGGTCGACCTCGAAGCTGGGTTCGGTGTAGCCGAAATAATGCGGGCGGAAACGCACTTTGGTGTCGGAGCCGAGCAGCGACTTGAGCACATAGTCCAACAGCGCCTTCAGGTCGCGGACCGTCACCCCCTTGTCGACGTAGAGGCCCTCGATCTGGTGAAAGTTCGCCGAGTGCGTCGCGTCGACGGTATCGCGACGATAAACCCGGCCCGGAGAAACGATGCGAATCGGCGGCTCCCCTTTCAACATTGTGCGGATTTGCACCGACGAGGTGTGGGTGCGAAGGAGGTATTTCTCGTCGGGAGTCTTCTTGGCGATGTTGCCGAATCGGGCGGCCGCCGGGAGGTAAAACGTGTCCTGCGCATCACGAGCCGGATGATCGGCGGGCGGGGTCAAGGCATCGAAGCAGTAATATTCGGTTTCGACCTCAGGGCCCTCCACCACGGTGAAACCGACCTTGCGGAGGATCGACGTCAATTCGTCCCGCACCCGGGTGAGCGGGTGCAACAGGCCGGGTTCGGGATCCGGGGATGGTAGCGAGGCGTCGACTGCCGGCCCGAGTCGGGCGGCGAGCTCGGCGGCCTCAATGCGTTCCAAGGCGGTGTCGAGCAAGGCCTGCAACGCGGCCTTGGTCTCGTTGATCAGTTTGCCCATCGCCGGGCGATCCTCTTTGGGCACGCCGCCCATCTGTTTCATCAACGTCGTCAGCTCCCCTTTCGGCCCGACGTAGCGGGCTTTGGCGGCTTCGAAATCAGGACGGGCGGAGAGTTGCGGAAGTTCGCCGGAGGCTTGAGCCACCAGCGCGGAGAGTTGGTCTTGCATCGAGTATGGGTAAAATAAAAGAGGACGGCGTCCCATCAAGGGACCCGTCCTCCGGGAAGACAAGGGAAGCGGACCCAAACGGCCCGCGTTACTTGGTGCTTCAGGCCTTCGCCGTGGCGGCGGAGGCTTTGGCGGTCAACGCGTCCTGGCTTTGTTTCACCAGACCATTAAACGCGACCTCATCGCGGACGGCGATGTCGGCGAGAACCTTGCGGTCGAGGCCGATCTCGGCGGCCTTCAGGCCTTCCATGAAGCGGGAGTAGCTCATACCGGCGACGCGGCAAGCAGCATTGATGCGCACAATCCAGAGCTGGCGCATGTTGCTCTTCTTCTTCTTGCGGTCACGGTAGGCGTAAAGCCAAGCGTGGTGAACGGCGTCTTTCGCATAGCGGAAGAGCCGGGACTTGTTACCGAAATAGCCCTTGGCGTATTTCAGGTATTTCTTGTGCCGCTTACGGGAAGCGGGAGAGTTTGTGACACGAGGCATGTTTTAGTTTTTGGTTTTTGGTCGCCGCTGGGTCGTCTCGTTAGGAATCACCCAGCTGGCGGAGTTTCGGATATCAGGCGCTTCGTTGACTCGGACGATCAGAGACCGAACGGGAGGCAACGCTTGAGCGGCGCGGCATGGCCTTCCGCAACCTGCTTGTCCTGAGAGGCGCGACGCTTTTGCTTCGAGCTCTTGGTGGCGAGGAGGTGGCGGAAACCAGGCGTGCGACGCATGAGCTTGCCTTTGGCAGTCAGCTTGAAGCGCTTGGCGACGGACTTTTTGGTCTTTTGCATGGAAACGAACTGCAGAAAGCAGAGAATCCCGTCCCATGAGGCAAGGGTAATATCACGCGGTTTTAAACTTCGACCGCGGGATTAGCTTCAACATGAACAGGCCCACCCCTGGCCACGCTCCCGCCACCCTGAGAAAGATCGCGGCAAGAGTGGGGGCATCGCCGCCTGCGGGCCGCCCGCCGGCTAGGGTTAAACAGATGCGTCGAAGCTGCGCCCAGGGCCGCTCCAGCGCGGATGAACGCCCACCTAAACCGGGCTTCCAAGTCTGCGAGCGCACTATCGATCGGCTTCAAGCGTCCTCCTAAGCGTGTCCTAAGTCTCCGTCCATAAGAGTCAGAAAAAAACTCCCCGCAAATGGGGTTGACAGAGGTATCCTGAATATGGCCGTCTCACCGCTCGTTTTTGCGGCTCCCTAGCTCAATGGTAGAGCAGTTGACTCTTAATCAATTGGTTCCGGGTTCGAGTCCCGGGGGGGCCACCAAATCGACTTTTGCTTACTCTTTGACTCCGAAACCGGAGTTCATCCCCCAGGGTATCCGATCTTTCCACATCTCGACTCATACTTGCGTTTTCAGGTGACTGATCGGTCGCCCACGGCCGCCGACCTATTGCCGGTGTAGCTCAACGGTAGAGCACCTGTTTTGTAAACAGGCGGTTGCGGGTTCGATTCCTGTCGCCGGCTCCAGTCGCCGATTTTTCGAAAACGCCCGCTTATTTTTTGCCCGATGGTGTAATGGTAGCACAGCAGACTCTGACTCTGCTTGTCTAGGTTCGAGCCCTAGTCGGGCAGCCAGTTTATAAG
>CAXBDS010000125.1:0-15071 GCA_963974355.1 uncultured Opitutaceae bacterium
GCCATCGGCCTGAGCCCTCGTCAGTCAAGACGTGGTAGGACGGACGCTTACCCTATTTCTGCCGCGCAATAGCCCTATTGGCCACGTATCTATTAGCCCAAAATAGCCATTCCCTTCATTATATAAAATCAATGGTCGATTGATACTTGTCCGACTTTTGGGCGTGCCATCTAGGTAGGGAGATGAACCCGTCTACCCTTCACTCCGTTTTCCTGAGAAAGGCCCTGCCAGCGCTTTGCCTTCTCGCGTCGCTCAGCGTCTCGGCCATCGCCCAGGCTCAACTTGTCCTTCGCGTCGATCCCACGAGCAAAACCCTATGGATGGAAGGATCGGACTCCGGTTCCTCGGCCAACACGAATAGTGTCATGTGGCAGACGGGTTCAGTTTCCGCCGGCTACTATGGTATAGCACCGCTCACGACTGACTTCGTTTCGATCACCACCGACAACTTCTTCATTCGTCAGTTGTTGTTTAATGATCAAACCTCTCCCACGGAATTCAATCTCACATTCGCCGGAGGGAACGCGGATAACTATGATTTCGTCGGCGGCGGCCAGGCCAATGCTATATCATATGCATCCATCAGTGCCGGGCAACAAAGCCTCCTGGAAGAAGGAAGGACCCTCTTGCTCGGCTACGGAAGTGGATTTAGCAGTATTGCCGTTCAAGTCGGTGCCGCCTCGGCCGTGCCTGAACCCAGCACTTACGCGCTTCTGTTTGGGGTGGGAGCATTCGGATGCGTGGCTTGTCGCCGGCGCCGACAACCTCACCGGGGAGGACAACCCTACCAGATCGGGTCCGATCTGGTTCCAGTCCGGTAACTCGCTTCCGCCCGCCCCTCGCGGTCCAACGAGTCGTCGGGCGGGACCCGCCTCATGGAGGCCGAGCCGGGGCTCCGTCCGTTACTCGTCACCAAGCCCGCTGTTCTCCGGGATCCAGGAAGGTCCACGCGAGGATGCGGCTTTTCTTCTGACCTTGCGCCATGTCGATGACCACGACGTCGGCCGCTTGGGCGTCACGCAGCGACGCCTGCAGCAGCGGGAGATGGGCACTCTTCGAGACGAGCGTGGTAAACCAACGACAGCGGCGCGGCAACTCGGTGCTTTGCGCGATCATGCGCCGCACAAAGGCCAGTTCTCCTCCGGCGCACCATAGCTCTCCCGCCGTGCCGCCGAAATTAAGCACGGGGACGGACGCCCGCGGGCCGCCCAGATTGCGCTGCTTGCGTCGGGTGCCCGCAGTTGCCTCTGCCGCGGACGCGTGAAAGGGCGGATTGCACATGGTCAGGTCAAAGCGTTCCCCCGGCTGAATCACCCCGCGAAAGACATCCGACGGTGACGGCTGGGCGCGGCACCCGATGAGACCACTCACCGTCGGGTGGACCGCCACTGTTTTCCGCGCCCAGCACAGCGCCACGGGATCGATCTCCGAGCCCACAAAGGTCCAGCCATACTCACTCGCGCCGATCAACGGGTAGATGCAATTGGCGCCGGTGCCGATATCGAGGACCCGCACCGCCGGACCACGGGGAATCAAAGTCGCATCATCAGCCGCCAGCAGGTCGGCCAAAGCGTGCAGATAGTCGCTGCGACCGGGCACGGGCGGACAGAGATAACCGGCAGGAATATCCCAACGGCACAGGCCATAAGCGTGGCAGAGCAGGGCTTGGTTGAGCGCCTTCACCGCGTCCGGGTTCGCATAATCGAGGGACGTATCGCCGTAGGCATTGGGCCCCACAAAGTCGCCCAAGGCCGGGCTCGCCGCGATGAGTGTCGCAAAGTCGTAACCGGCCCGAAAGCGGTTGCGGGGGTGCAGGCCGGCTTTGACGGGGCCACGGATCATGCGAACAGGCCGTTCACCGGCGGGCGCAGGCTGAGTGAATCATCGGACGTTGAGCGCAGGAAACCCACGGCGCCGAGGCTGAGGAGTAAGCCGAATCGACCGCGAGAATGAATTCTCGCCCCCCGGATGGGAGTGGACCACGCCGTCTTGGGCCCACGCTGCCTCGGACAAACCTACCGCGGAAGCTACCCGGGGCACCAATGAGTCCACGCTGCAGGCCTGGTTCCGGGGGCGCCTGGACCGTATAAGATACTTGTTATCAATAAAAAAGATCTCGACCAACGGCCCAGCTCCTCCGTAACAACCACGCCCTTCCATGCGATATCCCGTGAAAAAACTCCTCCCCGTCTTATTGCTCGCCCTGATTGCCCCGACCTCGCGGGCCGCCATCCTCTACCTCCAATATACCGGTAGTTTCTCAGCGACCGGCACCATCGATGGCGTATCGTTTTCTTCCTCGGACTGGACCTTGGAATTCGGATTTGATTCAGCGACGGCGGACAGCGACACCGAAAACGGTCAGGTGGGCAATTTCACCGGCGCCATTGTCAGCGGCGCGTTACGCATCGGGAGCACCACCTATTCTCTAAGCGGTTCCTCCGCGGGAGGAAACATCAGGCTCTATCACGTCACAGGCGCAAATACCTACGGACAAATTTACACGAATCCGAACTCTGGAGGTAACATTCAAATCTATACGTCGGCAGCAGCAATGGTTCCTTCAGTCTTCAGCGATCCCAACAGCCTGAATACCCTCGTTATCGGATCCAGCCTAAGCAACGCGACGAAAGACAGCAATTTCACGGCGACCTCCGGCCTCAGATTCGACTACAACAGCGACAGCTTCTACGGCTACGATCATCGTCTTCGCACCTCATCGGGGGAGATGAGCGAATTCTCGGGCGACACTGCGGCCGAGTCCGGCTTGATGAGTATTATGATCTCAGACGCCTCGATTTCGGCGGTGCCCGAACCGGCGACCTCGGGCCTTATCTTCGCGGCGATCAGTTGCGGAGCGGCCGTTCTCCGCCGGCGATCGCGCGGCCGGGCCCTCGAAACGGCCAAAGCCTGATCGCCAGGAGGTCGACGTAAGCCCGAGACCGCGGCGGCAGCGACCGAAGCAGCCCCGCCGCGACAACGTAACCCTTGCGAGATCCGTCCCCTCGGTCAGCAGAAGTGTCGAGCCCGCCAAAAACAAGCCTGCTGCTCCGACGGAAGCGGCGGTCGCGGCTTTCCGGCGGAAAGCGACTGTCGGCCGGGTTCGTGTCGCGGAAGGCGGTTCGAGCGGTTGGGCGAGGTCTATGGGCGTTGATCGCACCGAGGAAAGCTCGAACCGACGGATAGTAAATTTCCTCGTAGGGCCAGCATCAACACCGCCAACGGATGCAAGACGCCGCTCGCTGATCGCGCAACCATCAGAAGGTTCAACGCTCGCCGCGCATGCCGGCGTGGGTTTCGATTCCGGTTGTGACCCGCTCGTCTTTGCCCGCCGCTCCGCCCGCCGCCCCCCTCGCCCGTTTCCAGCACTCGGTGTGTCGCTGGTGCTACGGCGCCTTCGCATTGGAAGACCTGTGCGCCGCCGCGCCGGGCCTGGGACTGGCGTCGATCGAACTGCTGAAAATGACCGATTTCCCCCTGCTGGCGCGTCACGGGTTGACGTGCGCCTTGGTGGACGGCGTGCCGGGCGGAATCGAGCATGGGCTGAACCGCCGGGAGAACCACGACGCGATCGTCGCCTTCATGCACGAAGCCATTCCGGCCACCGCCGCGGCCGGGCATCCCTCGATCATTTGTTTCTCGGGCAACCGCGCCGGACAATCCGACACCGAAGGGCTCGCGATCTGCGCCGAAGGACTCGCGCGCATCACTCCCCTCGCCGAACAGCATGGCGTGACCGTCGTGATGGAGCTGTTGAACAGCCGCATCGACCACCCCGACTACCAGTGCGACCGCACCGCCTGGGGCGTCGCGTTGTGCGAACAGGTCGGATCGCCGCGCTTCAAACTCCTCTACGACATTTACCACATGCAGATCATGGAGGGTGATCTCATCCGCACGATTCAGACGCATCACCGCTGGATCGGCCACTACCATACCGGCGGCAATCCCGGTCGCCACGAACTCGACGGCACGCAACAAGAGATCTACTACCCCGCCGTCATGCGCGCCATCGCCGCGACCGGTTACACGGGATTCGTCGGCCAGGAATTCATCCCCACCGATGCCGAACCCCTCGCCGCTCTCGGACGCGCCGTGCAGGTGTGCACCGTAGGACAAAACTCGGTCGAGCCGCGCTCCGCCCCATGAACGATCCCGCTCAACAGAACGCCGCCGCCTTGATCGATCCGGTCGACATCGCCCCCTCGCCCCACGACACGCCGGCCCAGACATTGGAAAAGGCCCGGGCCTACGTGCGCTTGGTCAGCCAACTCTTTCGGCGGCTCACCCGCCTCACGGCCCCGCTGTTCGAACAACACCACATCACCTCGACGCAATACCTCGTGCTGCTCTGGGTGAGAAACCATGCCGGCATCACGCAGGCCGGCCTGGTCGACCTGCTCGATCTCGACGCCAACACGATTTCCGACGTCGCCCGGCGCATGCAGCGCAAAGGCCTGCTCGTCCGCAAGCGTCACCCTCACGACGGCCGGGCCTTCACCCTCCACGTCACTCCCGCAGGCGGCCGGCTCGTGACCAAAATCCGCGGCCAGATCGACAAACTGTCCCTGCAATGCTTCGCGCTGCTGCCATCCGGCCACGAGATTCCCATCGCGGAATGGCTGGCGGCCACCGCCCAAATCACCATGGAAAGCCCGCAGTAAAGCGATTGACTTAATACGTATACGTATCACTTCTTGATGGGACCGTAATCTGCTACGCACCGGTCACGTTTTCTCATCATGACACTCGCCCGCTCCCTGCCGATCTCACGCGGTTTTGGACGACTCATCGCCGGTCTGGCCCTGAGCTTCGCTTCCGCCACCTTTAGTTTCGCGGCCCCCGCCGCGCCCAAAATAAGCAGTCCGAAGGAGCTGATCGGTTTCACCATCGGTGACGACTACCACGTCGCCAACTACAGCCAAATCACGCAGATGTGGCAAACGTGGGCCGCCGAATCCGACCGCATGGAGCTGGTCAAAATCGGCCCGACCGGCGAGGGACGAAACCAATACATGGCGATCATCAGCTCGCCCGCCAACCTCGCGAAGCTCGATCACTACCGCGACATCGCCGCGCGCCTCGCGTTGGCCCGCGATTTGACGGATGACGAAGCCCAGTCCCTCGCCAAGGAAGGCAAAGCCGTGCTCTGGATCGACGGCGGGTTGCACTCCAGCGAGAGCGTCGGCTCCCAGCAACTGGCGGAAACGGTCTATCAGTATCTGTGCCGCGACGATGAGGAAGCCCGGCGTTTTCTTGACGACGTCATCCTGCTCGCCCCGCTCGCCAATCCCGACGGCATCGAGCTCGTGGCCAACTGGTATATGCGCCAGGAAGATCCGAAGAAACGTTCCTTCGTCGGCCTGCCCCGCCTCTATAACAAATACATCGGCCACGACAACAACCGCGACTTCATCATGACCGCCACCGTCGAAACGGTGAACCTGGCGCGCGTGATGTTCCGCGAATGGTATCCGCAAATCGTCTACAACCATCACCAGGTGGGTCCCGCCGGCTCGGTCGTGTTCATCCCGCCGTTCCGTGATCCCTTCAACTTCAACTACGACGCGTTGATTCCGATCGGCATCGACCGCGTGGCCATGGCCATGCATGAGCGCCTGATTTCCCGCGGCATGGGCGGCTCGGCCATGCGCACCGCCGCCAATTATTCGACGTGGTGGAACGGCGGCCTGCGCACCACCGCCTACTTTCACAACCAGATCGGCATCCTGACCGAGGTCATCGGCAGCCCGACCCCGATGGTCCTGCCCTTGATCCCCTCAAAACAGCTGCCCCAGGGCGATTGGCCGCTGCCGGTCCAGCCCCAGCTCTGGCACTACCGCCAGTCGATCGACTACGAAGTGCAGCTCAACTGGGCGGCGCTCGACTATGCTTCGCGCAACCGCGAACTGCTTCTCGCCAACATCTATCGCATGGGCAAAAACTCCATTGATCGCGGCAACCGCGACACCTGGACGATCACCCCGAAACGCATCGAAGCGCTCAACGAAGCCGCCGGCATCGAACCGCCGAAACCCGGCCAGGATGAGTTGGCGGGACTCTTCGCCAAACCCGCGCCTTCCGAACTCTACGAAAGCGTGCTCCACGATCCGGCCCACCGCGATCCGCGCGGCTTCATTTTGCCGTCCGATCAGGCTGATTTCCCGACGGCGGTGAAATTTATCAACGCCCTCATGCGCAACGGCGTCGCGGTCGAACGCGCCACCACGTCGTTCGAGGTCGCGGGCAAGGCGTATCCGGCCGGGTCCTACGTCGTGAAGACCGCGCAGGCGTTCCGTCCCTTCGTGATGGACATGTTTGAGCCGCAGGATCACCCCAACGACTTCGCCTACCCGGGCGGTCCGCCGAAGATGCCCTACGACATCACCGGCTGGACCCTGGCCGTGCAGATGGGCGTGAAGTTTGACCGCATTCTCGACGGTTTCGACGGCCCGTTCGTCGCCGTAACGAGCGACCAGGAACCCGCGCCTGTCGCCCCGGTCGTCGGCCCGAGCGCCCCCGCCGGTTATCTCGTGAGCCACAAGATCAACGACGCCTTTGTGCTGACGAATCGTCTGCTCAAAGCCGGCTGCGACGTCTATTGGCTGAAGGATGAACACGTCGTCGACGGGGTCGGGCTCGGCACGGGCACGTTGTGGATTCCCGCCAGCGCCACCGCCACGCCCATCGTCGAAACGGCGGCCCGTGAGCTCGGGGTCGGCGCATATGCCCAGGCCAAGGCTCCGTCGGGCGCGGCGATGAAGTTGAAACCCATCCGCATCGGCCTGCTCGATCTGTATGGCGGCATGGTGCAGACCGGTTGGCTGCGCCTGATGTTCGACGAATACGAGTTTCCCTACGAGGTCGTCTACCCGAAGCTGCTTGAAGCCGGCGGTCTCAACCAGGAATTCGACGTGTTGGTCTTCCCGGGCGACACCTATCTCGTGACCGGCCGCTCGGGTGGGTTCCCGAAGGAAGCCATGGTCAAGTTCCTCGATGCGACCGCGGGCACGGCGATCATCGGCACCGGCATGTTCCACTACGATCCGCCGGACGAACAGGTGCCGGAGGAGATGCGTTCGCTGCGCGGCTCCGTCGGCGGGAAGACCATCCCGGCGCTGAAAACGTTTGTCGCGGCCGGTGGCACGATCGTCGGCATCGGCTCGTCTTCGACGGTCGGCGAAGCGATGGGCATGCCGATCACCGATTTCCTCACCGAGCCCGACGCAGACGGGAAACCGCAGCATTTGCCCAAGACGAAGTTCTTCGTGCCCGGCTCCATTCTGGCCGCGAGCTTCGACAACAAAAATCCGCTCGCCTACGGCATGCCGGAAGAAGGCTACATCTTCTTCGACAACAACCCGGTCTTCGGCATCGACCCGAATCCCGCGCTGATGAAAACCAACCGCGTCGCTTGGTTCACCAAGGAGAAACCCCTCTTTAGCGGCTGGGCTTGGGGGCAGGAACACCTGCAGGGCGGCGAACTCGCCACCGAGGCCAGCCTCGGCAAAGGCAAGGTCGCCCTGATCGGCTTGGAGGCCACGTTCCGGTCGATGCCGCACGCCACGTTTAAGCTGTTTTTCAACAGCCTCTACTACGGCTCGGCCACCGAGACGACGTTGCCCTGAGCCCCGGCGAGGTCGCCGTCGTGAAACTCACCGCCCGGGCCCGTCAGCCCGGGCGGTTTTATTTTACCGCCTGATTTGTCTCGCTCGGAAATTACGTTGCCGCCCAACACCACAAGCTGTGCGCTGGACGTGCTGAGTTGCGCGTCGACCACCCGTCGCAGCCGCCACGAATCCACCAACCATGTTTCAGGTCACGTTTTCCGAACAGGCGATGGGCGAATTGAACCGGCTCGACAAGCTGGTCCAGTTGCTCGCCATCGAACCCATCAGCGTCCTCCGGGCGTCTGATTTGGAGAAGCCCCGCGAACCGCTCGGCCGGTTCAATCGCGGCGGGCACGTCCTCTACCGGCTACGCAGCGGCGAACATCGTTTCTACTTCGAGACCCGCGGCGACGATACCCTGCACGTGATCTACATCCTGCACGAAGGTTCGCTGGAGGATTTCCTCGTCCGCAACAAACTCCCGGTCTCCGAACAACAACTCGTCGAGCAACACTCCAAATTCTGGAAGTATCTCGAAACCTTGACGAAGTGAAGCGGTCCGGCCCGGTTGCCGGCCTCCCTTCCGTCCATCGCCCACCCTCTCCCACTCATGAGCGTCAACCCCCGCCCACCCGAAGATGAACGGGAGGATCCCTACACCGTAACCAACGCGAGCCGGATCTTTTTCCTGCCTAACCTGATGACGGCGGGCAACTTGTTCTGCGGCTTCGTCGCCGTGATCAAGTGCATCCAAGCGCACTACCTGATGCGCGGCAGTTCCGTCATCACGCTTGATGCCGCGGTTTTGTTCAAGGAAGCGGTCTGGTTGATTTTTGGCGCCATGGCTTTCGATGCGCTCGACGGACGCCTCGCTCGCATGGGTGGACGCGAGTCCCTCTTCGGCGCCGAGTTCGACTCGCTGGCCGACGTCGTTTCCTTCGGTTTGGCGCCGGCGCTGATGATGTTCTTTCTCATCCTGTCCCCGTCGCAGGGTTATCCGGTTTTTCAGAACATCGGCTGGTTCCTCGGCTTCGTTTACCTGTTGTGCGCCGCGATCCGCCTGGCGCGCTTCAATGTGATCACCAATCCGCTGCTCCATCGCGACCGCCACGATTCCAACAAGGATTTCATCGGCCTGCCCGTGCCCGCCGCCGCCGGCACCGTGGCCGCGCTCGTGCTCTTCCTGCTCGAACTCGCCTCGACGGACCGCTCGCTGCAATACTGGGCGCTCGGCCTGCCCCCGCTGCTTGTGCTGATCGCGGTGCTCATGGTCAGCACGATTCGCTACCCGAGCGGCAAACAGATCGATCTGCAGACGAAAACGAAGCTCGTGCCTTTCGTGATCTTTCTCTGCGTGGCGGGCGCGGTCGTCGCGTTTAAGGAGATCGCCATGCTCGCCGTGACGCTCAGCTACATCTTCTTCGGTCTCGGTCGCCACGTAAGGCGCGCCCGGCGGCTGGCCCGCGCCCATTCGGCCGGACCAACAACTCCGTGAAACTGACCCGCATAACTTGCGAACAACTTTTTCCTGCGAACAACCGGGTTGTTTTTCACAGTTATGCCAGAGTTATTCACCGCGGCTGCAAACGGGTTCTCCAGAGGGAAAATCACCCTTTCGGTCGGGTTATTGGGCTTTTCCCCTGCCTATAAGAATACTGCTCTAATTACTTATTGAATCAGGTATAGTTTAGACTTTGTTAACTTCCTCTTGGCGGCCCGCCCTCGCCCCTTTCCTTCGCTCATGAAATTCAAGATTAACCGCGACCACTTCAGCAACGGACTCGCCCAGGTTCTCAACGTCGTTGGCTCGAAAGCGACGATGCCCATCCTCAGCAATGTGCTGATCGAAGCGGAGAAGGACACCATCACGCTCACGACCACCAATCTCGATTTGGGCATTCGCTGCAAAATCAAGGCCGAGGTGAAGGAAGGTGGAGCCGTGACCCTCCCGGTGAAGCGTTTGGCCACCATCGTCCGGGAATTGCCCAATGTGGACGTGTCCTTCGACGCCGCCCCCAATCATCAAGTGAAGCTGGCTTCGGGGGGGTCGAATTTCCGGATCATGGGCCTCGGCAAAGACGAGTATCCGCCGCTGCCGGAATTCGGCGAGGAGCGCACCTTCACGCTCGAACAGGCTGAGCTCACCACGATGCTCAAGAGCGTGGCCTACGCCCAGTCGTCCGACGAAACGCGTTACATCCTCAACGGCGTCTATTTCAACTTTGCCGACGGCAAGCTTTCCCTCGTGGCGACCGACGGCCGTCGCCTCGCCTTGGTTTCGAAGGAACTCGAAGTTCCGGCCGAAGCCGCAGGTGCGATCATCCTGCCGGCCAAGACGGTCAGCGAGCTCCTCCGCATGCTCGACAAGGGCGAAAAGTTGAAGGTCTCCTTCAACGATCGGCGGGCCTCCTTCCAGATCAGCAGCGACAAGGACAGCAGCGGCTTGGTCGATTCGATCTACCTCTATTCGAAGGTCGTCGAAGGGAATTATCCGAATTATCAACAGGTTATTCCCAAGGAGACGCACCAACGTATCAAGTTGGAGCGTGAGCTCTTACTGCAGTGTATTCACCGCGCGGCCCTGGTTTGCAGCGAGAAATCCAACTCGGTGAAACTGAAGCTGTCGTCCAATCTTTTGGAGATTACGGCGCAGAGTCCCGACTTCGGTGAAGCCCACGAATCGATGGCGATCGGCTACAGTGGTCCTGAACTGCAGGTCGCGTTCAACCCGGCTTTCATCATGGATCCGCTCAAGGCGCTGACGAAGGACGAAGTGTTCTTCGAGGTGAAGGACGAGGTCAGCCCGGGCGTGTTCAAGACCTTGGAAAGCTTCATCTGTGTCGTGATGCCCGTGCGCTTGAGCTAAGCGGTTTCTGCGCACATGTTTTTTGGGTCGGGCCCTAGGGTCCGGCCCTTTTTGTTGGTCGGGACGTTGTCTTCGACCTGATGGAGGTTTCCGACTGCTTTTCCTGTTTTTCATGATTGATCCCACTTATCCGCTGGTTGCCGCCATGGTGATCTCGCTGGTCCTCTACCAACTGAATCAACGTTGGGCCGCACCGGGCGTGGCGATCGCTAACCGTTGGTTGCGCTGGCTGATTTTTGCGGTGGGGATGGCCAAAATCGCGACGGATTTTTCATGGAGCGGCCGCCCTTTCTGGGTCTTGGCGGTGACGGCGTTTCTCGGGTATTTTTTGATCGAGACCCTTTACCGTTGGCTCGAGATCAAGGCCTTGAGTGTCAGTCCGATTCCCTTGTTTCCGCGCTTTTCGGTCAACGGCAGCGGCGAGGAATGGCCGACCCACCCGCGCATGTTGAAAGTGCGTGACTGGTTGCGACGCAACAGCTTCAAGGCAGTCCAGTCACTTAAGGCGGAAGTGGCACCGGGAGTTTTCCTACGAATGTCGGTCTACGAAGACGACACCCACTTGGAGCGGTTGCAGGTGATGTTTTTGCCGCAAGCCCAAGGCGGGATCTCGATGTGTTTCAGCCTGACGACCGCGACGGTCGACGGCTTTCGCTATGTGACGGACAACCTTTACCTGCCCTTTGGTGGGTTTTATCCGGAAATGTGGCTGGTGGAGCGGGTGCCGTGGCGGCGGTCGTTGGGAAAATTGCTGGCCCGACACCGTAAACGAGTGAGGGGTGCGGGCGTGACCGTGGAGCCGTGGACTAGCGAGCCCTTGGCCGATATCAATGCGCAGCAGCATCAACTGGAGCAGGTGAATACCGAGCTTGGTTTCCTCTTTCCGCATCGTGAGCGTGAGGAGCACGGCAAGATGACGACGGAAGGCCGTTATCGGATTTGGAAAGAGGTCTGGTTGCTCAACTACCTCGGTCGCAGTGTGCGCTATGACTGAGTGAGTGCGGGCGCTTGGGCAGATTCGTCCCCTGCGAGAGGGGTTGAGCGTTAGCCTCGGTCTACGGTGGTAAGCCTGGGGCATCCGCGAGGTTAACGAGGGGGGATACGCCCGGCATGCTGCCGCGAGTTCGGTTCGGATCCTCGTGAATCCCGGAAAAGAAGTTGGCCGGTCGCCTACCCCTAAGCGACCGGCCATTTGCTTTCTTAGTTACCCCAAAAGTCCGCGCTAAGCGCGAACACGACTTACAGATGCATCGCTCATGCCAGCCCGTCAACTCCGCTGAAGAAAAAAAACTACGTAGTGCATTTTTATGGAATCCCGGGCCAAACGACCGGCGGAGAGATCGAATTTGCCCAGCCAAGCTGCGTTTGGACGCCTGCGTGTCGGGCAAAATGCCATTCCAACGCGGCAACTGAAGTGATTTGCACACCAAAAGGCGTCACCCCGCGCAAGGGTGACGCCTTTTGCTCAAAGAGGCGGGCGCTTAGGCCAACGCCAAGGACTTCGTTTCGTCGAAGCGGTAGAGGGGCTTCGGCGTTTCGGGCTTCGGGGGGAACGGGACGACCTTCCAAAACTTGGTCAGCGTTGTGCCCCAGTCCTTCAATAGCGCCTGGGCGTGGGGTGAGCCGGTCATCGTGGCGTGCACGCTGACGATTTGGGAAAGGCTGGTGCCCTCCTCGTCGTCGGTGATGCGCTCCACGCCGATCATGGCCGGATTGATCTTCTTATCGAAGGTGCCGGCCTCGTCGTAGACGAAGGCGAGACCGCCGCTCATGCCGGCGCCGAAGTTTTTGCCCGTCGGACCGAGGACGATTACGAGCCCCCCGGTCATGTATTCGCAGCCGTGATCGCCCACGCCCTCGACCACCGCGGTCGCCCCGGAATTACGCACGGCGAAACGTTCGCCCGCGCGGCCAGCGGCAAACGTGTGGCCACCGGTCGCGCCGAACAGGCAGGTGTTGCCCAGAATCGACTGCTTGTGCCACGCGAAGGTCTCGGCGGATTTCGGGCGAATGATAATCTCGCCTCCATTCATGCCCTTGCCGACGTAGTCGTTGGCTTCGCCGTTCAACGTGAGGCGCAGACCATTGACGAGGAACGCGCCAAAGGACTGACCGGCCGAACCCGTGAAGGTGAGGTCGATCGTGCCCGCGGGCAGGCCGGCGTTGCCCTTTTGGTAGGCGATCTGGCCGGAAAGGTGCGTGCCGATATCGCGATTCACGTTGGTGACCTTGTAACGGGCAACCAGACGGGAGGATTTGCCGAGGATCACGTCGCGGGCCTCTTGCAGGATGGCTTCATCGAGCGAACCCTCGTTACCGAAGCGTTCGTTCCGCTCGCGGGTGTGGTAACGCTCGGCTTCGCCGGACGGATCGGGGTTGTGAAGGAGGCCGCCGAGGTTGACCAACTTCGTCTTGGGATTCGTCGGATCGTCGATCTGTTCGAGCAAATCAACGCGGCCGACGAGCTCGTTGAGGTTCCGCACGCCGAGCTTGGCCATGTAGTGACGCACGTCTTCGGCGACGGCATTGAAGAAGTTGATCACGTTTTCCGGCTTGCCGCGGAACTTGGCGCGCAGGTCGTCGCGCTGGGTGGCGACGCCGACGGGACAGGTATTGAGATGGCAGACGCGGAACATGGCGCAGCCGGCCGCGATGAGGGCGGCGGTGCCGAAGTTGAACTCTTCGGCACCCAGGAGGGTGGCGATGATGATGTCGCGACCGGTCTTCATGCCGCCGTCGGTGCGCAGGACGACGCGCCCGCGCAGGCCATTCATCATGAGCACCTGGTGAGCTTCGGCGACGCCGAGTTCCCACGCCGAACCGGCGTTCTTGATGGAGGCGAGCGGGGAAGCGCCGGTGCCACCGTCGTGGCCGGAGACAAGCACGACGTCGGCGTAGGCTTTGACCACGCCGGCGGCGACGGTGCCGACGCCGGAGGACGAGACGAGCTTCACGCAGACCTTGGCGCGCGGGTTGACCTCTTTCAGGTCGAAGATCAGCTGGGCCAAATCCTCGATGGAGTAGATGTCATGGTGCGGCGGGGGCGAGATGAGGGTAACGCCGGGCACGCTGTAACGCAGACGGGCAATGAGCGGGGAAACCTTGTGACCGGGCAGCTGGCCGCCCTCGCCCGGCTTGGCGCCTTGGGCCATCTTGATCTCGATTTCCTTGGCGTTGGCCAGGTATTCCGCGGTGACACCAAAACGGCCGGAGGCGACCTGCTTGATGGCGGAGTTGGCGTTGTCGCCGTTTTCGCGGACGTTGAAACGCACGGGATCTTCGCCGCCTTCGCCGGAGTTGGATTTGCCGCCGATGCGGTTCATCGCGATGGCGAGGGCCTCGTGCGCTTCCGGGGAAAGGGCGCCCATGGACATCCCGGCCGTGGTGAAGCGGCGGCGGATGTCTTCGATGGGCTCCACTTCGTCGAGTGCGACCGGCTGGGCGTCGTCGAAGCGGATCTTCAGCAAGTCCTTGATCGCCATCGGCTGATGCTCGTCGCCGAGCGTCTTCCAAGGTTGGTAATCCTCGAAGGAGCCGCCGCGCACGAACTTGTTCATTGAGGCCACGACCTTCGGGTTCCAGCCGTGGTATTCACCTTCGCCGCGTTTGTTGACGCGGTAGTAACCCTCGGGTTGGAGGGCGGGCGCGGTGGCTTGGCCGGCGTTGTCGGGATCGGCCGGATCGAGCGCCGGGTAGGCGTTGGCGTGGCGACGCAGGGCCTCATCGGCGATCTGCTCGTAGCCGATGCCGCCGATGGGCGAGGGAGTGCCGAAGAAGCAGTCTTCCACGACTTGATGGGAGACACCGATGGCTTCGAAGATTTGCGCGCCGCGGTAGCTGTAGAGCGTCGAGATGCCCATCTTTGCCATGATCTTGAGCAGGCCGGCGTTGATCGCGCTCTGATAGTTCAGGCGGGCTTGGGCGGGCGTGAGGCCCTCGGTGGTCTTGTCGGTCGTGGCGAGCTCGCTGACGGTATCGAGGGCGAGGTAGGGGTTGACCGCGTTGACGCCGAACCCGAGCAGACACGCGATCTGGTGCACTTCGCGGGCCTCGCCGGTTTCGGCGATGAGGTCGACGCGCAGCCGATAGCCGGCGCGCACCAACGTCTGATGCACGGCCCCACCGGCGAGCAGCATAGGGATGCCGACGCTTTCGGCGGACACGCCTTTATCCGAGAGGATGATGACCTTGGCGTGATAGGTTTCGTAGGCTTCGAGGGCCTTGGCGCAGAGATCGTCGAGCGCGGCCTTCAGTCCGGCGGGCCCACCGGCGCGTGGGAACAGCGCGTCGAGGCGGATGACGCGTTCCTTCATGAACTCAACTTTGGCGAGTGCTTCGACCTCGTGGTTGAAGAGAACCGGCGAGGTGACCTCGACGAAACCGGAGGTCTTGGGAAACTCTTCGAAGAGGCCGAGGCGCCCACCGAGAATCATCGACAGGGACATGACCCCTTTTTCGCGGATGGAATCGATCGGCGGGTTGGTGACCTGGGCAAAGAGCTGCTTGAAGTAGCTGTAGAGCATGCGGGGCCGGCGCGAGAGCACGGCCAGCGGAGTATCGTCTCCCATGGAACCGGTGGGTTCCGTGCCTTGAGC
>CAXBDS010000126.1:0-14978 GCA_963974355.1 uncultured Opitutaceae bacterium
CGGGCAGGCCGATGGCGAGCGGTTCCTCGTTGTCGATGATGGCGCCGAGGGCGGCGAGGATATCGAGATGCGGGTCGATCTCGCGCACGCCGAGCGAACAGCCCTTAGCGTTGGAGCGGACGGTGATGCGCTGCAAACGGTGGAGCAGGGCCGGGTAAAGCAGGACGGTCGAGCGCATGTTTTGCGGCAATTCGTCGTTGGCCAGCGTATCACGGAAACCGCGGTGCTCGACCTGCATGACGCCAGCGGCGCGGTCCCACTCGACCATCGAGCCTTGCTCGCGGAAGAAATCGACGAGCCGATTGAGGTCCGTGATATCGGGAACGTTGCGTAAGGTCACCGGTTCGTCGGTGAGCAACGTCGCGCAAAAGATCGGGAGGACGGAGTTTTTATTGCCCGAAGGCGTGATGGTGCCGGCGAGGGGATTGCCCCCGTGAACAATGAGATCGGCCATGGTGGAAGCGTGAAAAGCGGGTGATGCGGCGCGGAAATGGGCCCAAAAAAAGGCGCCCGTCGGAAGACGGACGCCTTGAGAAATGCGCGCAGGGCGCGAGGGCTTGGCAAGGTTTAACTCGAAGCGGAATCGCTCGAGCCACCGCCGTTGCCTCCGTCGCCGCCGGGACCGCGACGACGACCGCGACCGCCGCGACGACGACGACGCGGGCCGGAGCCGGGTTCGCCCTCCTGCTGGGCGCGGGGCGCGTCGGGGCTGGTGCCTGCGGGGCGCGGGCCGTCGGAACGACCGCGGCCACCGCCACCGTTGCCACCCCGACCACCTCGGCCGCCGCGACCGCGACCGCGGCCACCTTCGCCAGCGCCGGAATTGCCGCCGCGACCGCCGCGACCACCACGACCGCCTCGTTCGCCGCCGCGGCGATTCGAGTCAGTCGAGGGTTTTTCGGTTTCGGCGGGGCCGGTGAAGAGCCCCTTGATCCAACCGATGACGCCGCCGCCATTGGCCTTCACGAGCTTGGGTTCAGGAACGGGAGCCGGCGTCGGCATGGGTTTGGGCTCACGGGGAGCGCGGGGCTCGCGCGGCGTGCGAGGTTCGCGGGACTCGCGGGCGGGACGATCCTCGCGGCCACCCCGGCCGCGGCGAGGCGGACGGGAGCGGTCGCCGCGATCATTGCCGCGGGGGCCGGATGCGGGTTCGCCGGACTCCATCATGGGTGCATCGCTGCGGCGAGTCGGGCTGAAGGTCGGCCGATCGGTCGCCTGCTGCGTGGCAGCACGGAACGACGGGGCTTCCCAGCTTTCGGACGCGCGATTGGCGTTGGCCGGAGGCAGAATGTTGAGCTCGGCCTTAACAGCCGGCTCGGACGCTTTGTCCTCGATGGGAGCCACCTTGGGCTTAGGCGCGGCCGGTTTGGCCTTCGCCGGAGCGGGTTGCGGGGCAACCTCGGCTTGCGGGGCCGGCTCGGGGGCCGGAGCGGCGACAGGAGTCGGAGCCACGGGCGCCGGGGCAGGCAGGGGAGCCGCCGCAGGTTCCGGAGTCGACGCCGCGAGCTTTTCCTCCGCCGTGGGTTCAGGAGCGAACGGATTCTTGTATTCGGACTCAACCGTCACGATTTGGACGGCAGTGGGTTTATAGCTGCCAGAGGCGGCGGTGGGGGACGAAGCGGCGGGAGCCGCGGGGGCCGGCTTCCGCCGACCGCGCGCGAGGCCAGTGCCGCGGCCAGCGCCAAACGAGGCGGGCACTTCGGCGACCGGCGCGGTCGGCGCGCTGGGGGTCACGGCGGGGGTCTCGGGCGCGGGTGCGCCGGACTCTGGGCCGGACGGGTTGTTTTCGGACATGTCTTTCTACTTTGGTTTTGGTTGAAACGCGCTCAGCCCGTGAAAACAGGGAGCGGCGCAGGTGCCTCGGGCGGAGCGCAAAACGGCGCTCGACGCGGGCATCAAGGGCTTACCGTCTCGCAGAGCGCGGGGACGGGCAACTCCATTTTTTTGCAGAAGCCGCCATGGACTTGTCACTTGCGCTTCGGCCGGCCTCCGCCAGCCTGCGCGAAATGGACAAGCTCGAAGAGATTTTTCAGATGCAGGACGTCTTGAATCAGCGCATCGGCGTGTCGTTGCCGCCGCCAACTGATGAGGAAAAAGCCAAGTGGATCCTCAACTACACGCGGGCTATGCAGCAGGAGACCGCTGAGCTGATCGACAGCGTGCCGTGGAAGTGGTGGGCGAAGTATCAGAAATTCGACGAGCAGAACGCCAAGGTGGAAGTCGTTGATCTATTTCATTTTCTGGTTTCGCTCGCTCAGACTCTCGGCATGACGGCTGATGATGTTTACCAAGCCTACCTGAAGAAGAACGCGGTCAATCACCAGCGGCAGGACTCCGGTTACGTCGCCAAGGACGAGGCGGATTCGAAACACATTTAAGGGCGGCAGGGGCAGGGGGCGACGGCTCATCAGACGTCGCGGCGAATCGCAGTTTTTTTAGGGGGACGCTTTGACGCGCCGGGCGGGCCGCGCACCGTTTCGCGCATGATCAAACCCGGCGATACGATTGACCTAGCGATCGAGCTCAAAGTGGTGCGCGGCGATGAAGACGCGGGCGTGACACTGGGCGAGCTGCTGACGCGGCCGACGGTCGTGTCGATCTACATGCGCAACAACACCGGTTCGTGCGACAAGCAGAACAGCGGGCTGATCGCCGCGACCGAGCCGCTCGATAAACTGGGTTATAACATCATCGCGGTGAGTCGCGACAGCTGCGGATCGCACCGGAAATATGCGGCGAAGAAGGGCATCGCCTACGCGCTCGTCAGTGATCCGGAGGATCGTTTTGCCCGTGCGGTCGATGCGATTATCACGAAATCGATGTATGGGAAAACCTTCGAAGGTCCCGCGCGTTCGGCTTACGTGCTGAACCCGCAAGGCAAGGTGTTGGCCGTGATCGAAAAGGTAGACGCCAAAGCCCACGGCGAGCAGGTGATCGAGGTTGTGCAAGGATTGTAAATCTCGGTTCGGCGGCTTGCCGCGGTGAAGCCCGGCCCTAGGGTCGCCTGCGTGAAGACCCCGACCATCAAGGATATCCGTGCGACAGCGGAGGCGCGTCGGCGCAAGCATCGGCGGCGCAGGCGGCTTGCTGGGGGCGGCGGGATCGCGGTGGTGGCTTGGGTCGCGTTGGTTTTTTTCGGGTTGCCGCCGCTGGTGCGAAGCCGGCTGGAAACGCGTCTTTCGGAGGCTTCACACCGTCGGGTGACAGTGGAGCGGGTGCGGCTCAATCCGCTGGCCTTATCCGCCACGGTTGAAGGCCTGGCGGCGAACGATCTGGACGGTTCGCCGCTCGTCGCGTGGCAGCGTCTTTACGTGAATTTTGACGCGTGGTCGCTCGTGGTTGGCGAATGGCGGTTTCAGGCGATCGAATTGAATGGGTTTTCCGGGCACCTGCGGCGGGCGGAAAACGGGAGCCTGAATGTCGCCGATTTGTGGCCGGAGGCGAACGCCTCGGAAAGGGGCGTTTCGGTGTGGGCGCGGCAGATCGTCGTGGATCACCTCGTGATTGATGGCGCCCGGTTAAACTTTACCGACGTGAGCGGCGGGCGTTTGTTCGCGAAGGAAATCGGCCCGCTCACGTTTACGGTGGAGGGGTTTCACACCACGCGCGACGAGACCTCGCCGTATCTGTTTGAGGCGAGCACGGCGGCTGGCGAACGCCTCGCATGGCGCGGCACTCTGTCGTTTGCCCAAGGGCGTTCGTCGGGAGAGTTCAAGCTGAACGGTATCTCGCTGCCGCAATACATGTCCTACGCGCCCCACCACTTTCGCGGCGAGGTGCAAGCCGGCACCCTCGACGTGGCGGGGCACTACGAACTCGATTGGGCGGGGGCGGCACCGGCGTTGCGTTGGACAGAGGGCCGGGTGCGGCTGGCCGGACTCGCCCTGGCCGATCCGGGTGAAGCCACGCCGAAGGTGCAACTGCGTGAGTTGGAGCTAAACGCCGTCACGGCCGACTTGATGCGGCGTCATCTGCAGATCGGGGAGGTCAAGGTCTCGGGCGGACGTATTGAGGCGGTAAATACGGCGAACGGGATCGACCTGCTCGACTGGTGGCCGCGTTCGGCGACGGCGGCAAGTTTGGCGGCGGACCGCGAGGCGGCCTTGATGTCGCCCTCCGTGCGGGTGGATAAACTGGCCATTGACGGCCTGGCCTTGCGTTGGACGGACGCGACCTTGCCGCAGTCTCGGAAGACCGGCGTGGATGCGCTTTCATTGGCGGCGGGGACATTTTCCAGTGCGGCAAGCGATGACGCCGTTCCGGTTGCGGTGGGCGGACGGCTCACGACCGGTGGGACGTTGAGCGCCGAAGGAACGGTGAACATGGGCCGGGGGGCACTGGATATGGCGGTGGCGTTGGACGGAGTCGCACTCGCGCCGTGGGGCGCCTACCTGGCCGGTGTGGTGGACGGGCGGATACAGCGTGGCGTCGTGGCGGCGGATGGACGCGTGGCGGGGGTATGGCCCGCGCTTTCGTTTTCCGGCACGACGAGCGTGACGGATTTTGCCGTGGGGCCGCCGGGTGCGGAGACCACGTTGGCGTCATGGACGGCGTTGCGTTTTGATGGTTTGAAGTTGGAGTTGCGCCCGCTGGCGGTGAAAGTTGCGACGGTCACGTGGTCTGATCCCCAGCTCAGGTTGGCGGTGGCGGCGGACGGGGCGCAAAATTGGGGCGTGCTTTTGCCGCGCGGGGCGGCGGATACCTCTGGGGTGACGGGGCCCGCGGCCGAAAAAATACACGTCGCGGTGGAAGAAGTGGTTTGGCGCAATGCGGCCGTGAGCTTCACCGATGGGACAATCAATCCCGCCGCGAGGTTGAGTCTGAGCGAGGGGCGAGGGACATTGCGCGGGTTTTCGTCGGAGAATCCGACGAAGGGGGAGCTCGACTTGGAGGCAAAGGTGAATGGCAACGGGGCGTTGACCCTGCAGGGGCGGTTTAACCCGGTCGGGCAGCCGGCCTTCATGGACGTGGCGGTCGATCTTGAACGGATGGATTTGCGCCCGCTGCGGGCCTATTTCGCAAAGTATGCAGGGTATCAACTCGAAGGAGGGAGCATGTCATGGGCATCGCACGTCGGGTTGAACGACCGCGTGCTCGACAGTGATACGTTGGTCACGATGGAGGGTTTTAATTTGGGAGCACGTGCCCCGGGGCCGGATGCGACGGCGTTGCCGGTGCCGCTGGCGGTGGCGTTGCTCAAAGATCGGGCGGGCCAGATCGTGATTGATCTGCCGGTGGAAGGTGAGCTGGACGACCCGAATTTCCGCATCGGGCGGGTCGTGGGGCGGGTGCTGGTTAATGTGCTGACGAAGGCGGCGACGGCGCCGTTTGCCTTGTTGGGCGCCTTGGTCGGGGAGGGCACTGATGATCTGGCCCTTCAGGCCTTCACTGCCGGGAGTTCGGCGCTGGATGCAGAGGCGCAGTCGAATCTGCAGACGCTCGCGGAAGCGCTGGCGGCGCGACCTCAGCTGGGCCTGGACATCACGGGGGCGTATGAGCCTTCGGCCGATGCCGCCGCCTTGCGTCAACAGGAACTGGATACGCGCGTGAGACGGGCTGCGTGGCAGGCCCAGGCGGGGCGGAGCGGCGCGCCGATACCTATGCCGGAAGCGTTCCAAGCGAGTGAAACCGAACGTTCGGCGGCGATCGGCCGGCTGTTCGCGGAGGCATTTCCCGAGGAGATCACGGCGATGGCGATGGCGACTGCCGGCACCCCGCGGGCGGCGGCTTCGGCGCCGGTTTCCCCCGCCCCGCCAATCGACAATGAAACCTTGGTGGGGTGGCTACGCTCGGTTTTCGCGGGTAGATCGGGGGCGACGGAACCCCCGCCCGTGGCGGCGCCAGCATTGGTGACGACGGTGCCGGCCCTGCCGGTCGCGACGATGGAAGCGCGTCTGCTTGCGACCATCGAGGTGACGGAGGAGGCGTTGCGGGAACTCGCCAACGCGCGAGCCATCGCGGTGCAGGAAAGACTGGGGGCCCTCGATTCCTCGCTGACGGCGCGTGTGTCGCTGCGACCGATCAAAGCCGGGGCCTCGCAGGTGGAGTTGGGCCTCCGGTGAGCATGACCTGTCGCGAAGGCTGCGGGGCGTGTTGCATTGCGCCCTCGATTTCCACGCCGATCCCGGGGATGCCGAACGGCAAGCCGGCGGGCGTGGCTTGCGTGCAGTTGTTGCCGGACATGCGATGCGCGATTTTCGGGCAGCCCGAACGGCCGGCTGTTTGCGCCAGCCTGCGGCCGACGCAGGAAATGTGCGGGGCAGACCGGACGGCGGCGCTGAGTTTTTTGGCGCGGCTTGAGTCGGACACAAAACCCTGATCACGTGGGCACCATGGCCAAACCCGCCGAGCCCAAGATTATTTTTTCCATGATGCGCGTCTCGAAGAAAATCGAGCGCAAGGAGATCCTTCGCGACATCTCGCTGTCGTTCTACTACGGCGCGAAGATCGGTGTGTTGGGCTACAACGGCTCCGGCAAATCATCGCTCATGCGCATCTTGGCCGGGATCGATACCGAGATCGACGGGCGGCTGCATTTTGATCCGGGCTACACGATCGGTTTTCTTGAACAAGAGCCGCATTTGCCCGCCGGATCGACGGTGCGGGCGTGTGTTGAGGAAGGCGTGAAGGAGCTCACCGATTTGGTGGCGGCGTATGACGCGACGTGGGATGAGATCAACGAGGCGGAAGACGACGCGGCGAAAGACGCGATCATGACGAAGCAGGGCGACCTGCAGGAAAAGATCGACGCGCTGGATGCCTGGGACGTGGCGCCGCAGGTGGAAATGGCGATGGACGCGCTACGTTGTCCGCCGGGCGATACGGTGGTGGACAACCTTTCCGGCGGCGAACGGCGCCGCGTGGCGTTGGCTCGGCTGCTGTTGAAGAAACCCGATATCCTGTTGCTCGACGAACCCACCAATCACCTGGACGCCGAGAGTGTGCAGTGGCTGGAGCAGCACCTCTCACGTTACTCCGGCACGATCATCGCAGTGACCCACGATCGCTACTTTTTGGACAACGTCGCGGGGTGGATTCTTGAGTTGGACCACGGCCACGGCATCCCTTGGGAAGGGAACTATTCGGGCTGGTTGGAGCAAAAGCAGCGCAAACTCGCCATCGAGCAACGCACGGAAGATCGCCGTCAAAAAGCGATGGCGCGTGAACTCGCTTGGATCCGTCAGGGGGCCCGCGCCCGTCAGGCGAAAGGGCAGGCGCGAATCAACGCCTACGAATCCATGCTGAAGGAGGACACGGTGAAACAGGAGCGGGAGTTTGAGCTCATCATCCCGCCCGGCCCCCGGCTCGGCACGCTGGTGGTCGAGGCGGAAGGCGTGGCGAAAGGCTACGGCGACAAGCTGTTATTTGAGAATCTCACCTTCTCGCTCCCGCCCGGTGGCATCGTTGGCGTGGTCGGTCCCAACGGTGCAGGCAAGACGACCTTGTTCCGCCTGATCACCGGTGCTGAGAAACCGGATACGGGCACGCTGCGGGTGGGCGATACGGTGAAAATCGCGCACGTGGATCAATCCCGCGATGCCCTGCCGGACGGGCAGACGATTTTTCAGGCGATCAGCGGCGGCAACGAGATCCTGCAGCTCGGCAAACGCGAGGTGAACGCGCGGGCGTATTGCGCGCAGTTTGGGTTCACCGGCGCGGACCAGCAGAAGAAGGTGGGCGTGCTTTCGGGCGGGGAACGCAACCGGGTGCATTTGGCGCGTCTCCTGAAGGAAGGGGCCAACCTGATCCTGCTCGACGAGCCGACCAATGATCTCGACGTGAACTCGATCCGAGCCCTGGAGGAAGGATTGGAGCACTTCGCCGGGTGCGCGGTCGTCGTCTCGCACGACCGCTGGTTCCTCGACCGCGTGGCGACGCACATTCTGGCCTTCGAAGGCGAGAGCACGGTGCACTTGTTTGCGGGCGATTACACCGCCTACTTGGAAGATTTTAAGCGGCGCAAGGGCAAGGAAGCCGAGCGCCCGCATCGCATCAAGTATCGCAAACTCTCTCGTTAGCCCGGCGGCCTATCTTTGGCGATCGGAGGTAGGCCTGAGTGGATCTACTCAATGGTCTGGTCGAAATTAGCTTAGCCAGGATAAAGTCCCTAGACTTGATCGGGAGAAATTGCCATCTGCGTTGACGGGAGACGCGCGCACGGAGCTGCGCATTTCCCGATGCCCATGGTCTTACTTCTGCAATCGAGACGTCGTAATCGGACGAAATTATTCGTCGGCCTCGCCGTCGTGGCAGGCCTTTTGATCCTCGGTGTGGTGCTTTTGACGCGGGGACTGCCACGTTACAAACGGTGGAAGCAAGAGCGTGCCTTGACGCAGGCCAAGGCCTATCTGGAGCAACGTGACCCGCAGAATGCCCGGCTCGCGCTCGACGTGGCGTTTGACGCGGTGCCGGGGAATCCGGCGGCGTGGCGCACGGCGGCGGAGATGTTGGAGCAAGTCCATGAACCGGCCGCCGTCCGCCTGCGCCGGCAGGTCGTGCAGATGGTGCCCGACTCGGCGGAGGACCGTTCGGCATGGGTGCGCTCCGCGCTGACCTTTGGCGATATCAACGTGGCGCGCGACGCGATGAGCGGTATGACGCCGGAGCAGGCCAGCACGGATGCGGGTCTTCAAGCCTCCCTGGCGTTTGCGTTGGCCACCGGTAACGCGCCGATGGCCGATATGCTCTTCGACCAATTGCGGAGCAAAGAAGGCGACGGGGATTCGCTGCGCGTCTCGCAAGCGTTGCTCCACTTGCAACATCCCGATGCGAAACGGGTGGAAGCGGCGCGGGCGGCATTGATCGATTTCGCCCGGCTGCCGGCCTACCACTTGCGTGTGGCGCGCGAACTCACCGGCTACGCGTTGCGGGTGCGCGATTACGATCTCGCGCGCCGGTGGTCGGACGAAGCGGTGAGCGATGCGGACAGCACCTTTGAGGATCGGCTCACGCGGGCCAACATCGCTCTGCTGGTCGATAAGCGCCCGCTGGAAGAGATCCGTGCGGAGCTGGAACCGACTGCGCGAAGCGACGCCGAAAATGCGCGCCAATACCTGCGTTGGTTGTTGGTCCAAGGGCGGACGGACGCGGCGGATACGTGGCGGGAAAATTTGCCCGTCGAGCTCATTGGCGCGGCGGAGGTGAAGGAGATCGAGGCCGAGATCGCGGCGGTGCTCAAGCAGTGGGACCGCCTTGCGACGTTGTTGAATGCGGGGGCTTGGGGAACGATCGATCCGGTGACCGTCGAGTTGGCGATGACCACCCGCGTGCTCGCCCAGCGGGACAATCCGGGGTTGCGGGCGGATCTGTGGGACGAAGCGATCGATTCGGCCGGGGGGAATTTGTCGGGGCTGCGGGTCCTGTTGCGACTCGCGGCCACGTGGTCATACGAACCGGGCAGCGAGCACACGTTATGGCGGATCGCCCATCTCGCCCCCGATCAGACCTGGGCTCATCAACGCCTGTTCACCGTTTATCGGAGTCAGGGGAAACCCGCTCGTATGCGTGATGTGATGCTTGAATTGCGCACCCAGCATCCCGGGGTGGCGCGCTACGATCACGATTGGGCCTTGCTGACCTTGTTGCTGGAACCGGTGCGCACTTGGGGCGACGCGAAAGATATCATGCGCCGCCTGCACGAGGCGGAGCCCGAAAATCCCAACTATGCGACCGGTTATGCCTTCGCCCTTGCGCAGGCTGACCGCGGGGAGGAAGCCGTCGCGGTGGCCGAGGCGATTCCCGCCGCGTTCAAAGCGCAAGCGGCGCGCGCCCCCTACCTTGCCTACGTCTATGCGGTGGCCGGAGATCGGGAGCGGATGGAACATTTTCGTCGAGCCGCCCAAGGTGCGGACATGTTGGACGAGGAGCGACAATTGCTCGCCAACGCGCCCGATGTATTAGATCGATCAATACGCGCTGGCGAACTGAAGGCTCGTCAGGACGAGCGGGCGGGAGCGGCCGAAGGGGAAGCCATCGAAGCGGTGCCGGCGGCGCCATGAGTATCCGTGCAGAACCGGCCTCCGGCTCCAGGGAATGCTTTACGTGGATCCTCGCGACGCCGGCCCTGGTTGCGGGGTATGTCTTGCTGCGTCCGTTGACTGCGGCCTGGCATGAGGCGCCCGATTTGGGCCACGGGTGGGCGGCGCCGGTATTGATGGGATTTCTGTGGTATGAGCGCTGGGCTGAGCGTCCGGTTTGGCGCGCCCGCGCGCCGGTGGGTATCGTTGACGGCGTGATCGCAGTGGGCGCGGTGACGGCGGACGCCGGCCTGCAGTTGTTTCTGGTGCCGTATCCCCTGTGGTCGTTGGCATTGAGCGCTCACGTGATCGTGATCGTTGGACTGGTGCTTTATGCGGCGGCTAAGCTGGGCGGTCGGGCGGGCGTGGGGTGGGTGGCGGCGCCCCTGGGTTTGTTGCCTGCCGTCGTGCCTTGGCCGGCGGCGATTCAGAGTGGCATCATCATGCCGCTGCGCACCGTGATCGCCCAGTTCGCGGCGGAGGTTTGCAACTTGATGGGGGCTCCGGCACTGGCGGTTGGCACGAGTGTGCGGCTGGCCAATGATTGGGTCGGCATCGACGAGGCCTGTGGCGGTATTCGTTCGCTGCAGGCGGGTGTCATGTTGGCGCTTTTTTTGGGTGAATGGTCGCGATTTCGCTGGGGACGGAGAGTGGCCTTGGTTGGGGTGTCGTTGGGCGCGGCCGTGGTTGGTAACGCGGGCCGGGTATTTTTTCTCGCCTATGCGGCGACCCAAGGGCCGGGAAATGTCGAGCGGGTTCACGACACCGCCGGTTGGGTTTCCATGATGATTTCCCTGGCGCTGACAGTGGTGACCGCGCTGTTGTGGCGGCGAGGTCGGTCGGCGCCAGCGGTGGTGAATCCTGCACGCGTGGCGCCGCTTTCACGTGGGCTGAGGGGAACTCGCGTGATTTGGTTGGCTGGGACTGCGGGAGGGGCGCTTCTGACGGTTTACCTCGTGGATCGCTGGTATGATTCGGCGTCCCGGACGCATGCGGGTGAATCATGGCAATGGACGGTGGCCATGCCTGCGAATCTCGGCACCTACCGAGCGGAACCCTTGGGGGATCTCGCGAAAGAAACGCTTCAGCCGGACGCGTATCTTGCGGGTGCGTGGACGGCGGGAGACCGACGCTACTCCGCCTACTATGTGGAATGGCGGCGGGGACAGCGCGCGCGGTTCGTCCCGTTTGCGCATAATCCGACCGTGTGTCTGCCGTATGGAGGCGCGGTGTTGACGGACTCCTTGGGCGTGACCGAGTTGGAGTGGGAGGGGTATGCGTTGCCGTTTCACGCTTACCGATTTGTGCGGGCTGGAGAAGATATGACCGTGGTGTTCATGATCTGGGACCCGTGGAAAGGGGAGCCGTTGGCGCGTTCGGAGAACGCCACGTGGTGGCAGGCCTTGCGGCAGCGATGGATCGATGTGCGGAACGCACAACGCGATCAACCGGCGCAGCTGCTCACCTTTACGGTCTTTGATCACGAACCGATTGAGCGGGTTTTGGCGGGGGCGCGGCGATTGTTGGCGACGCCGGCGCCCTGACAATGTCCGTTGTTTGACGTAAAACTACTTACCCTGGCGATGGGTAATGATCATGCCTATTCGGGTGGGGTCTTAAATTGACCGCCACTCGGCCCTAAGTTTTGATCATCCCCGATGAAGTTCTCCAAAGTGCTCACTCCTCTTGCGGTGCTGCTCGGGCTGTCGGCCTTGGCTGCGACCTCGTCGGCTCAGCTCGTGACCTACGAAACGCTATCCACGTGGAACGGCTCGGTTCAGACGCTTAATGCGAATGCGGCTTACGTGCAGACCTTCAGCAACGTGACTGAGATCCAGAGTATGACGTTCCGGTTTACAGCGTCGTCCTCTTCCACGCTTTCTTCGGTGAACGCCTATTTTGCCGAGTGGGATTCCAGCACCAACGCGGTGGTCGGGGCGCAACTGATGACGTTGGGCTCGGGCGGCGTGGTTTCGGTCCCCGCTTCGGGTGATTGGACGACGACGTTCGTCGATTCCAACGGCACGAGCCACACCGGCTTCGACTATCAGTTCAATCTGAACTACACGACGGATCCGCTCAAAACCTATGCGCTCATCCTTAACACGTCGACGGCGACGGGGGTGGGGATCGCGAGTGTGATTCCCAGCACCACCTTTGCCTACGGCAGCGCGGCCACGATTTTCGGCGGAGTGACCGACTATAACTCTTTGGCCACGGCCGGCGCGACCAATGGGGCCTATTCCCTCTCGTATCAGGACTGGGGCTTTTCGCAGATCGTCGTCGCTCCCTACGTGTCGCCGATTCCGGAGTCTCGCACGGCGGCGGCGCTCTTCAGCGTGATGTTTGTGGGTATGCTCGCTTGCCGTCGTCGATACCAGCCCCGGGACTCTTCCCTGTCGTCGGCGGTCTAGAACCTGCCCTCTCTGATTTACGAAAGCCGCGGCGATGACCTCCCGCGGCTTTTTTGTGGGCAGGGTCCGCGCCTGCGAATTGTGCCGGGGTGATTTGCACTGTCGCCGAGGGCGCGATAACGGGATGTGTCATGAGCGCTACGAAACAAAGTTTGGTTCTCGGCGGTGGCTGTTTTTGGTGCACCGAAGCGGCCTATAAACTGTTGCCGGGGGTCGTTGCCGTCACGAGTGGCTACGCGGGCGGCACGTCGATCAATCCCACCTACCCAGAGGTGTGCTCGGGCGATAGCGACCATGCCGAGGTGATTCGGATCGAATTCGATCCGGCGGTGGTGACGTTGGACGGGTTGCTCGATTACTTTTGGAAGGTGCACAACCCGACCACGCTCAATCAACAGGGCGCGGATCGTGGGCCGCAGTATCGTTCAATTATCCTTTATGCGGACGCCGCCCAGAAAACTGCGGCGGAGGCCTCGCGCGATCGGGCTAATCCGGGATGGGGCGAGGGCATCGTGACCTTGATCGAGCCCTTGGCGGAGTTCTACCCGGCGGAGGCCTATCATCAGGATTACTTCGCCCGCAACCCCAACGCGGGTTACTGTGCGGCGGTGATCCGTCCGAAAATCGATAAACTGCGTGCGGCGCGTTGAGCGCGGGCAAGGGACAACGCTTGTCCCAGGTTAGGACTAGGATCGGGGACGCAAGATGGTAGACCCGACGAGCAACGCCCCGAGGGCAAAGGGCGAGACAGCCGCGCACCGTCAACTCAAGGCATTGGCGCTGGCTTGGGCGCGGGCGCATGGCTTTCCGATTGCGGCGCCGGAAGTCCGGGTGCCGCGAAGCGGTTATCGAGCTGACGTGGCGGCGATCGGGCGGGGCCCGGCCGCGAAGTGCGCGCTGTTCGAGTGCAAGCAGGCGCGGGCCGATCTGCGCAAAGACGCCCACGACGATGCGACGGTGCGTGGCCAATTGGCGGCGGCGGTCGAGCGACGCGACGCCTTGGAACAGTTACTCGCGATTCATCGGCCCGATCTGCGGCGAGGCGAAGCGTTGTGGCCGGACTATGACGCGTGGGATTTCAGCGGGCTGGAGCATCGAGGGTATCACGGATTGCTGGCCCAGATCGCCGCGTTGCAGGACCGGAAGCAGTCCGGGACCAAGTTCTCGAAAATGCTGCGCTACTGCAGCGCGGACTTTCTCTATCTCGTGGTTGAGGATGATATCTACGCCGCAGGCGAGATCCCGGCGGGCTGGGGACTTCTGGTGCGGCGAGACGGGGTGCTCGAACTGCGACGCAAGCCGGCGGCGCTTGCGGCCGACGATGGACAGCGTCGAGCCTTGTTGGAAGCGATTGCCCTTGCCGCTATGCGACGCGCGGGCGGCGGCGCGTAAAGACCGCGCCCAACACCACCACGCCGAGGAGGGCGGTGGCACTCGCCGGTTCAGGGATCGCACTGGTGGCCTGCACTGAAAAGATGGTGTTGCTGCCTGAGGGCTGGCTAAACCAAGTCGTGCCGTCACCTGAGGTGGCGGTATCTGAAAGGGTCCAGTCTCCCGTGGATCCTCCGGTGGTGTAATAGTAGGCTATGTCGCCGTCACCCGAGGTGAATGTTCCGGAAAACCAATAGCGGGTGTTCGCGGCGAGCGTGACGTTGGTGGCGGTAAAAACGTTTTCAGCGTAACCTGAGAGGCTGGTCGGACCGCTCAGGGTCGCAAGGACCTCGCCCGGAAGATTCGATCCGGAGTTGGCCATCAAGGTGAGCGAAAAACCGCTGTTGGATCCTCCGCTCGCATAGAGTTTCCATGTGATGGAAATGAGGTCAAAGGCGGCCGCGCTGCCGTCGGTGGTGAAGCTTTGGGCGAAGGCGCCGCCGGAATTTCGGGTAACACTGCCTCCGGGGGTGCCGGGAAGCGTGGAAACGCCGATGGTTTGGGCCTGAACCCCGGATCCCGCGAGAATAAGAGTGAGGAGAAAAAGGCCGAGTTTCATGATTGGAGCAGGCGGGTTAAACGCGCTGCGACTTGAATCCAATGGGGCTGATCGGTTCAAGTTATTTACGGTAAAATGGCTGGGGCGACGGTCTCGGGCGGGCTCCGTTTTTTGGATGAGCTGATCGGTGAACCAACGATGGTCCTGCTCTCGCCTTCGTTTCCCACTCGGAATTCGACAAGTGGCGAAAGCGGCGAATGGTAGCGGCTATGGCAGATGAATCGACGCCGGTGAATCCGGCTGAATCCGGGATCGAAGTGCGCACGGCGTTTGTGCGCGAACGCAACGTGATGCTCGCCGAGGTGGATATGGGCGAACTTTACGTCGACTACTACCTGCACCTTGCGGACCAAGGGATCAAACCGGCCGAGGCTCACGATGGTTTGTTCAAGCGGGCGCTCGCAGCCTTCGTGCTGCACACCGCATCGGAGCCGATGAACATCATGACCGCCTGGACGATCAACTTTCAGGATCCGCTCGTGAATTTGTTCATTACGGGCGACAACGAGACGGGGGCTGTCACCGGACGGGTGCTGGCGGAAAACGTGAAAGAGCTGC
>CAXBDS010000127.1:0-14967 GCA_963974355.1 uncultured Opitutaceae bacterium
GGCAGCGTCGTCGATCACGCCTCCGTGACGCTCAGCCTGCGCCCCGAAAAGATCCCCTTGCCCCGCGAACTCCCGCCGCTGGTGCGCGGCCTCAATGTCGTGCGCGGTATCGTCGAAGACGTGATCTATCTGGGCTCGCGGACGCAGTATCGCGTCACGGTCGCGTCGACCGTGCTCACGGTTTGGCAACAGCACGGTCAGTGTTTGCTGGATACCAAACCCTTCGCGTGGAAAGACGAGATCTGGCTGAGCTGGCATGCCGACGACGGCACGCTGATTCCCGGCCCCGGAAAGGAACGCTCCGCATGAAACGGCCACGTTGGCTGGAATGGACCTTGAGCCTGCCGAGTTTCGCGTGGCTGGTCATTTTTTTCGCCCTGCCCACCTGCCTCGTCTTTTTGCTCTCGTTTAAGCCGGCCGATCTGGGGGGCGGCGTCGGCGAGGGGTGGACGCTCGACACGTGGCGCGGCCTCGCGAATCCCAGCTATCCCGCCATCGTTTGGCGCACCGTTTGGCTCAGCGCGGCGACCACGATCATGTGCCTCGGATTTGGCGTGCCTATCGCCTACTGGGTCGCCCGGCTCGACGCCAAGTGGCGGTCGCGCGTGCTGCTCCTCATCATCGTGCCGTTCTGGACGAACTTCCTCATCCGCATCTTCGCGTGGCGCACGTTGCTGCACCCGGATGGTTACGTGAAATCCATCGCGGTGTCTCTCGGCTGGGCCGAGCCCAACACCCAACTGCTCTACAACAACACCGCCATTTTGTTGGTGCTGGTCTACACTTACCTGCCCTTCGCCATCCTGCCGCTCTACGCCGCGGCGGAGAAATTCGATTTCACCCTGCTCGATGCGGCGCTCGACCTCGGCGCCACGCGCTGGCGCGCCTTTCGCGGCGTCTTCCTGCCCGGTATCCGCGTCGGTCTGCTCACGGCATTCCTTATCGTGTTCATTCCCGCCCTCGGCTCCTACGCCATTCCGGCCATCGTCGGCGGGCCGTCCAGCGAGATGATCGGCAACAAGATCGCACAACGCGCCACGACGGATCGCAACCTGCCTCACGCCGCCGCGCTCGGGGCGGTGTTGTCGTTTGTCATCTTCGTGCCGCTGCTGGGCGTCGCCTGGCTGAAGCGCCGCGCTGAACGCGACGGGCCCAACCTGCCAGCCAACGACCACGGAGGCGCCGTCTGATGAAAGCGAGTCGCGTGCCGTTCGGGACGGCGTTGCTGGTCCTGGTTTTCTTTTACCTGCCGATCGGCATGTTGGTCGTGCAGTCGTTCAACGCCGCGAAATTCGGCGGGCAATGGGGTGGCTTTTCTTTCCGTTGGTATCAGGAGCTCTGGCAACGCGACGACATCCATGACGCCGCGTGGAACACCTTGGTCATTGCGCTCATTTCGACGGTGCTCTCGGTCGTGCTCGGCGCGCTCGCCGCCTGGTGTATCCATCGTTACCGCACGCGCGCCCAACGTGTTCACTACGGTCTGATCTACGCGCCCCTCGTGGTGCCGGACATCCTCATGGGCATCAGCCTGCTGTTCCTCTTCGTCAACGTCGGCGTGCAGCTGAATCTCGCCACCATCATCATCGCGCACACCACGTTCTGCCTGAGTTATGTAACGCTGGTGATGCTCGGCCGGCTGCAGGACTTTGACGAGTCCATGATCGAGGCCGCGCAGGATCTCGGCGCCGGGTGGGGCACGATTCTGGGGCGGATTCTGCTGCCGCTGCTTGGCCCCGGCCTGGCCGCCGGCGCACTGCTCGCGTTCACCTTGAGCATCGACGATTTTGTCATCACGTTCCTCGTCTCCGGTCCCGGCAACACCACGCTGCCGGTCAAGATTTTCAGCATGATGCGCCGCAGCTCCCCTCAAGTCATCAACGCCCTGAGCGTGCTCTTTATGGGACTCACCTTCCTCATCGTGCTGGCCAGCCAACGCCTCACCAAAACCAAAACATGAAAATCCACCTCCCGCGCCTCGCGCTCGCCGGCCTCCTCGGCAGCCTCGCCCTGCTGCTCTCCTCCTGCGCCCCGAAAAAGGCCGAGCTCCATGTCTACATTTGGAGCGACTATCTCGCCGACGGTCTGATCGAAGAGTTCGAGGCGGCCAACAACTGCAAGGTCATCGTCGACAACTACGACTCCAACGAGGTCATGGTCGCCAAACTCCAAGGCGGCGCCACCGGCTACGACGTCGTGTTTCCATCCAGCTACGTGGTCAACGCGATGGTCGACGACGGTCTCTTGCAAAAGGTCAATCACGCCCACATTCCCAACCTCAAATACGTCGATCCGAAGTTCCTCGCGAGCATCTCCCTCGACAAGGGCATGACCTACAGCGTGCCCTACATGAGCGGCACCACCGGCATCGCCTACCGCAAGGATGAGGTGAAGGACTTCGAACCGTCGTGGCACATGTTTGAGCGCGCCGATCTCGCCGGCCGCATGACCCTCCTCGACGACCCGCGCGACACCATCGGTGCCGCCCTCAAGACCCTCGGGTTCAGCATCAACACCACCGACGACGCGCAGATCAACGCCGCCGCCGATCTCGTCATCACGTGGAAGCGGAACATCGCCCGATTCGAGTCCGAAGCCTACAAGGCCGGCATCGCCTCCAAAGAGTTCTATGTCGTCCACGCCTTCGGCGGCGACATCCAGCAGGTCATCGACGAAAACGAAGATCCCAATATCGGCTTCGCGTTGCCCAAGGAAGGTTTCGTCATGTGGGAAGACACCATGGCCATTCCCGCCGGAGCTGCGAATGTCGCGCTCGCCGAGAAGTTCATCAACTTCCTCCATGATCCGGCCATCGCCGCCCGCAACATCGAGTTCAACTACTACCTCTGCCCCAACACCGGCGCGTATCCGCTCCTCAGTGACGAAATCAAGGCTAATCCGATCGTCTTCGTTCCCGAGGCGTTGCTCCCCAAGGGCGAGCAAACCCTCGAACTCGGCGACGACCTCGCCAAATACACCGCCGCCTGGGACCGCATCAAAGCGGCGAACTAATCACGAATTCCACGGCAGCTAGCCACGTCTCAAGCGAAGCGACAGTCCGCCATGGGCACGAATCGCTTCACTACCGTTTCGCGCAGAATCATGGCTTGAGACGGAGCGGCAGCGGAGTCGTTTCGTGTCCATTCGTGGTTAGAAAACCCGGTGCGTCAGCTCAACTCCGCTGGAAGCGGCGATTGAGTTCGCCGTGGCCGAGCTCGATTTGCGTGGGCCGGCCCGTCGGGCTCGATAGCGGCGTGCGGCATTGGAAGAGCTGCCCGACCAGCGCTTCCCAGTCCTCGGCGCTCACCTTGCCCGGCAACCGCACGGCTTTGGTCGCGGCGAGGCGCGCCAATTCCGAACGCGCCAAATCCAAATTGCCATCCGGCACGCGCCCGTCGCGGATCGCCCCGAGCAGATCGCGCACAAAGGGTTCGGCATCGGCCGGTTCCATCCACGCCGGCACCGCCTCGATGCGGAAGAAATTGCGTCCAAACTCGCCGATCTCGAAACCGTGTCGGCCCAAAAATTCGAGGCGATCCAATAACAGCGCCGTCGCCACCGGATCGAGCTCGACGGGCACCGGGAGCAACAGCCGCTGACTCATGGTCTCGCCCGCCGTAAACTCCGCCTGCAAGCGCTCGAACCACACGCGCTCGTGGGCCGCCCGCCGATCCAGCAACACGACGCCCGCGCTCGTTTCGAAGATGCCGTAAACGCCGTGAGCCACGCCCACGAATCGCCAGGCTCGATTTTGGATTCCGGAATCCGGAGCTTGGCCGACGGGCTCCGGCGCGGGCCCCGGCTCACCACGATTGTAGGTCGGAGTCGGTTTCGCGTCCGCCGGCTCGATGCGGCCCTCGCTACTCAACGCGAATGCGGGCCGCAGTGACGGCAACACCCGCGGCGCCAACGACGGCGCGGGCACCGGCGACGGAGACTCGGCCGGCGGAATCGATTCCACCACCGGAGCGACCTGTCCCAGTTCCCGCAACCGCGCCAGCACCGCTCGGATCACAAAGCTCCGCACCGCCGACTCGCTTCGAAAACGCACCTCACGTTTCGCCGGGTGCACGTTCACGTCCACCGCCGCCGGATTGATGCCAAAAAATAAAAACGCCACCGGATAACGCCCCTTCGGCAGCGACTCGTGGTAGCTCTCAATCAACGCGTAATTCAACGTTCGTGAATCCACCGGGCGGCGATTCACGAAGATCACCATCTCGTGCCGCGTCGAACGTCCGACGCCGGGCCGTCCGATGAGGCCGTGCAGCGTCAGCCCGTTTTCCTCGGCCTCGATCGGCACCAGTCCTTCGGCGATTTGCCGTCCAAAAATCTCCCCCACCCGATCGCCCAGGCCCGGACACTCCGGCGAGCGAAACACGATGCGACCGTCCTCGATCAACGAGAACGCCACATTCGGATAGGCCAGCGCATACAGCCGCACGCCGGCCACGATGTGAGCCGACTCGGTCTGGTCGGTCTTAAGAAACTTCCGCCGCGCCGGGACCGAGTTGAACAGGTGCGTGACCTCGATGCGCGTGCCGACGGCCCGACCGCAGGCGCGCACGTGCACCAGTTTGCCGCCGTTGACAAAAATCTCCGTGCCTTCGTCGGTGTCCGCCGTGCGCGTCTGTAATGTAAAACGTGATACACTCGCGATCGACGGCAACGCCTCGCCGCGGAAGCCAAACGAGACCAACTCGTCCAGATCCTTGGCCAGCGCGATCTTGCTCGTGGCGTGGCGCTGGATCGCCAGCAACGCGTCTTCCTCGGCCATGCCGTGACCGTTGTCCTCGATGCGCATCAGCGAACGGCCCCCATGGCGAAACTCCACTTCGATGCGCGTCGCCCCGGCATCAAGCGCGTTTTCCACCAACTCCTTCACCACGGCGGCGGGCCGTTCGATGACTTCCCCCGCGGCGATCTGATTGGCCACGCGGTCTTCCAGAATCCGGATCGGCTTCATGATGCGTCCTCCGCCGCGTCGTCCTTGCTCGTTTCAACGGCTTTGGGCCCTCCGCGGAGCGTGCGCAGATCGATCAACTGCACCAGAAACGTCGCCGCGCGAAACGGCCGAAAAACCGCGTTGCCGATCACCAATGAATCCACCGGCACCGACTTGTCTTCGGGCAACTTGGCCAACAACGACGACAGCACGACGGCACTCACCAACACTGCGACAAAGAACCACCGGAACATGCCCACGTCCAACGATGCGCCGCCATCCGCCGCCTCCTGTTTCAGCACCAAGCCCCACATGATCGGCGCCAGGCCGCCAAGGCACGCCGTGGCCGCCCCTTGCACCGCCACCATCAGCGTGCGTTCGGCGTTGTCCGTGACCTTGGCCAAGTAGTTCAGATTCGCGATCGTCCAGCAGGCCGCGCCGCCCCCGAGGACAAAATAGGCCACGTAAACCCCGATCAGATATTGTCCGCTGCCCTGCAGGAAAATCAGCCAGAAGATCGCGACCGCCGCATACAAAATCATCGTCACGACAAAGAACGGTTTCGCGCCGGTCACATCGATCCGCCGGCGGATCAGCCACGCCACCGCGATCACGCCACAATACCGCAGCACCTCAAAGCCCATGATCTGGCCCGCGCCCAGTCCCGGTCCGACTTTCAGGTAGTAGGCTACGAACGGCGGGATGGATGTCGTCGCGACCGCATACCAAACGGCCAACCACAGAAACCTCCGAAAAGGCGACGCCGTGAACATGTGCCGCGGCGTGCCGCGAAACACCGCCATCAAACTGATCGGCTCCGGCCGCGGTCCGTCGGGCAACGACTTCAACGCATAAAACGAGAAGAACGATCCCACCACCGCGATGCCGTATTCCACGCTCAACGCCACGTAGGTGGGCAGCGTATTGAACAAGGTGGCGCAGGCGATGAGTGTGCCCACGCCGGCGACGCCGGAGATGTATTGGTCGCTGCCGAAGTAACGGCCGCGCGCCTTTTCCGGCAGGATCGAGTAGAGCCACGGAATGACCGCGGCCGCGCCGATGGACCGAAAGAAACAAAAAAAGAACACGCTGCCGACGAGCGCCTGCACCATCCACGCCTGCGGGCCGAGCCGCGCCGCCAGAAACGTGAGCACGAGCGGCACCGCCAGAAACAAACTGCGGATCGCCCAACCGGTGAGCATCACGCGTTGATAACCGAAACGCGAAAGCAGCGACGTCGAGATCACCTGCAGCGGCGTGAGGATAAACACAAACGAGTAGGCCAAGCCGACTTGAAACGAGGTCGCGCCGAGCATCTCGGCAAACAGCACCATGGGGGTGCCGATGCCGATCTGCCACGTCATCGCATTGAAGAAGCCGAACAGCAGCCCGCCCCGAAACGGCGCCAGCTCGGGATCGGTCTTCTCCGTCGGAATCAATCGCGGCCAAGCCATCAGCCTGCGCTCCGATTCAAACCGCTGAAACCACCGTTATCACAGATGTTCACAGATCAATTCGCCCCCCAGACCGAGTCCCGGCCAGACAGCTTTTCCGTATCCGTGTTCATCTGCGGCATCTGTGGCAAAAGCACCACCTGGCTTCACCCCAAGCGCTTCTTCCAGCGGGCGAGCTGTTTTTTCACCTGCGCCGGACCGGGCATGCCCGTGCCGCGGCGGGCGGCCATGGCGCGCTTAAGATCAAACACTTTGGCCCAATCTGCCTTGAAGCCCGCATGCAACGCCATGACGGCATCGGTCGGCAACTGGTCCAACGGCATGGTGTTGGTTTCGGCCAACTTCACCACCGCGCCCACCGCGTGATGCGCCTCGCGGAACGGCACGCCGTTTTCGACGAGGTAGTCCGCCAGGTCCGTCGCGAGCAGCGCCGGATCGGCGACGGCCGCCGCACACTTGGCGCGATTCATCGTCATGCCCGCGAGCGTGCCGGCGAGCACGTCGGCGCACAGCCCGGTCTGGTCAAAGCTGTCGAAGACCGGCGGTTTGTCTTCCTGCAGGTCGCGATTGTAGGTGAGCGGCAGGCCCTTCGTCATCGTGAGCAGGGTCTGCAGGTTGCCTTGGAGGCGCGCCGCCTTGCCCCGCAGGAGTTCGCAGGCGTCGGGATTTTTCTTCTGCGGCATGAGCGACGAACCGGTGCAAAACGCGTCCGGCAAATCGACAAATTTGAATTCACCGCTCGACCAGATGATCAGGTCCTCCGCGATGCGCGACATGTGCACGCCGAACAACGCGCAGGCCGTGGCAAACTCCACAAACAGGTCGCGATCGGCAACGGTATCCATGGAGTTCTGCGTGACCTGCGGACGACCCTTTTTGTCCACAAACCCCAAAGCCTTCGCCGAAAATTCCCGGTCGATCGGCAGGGTCGTGCCGGCGATCGCGCCCGAGCCGAGCGGACACCAATTGGCGTGCTCCGCCACCGCCGCAAAACGGCCCCGGTCGCGCTCGATCATCTCGAGGTAGGCGCCCAGATGATGCGAAACAAAGACGGGTTGCGCGCGTTGCAGATGGGTATAGCCGGGGATCAGCACCTCGCCGTCCCGCTCGCACACAGCCACGAGAGCGCGTTGCACGCCGGCGAGCTTTTCGTCGAGCACCGTGCAGGCGTGCTTGAAAAAGAGGCGCATGTCGGTCGCGACCTGGTCGTTACGCGAACGGGCGGTGTGCAGCTTGGCGGCGGCCGGCACGTTTTTCGTGAGCGCCTGCTCGATGTTCATGTGCACGTCTTCGAAACGTGTATCCCACTTGAACTTGCCGGCGGCGATTTGGGCGCCGATGGCGTCGAGCCCGGCGTGAATGGCATCACGTTCCTTCGCGGTGATCAGGCCCACGTGCGCCAACATCGCCGAGTGCGCCTTGCTGCCCGCGATGTCGAACGGCGCCAATCGCTGGTCGAACGACACCGATTCACTGAACTCCAACATAAGGGCCGCCGGACCGGCGGAGAACCGCCCACCCCACGTTGCCTGAGCCTTTTTTGCCTTCGCCATAGACGGCCAAGCACACGCTCGCCCCCGGTCCCGCGCAAGAGGGAAAACGGGGCCGCTCATCGGGTCGCCTCACCCCGCCGCCGCCTCCCGAGAAGCCGTCGATGCGCACTTTCATTTGCCCACCGCGCCGCGCCCCTCATCGTAGCCTTCCATGCGAACCGCTTTCGCCCGCCTCGTTCTCCTCGGCACGCTCGTCCTACCTCGCGCGTGGGCGGAGGAAACGCCGGCGCCCCCGCCACCGCCCCTCGATCCCGCCTACGCCCAGGTGACGGTCGACAAGGCGAGCACGTCCATCTATATCGGCAAAGTCACGCTCACGATGCCGGAGTTCGCCCGCCACGGCGCGACCTACTCGACCACCTACGCGGCGAAGGTGTTTCCCTTCTTTTTTCAGAACGAGAAAGGCAGCCTTGAAATCAACCTGACCGACGACCAACTCGCTCAACTCGCGGCCGGTCAACGGGTCTATTTCACCGGCGACGCCACCAATACCGACGGCGAACCACGCAAGGTCGAGGGTCACGCCGACCCGACCGACGCCCTCTCGGGTCACATCAAGGTGCGCGTCTTCGTGACCGAAACGATCCAGTTGATCTTCAACACCACCTACCGCTTTAGCGGCGCGTAAGACGTCAGCCCGGGACGACGTCCCTCCGCGACAATTAGCATTCTTCGGCCGACCCCACCTGTCCGCTCACGCGGCGGCGTAGTGAAACACGATCACCTTCTCGATCGCCGGATGCAGACTCTGGTGGACGGGGCACGTCTCGGCCGCCCGTTCCAAGGTGCCGGCCGGCAAACGATCCGCCGGAAACGGCACCCAAAAGGTCGAGGTGAGTTTCACGATCCGACGCGGCAAATCGGTCGACATCTCCTTCACGACCTCGAAGCGCAGCCCGGCGAGTTCGACGGCCCGTTTGCGCGCCGCCATCGCCATGATCGTCGCCATGCAGGTTCCGAGCGCCGTCGCGGCGAGATCGGTCGGGGAAAACGCCTCGCCCCGCCCTTGGTTATCCACCGGCGCGTCGGTGGCCAAGGTGTTACCCGAAGGCCCATGCGTCGCGCTGCAGTGAAGTTCGCCCTGATATTCGCCGGTGATTTTAACCATGCGCCAACGGAGCACATCGCCCGCCTCGCGACAAATCCGTAGATAAAAATGGTATGCCCGGCGGGATTCGAACCCACGACCACTAGCTTAGAAGGCAAGTGCTCTATCCAACTGAGCTACGGGCACCCGAAGGGCTAAGGAAATAGATGACCTGCCCGCGCTCGCACAAGGGGAAAGCCCGGACCCTAACGGCCGCCGCCCGCCTCGAGCCACGCCAGCGTCTTGGTCGTCAGCCGGTCCATGGCCGCCACCGATTGCAAAATATGCTCCTCGCGCGTGTCCTCGATCTTGTTGTGCGAGATGCCGTGCAGACTTTGCACAAACATCATCACGGTCGGCACGCCGGCCGCCGCCACCTCGGCGGCGTCGTGCAGCGGCCCCGAAGGCAAACGGTGCGAGACGCCCGCGCAGGTTTCCGCGATTGCCTCAGCGCAAAGATCAATGAGCGTCGGGTCGAAGGGTCGCGGCGCGATGTGCCAAAGCCGTTCCCACGTCACCGTGACCTTCGCGTCGCCCGCGAAGCGTTCGCTGGCGGCCCGCGCCTCGGCCAGCATCGTGGCCAAGGCTCCCGCCTCCAGGTGGCGTTGATCGAGCGTGATGCGGCAGGTCTCCACCACACTCGTCACGATGCCGGGCGCCGTCGTGCAGGATCCGATCGTGCATACGCCCCCGTGCCGCTCCGTGATACGATAGATCTCCGGCGCCATCAGTGCGGCGGCTAAAAACGCATCTTTCCGCCGGTTCATCGGCGTGCTACCGGAGTGCGCCGCCTGCCCGTGAAACGTGATCGCGTGACGTTCCACCCCGAACGTCCCGAGCACCGCGCCGAGCGGTTTGTCCAAATCCAACAGCACCGGTCCCTGCTCGATGTGCAACTCGAGGTAGGCGGCGGCCGAAGCGAGTTCGCGTTGCGCGTCCAACGCCTGCTCCAAGTCGAGCTCACAGGCGTGCAACGCCTCCGGTAGCGAGACGCCGTTCCGGTCCCTCAGGACGCGCGCCTCGGCCAGGTCGAGGTTGCCGGAGCAGGCCGACGAACCGAACAGGCTTTTGCCGAAACGCGCCCCTTCCTCGTCCGCCCAATCCACCAGCCGCACCGTGCAAGGCGGCAGACGCCCGCTGGCCTCGGTTTCCGCCACGAGCCGGCGTATCACTTCCAGTCCGGCCAAGAGGTTCAGGCACCCGTCGAGCCAGCCGCCGTTAGGCACCGAATCGATGTGTCCGCCTATCACCAATGCTCGGGGCGAAGCCCCCGCCAACGTCGCCCAAAGGTTGCCCGCCGGATCGGTTTCCACCTCGACCGGCAAGGCTGCGAGCTTGGCCCGATACCACGCCCGCGCGCGCTGCCAGATCGGCGTGAAGGCCACCCGTTGCGCACCATCCGCGTCGCCGGTCAGCGCGCGTAATTCCTTCAATTCATGGAGAGTGCGGTGGGGATCGAGGGTGGTCATCATCGGCAGATGGGGGCGATTATAAGCCAAGCGACAGCAAGGTTCATGCTTCCCGGCATGCCCCCTGCTAGAAGATGCCGGTTTAGCGGACTTATCAACCAGACTACAGGGTGGACGGCTTTGGCTGTCCCGCCGAACCGATCTCCCCGTGAGACACGCTCGGCGGCCTCCATTTTTGGCGCACCCTCTTGGTCTGGGTTCGGTTCGTCCTCGGCGCGGTCTCCGTGTCGGGCGGGTGGCCGCTCCTCCGTTCCGCCCTTGGGGCCTTCCCTATTAGCCGTCCTCCCCAGCGGCCTCCTCTCGAATCTCCGATGCCCACGCTCGCCACCACTGTCGACGGTCTCCGCCTCCCCAATCCCTTCGTCATCGGCTCCGGCCCTCCCGGCACCAATCAAAGCGTCATCCAACGCGCCTTCCGCGACGGCTGGGGCGCCGTGATCGCCAAAACCATCAGCCTCGACGCGTCAAAGGTGACCAACGTCTCCCCGCGCTACGCCAAACTGAAGAGCGCAAACGGCGAGGTCATCGGCTGGGAGAACATCGAACTCATCAGCGACCGCCCGTTCTCGATCTGGTTGGACGAGTTTAAACGCTGCAAAGACGCCTATCCCGAAGGCATCCTCATCGCCTCCATCATGGAAGAATTCGAGCAGGACGCGTGGGTCGAACTCGTGGAGCGCTGCGAAGCCGCCGGAGTGGACGGCTTTGAACTCAACTTCTCCTGCCCACACGGTTTGCCCGAACGCAAAATGGGCGCCGCCATGGGCCAAAACCCGGAGATCCTCGCCGAGGTTTCCCAGTGGGTCATGGGCGCCGCCAAAAAACCGGTGTGGGCAAAAATGACCCCCAACATCACGCGCATCGAAGAGCCGGCCCGCGCCGCCCTCCGCGCCGGTTGCCAAGGGGTGAGCGCCATCAACACGATCCGCTCGGTCATGGGCGTCAACCTCGACACCCTGCGCCCCGAGCCTGCCGTCGAGGGCTACACCACGCCCGGCGGCTATTCGTGCAAGGCCGTGAAACCCATCGCGCTGCGCATGGTCATGGAACTGGGTCAAATGATCCGCACCGAATTTCCCGATCGCTCGCTCTCCGGCATCGGCGGCATCGAAAGCGGGGACGACGCCGCTCAATTCATCTTGCTCGGCGCCGACACCGTGCAGGTCTGCACCGGCGTCATGAAATTCGGCTACGGCTGCGTCAAGTCGATGGGCGACGAACTCCTCGCGTTCATGGAAAAACACCAGTTCGAAACCCTCGCCGACTTCAAGGGCCATAGCCTCGATTACTTCACCTCGCACGCCGACCTCGTCGTCCGCCAAACCGCGCGCAAGGCCGCGCAAAAAGCGGCCGCCGATGCGCAAAAAACGGTGGCCAACGACGCCGAGTGGTCCGGCGACGATTTTGTGAAACAATCCGACGCGCTCGCCCGCTAAGCCGCGCCCGACCCGATGAAGTTGCGACTTTGCACTCCTGAGGATGCCGCGGAAATCGCGGCGATCTACGCCCCGTATTGTAATGACAGTTACGTCTCGTTCGAGGAGCAGGCCCCGGGCGTCACAGAGATCGCCGCGCGCATCACCCGGACGCTCCAACACTTCCCCTGGCTCGTCGCCGTCGCACCGGGCGGAGCCGTCGCCGGCTACGCCTACGCCGGGCCGCACCGCGAGCGCGCCGCCTACCGATGGGCCGCCGACGTGAGCGTCTACGTGGCCTCCGATCATCACCGCCGCGGCATCGGCCGGGCGCTTTACACCGCCTTGCTCACGATCCTGCGTGAACTCGGTTATTTTCGCGCGCTGGCCGGCATCACCTTGCCCAACTTCGCCAGCGTGGCCCTGCACGAGAGCGTCGGCATGGTGCCGGTGGGGGTGTATGACCGGGTCGGTTACAAAGCCGGCGCGTGGCGCGACGTCGGTTGGTGGCAGGTCTCGCTCCGCCCGGAATGCTCCCCGCCGCCGGAACCACGCTCCATCGCCGCGTTGATCGACACACCGGAATGGGACGACTCCCTCGCCGACGGCGCCGCGCGGATCGACCACGTCTACAGCCATCCCGCCTGAACCATGGCCCTGTTCATCAAAAACGGCGAACTCATCACGCCCGACGCGCGCTACGTCGCCGACATCTGCTGTGAGGGCGAAACGATCACCCGCATCGGTCCGTCGCTCGACGTCCCGGCCGGCGCCGAGGTGATCGACGCGACGGGCAAATATGTTTTCCCCGGCTTCATCGATCCCCACGTCCACGTGCACCTGCCCTTCATGGGCACGGAGGCAAAGGACACGTGGGAATCCGCCAGTCGCGCCGCGCTCGTCGGCGGCACCACGACCTTGATCGAGATGTGTTGCCCGATGCGGGCGGAGGACACGCTGGCCGGCTTTGATCTCTGGATGGCCAAGGCCGCCCACGGCGCGGCCTGCGACTTCACGTTCCACTTGGGCGTGACGAAGTTCGACGAAAAGACCGAAGCCCAGCTCCGCGAAATCGTGGCCCGCGGGATCAGCTCCTTCAAAATCTTCCTCGCCTACAAAGGCGCCTTCGGCATCGACGACACCGAACTCTATCGGACGCTCAAGCTCGCGAGGGAGCTCGGGGTGATCGTGACCGCGCACTGCGAAAACGAGACGCTCGTCACCGAACGCTGTCGCGAGCTACTCGCCGCGGGCAAAACCGATCCCGGTCAACACCACGAGAGCCGGCCGCCCCGCGTCGAGGCCGAGGGCGTGCATCATCTCATGACGTTTGCCGAGCTCACCGGTGCGACGACCTACATCGTCCACCTGAGCTGCGAGGAAGCGTTGCAGGAAGCCATCGCCGCCCGCCAACGCGGCGTGAAGGTCAACATCGAGACGCTCATCCAATTTCTGCTGCTCGACAAATCCTACGCCGAGCGTCCCGATTTCGAAGGCGCCAAATACGTGATGTCGCCCCCGCTCCGCGACGTCCGCCATCAGGCCGTGCTCTGGAACGGCCTGCGCGACGGACTCATCCAAACGGTCGCGACCGACCATGCCCCCTTCGATTTCGACACTCAAAAACCGCTCGGCAAAGACGACTTCACAAAAATCCCCAACGGCATCCCATCGCTCGAAGATCGTATCACGTTGTTGTATACGCAAGGGGTCGCCACGGGCCGGCTCGACGTGCACACCTTCGTCGACGTCGCCAGCACGCGGGCGGCCAAGCTCTTCGATCTGTTTCCCCGCAAGGGCGCGCTGCAGCCCGGGGCCGACGCCGATCTCGTGATTTTCGACCCCGCCTACCGTGGGAAAATCAGCGCGGTGCATCACCACATGGCCGTGGACTACAGCGCCTTCGAGGGCTGGGACATCACCGGCCGCCCGAGCATCGTCACCGTGCGTGGTCAGATCATGGCCCGCGACGGCCAATTCGTGGGCCCGGCCGGTCACGGCCGTTTCCTCGCCCGCAAGCCGAGCCACTTTTAACCTCCCGTTCCGCTCCGATGGCCGCGCCTTCACCCGACATCACCCAGAGCCCGCTCTACAACGAAGACCTCGCCCCGGTCACCGCCGAGCGCCGCACGTGGGGGGTCTGGAACGTCGCCGCATTGTGGATCGGCATGGCCGTCTGCATCCCGACCTACACGCTCGCGAGCAACCTGATCGGCGGCGGCATGAACTGGTGGCAGGCCATGCTTTGCGTGCTGCTGGGCAATGTCGTCGTGCTCGTGCCCATGACCCTCAACGCTCACGCGGGCACCGCCTACGGGATTCCGTTTCCGGTGCTGTTGCGCGCCAGCTTCGGGCCGCGCGGCGCCAATCTCGCGGCGCTTGCCCGCGGCCTCGTCGCGTGCGGCTGGTTTGGCATTCAGACGTGGATCGGCGGAGCCGCGCTCTACGTCACCTGCGCGCTGGTCTTCGGCTTCGACGCCAGCGCCCGCACCGCGCTGCCCGCGCTCGGCATCTCCGCCGGCGAGCTGCTGTGTTTCTTGATTTTTTGGGGCGTCAACGTCGCGATCATCCTGCGGGGCATGAACGCAATCAAGTGGCTCGAACTCCTCGCCGCGCCGTTCCTCCTCATCCTCGGCGGCGCGCTCATGGTCTGGGCCTACATCGCGGCGGATGGGTTCGGCCCGATCTTCGCACAGCCCGCGACCTTCCAGACATCCGGCGAATTTTGGACCGCGTTCGGCGCCGGTCTCACCGCCATGGTCGGCTTCTGGGCGACCCTTTCGCTCAACATTCCAGACTTCTCCCGCTTCGCGCGCGACCAGCGCGCTCAAGTCATTGGCCAGGCGCTAGGGCTCCCGCCGACGATGGTGCTTTACTCGTTCATCGGCATCGTCGTCACCGGCGCGACCGTCGTCGTGTTCGGCGAAGCCATTTGGGATCCTGTGCAACTCATCGCCAAATTTGGCCATCCCTTGGTCTCCGTGCTGGCGCTCGTCGCCCTGGCCATCGCCACGCTTTCCACCAACATCGCCGCCAACGTCGTC
>CAXBDS010000128.1:0-14825 GCA_963974355.1 uncultured Opitutaceae bacterium
CTGTTGCCGTCGAGCGAGATGACGTCGGCGCTCAGGCGCTTGGCGGCCATGTCGAAGGCCATGCGCGTGCGGGTGCTCGGTTCCAGAAAGAGGTTGACGATGGTTTTGGAGCGCAGCGCGGGGACTTTTTTAACCGACCGTTTGAGGATCGATTTGAAGGCCGTCGCGGTGGCGTGAATTTGATCGATTTCCTCGCGGCTGAGTTCTTCGAGCGTGAGCAGGTGACGGCGGTTCCAGGGCATCGGGAAAGTTTGATTTTGGATTCGGGCGTTTCGATTCCCCGAAGGTTAGCGGGCGGCTTTCTTGATGGATCGCCGGACTTCGGCGTGGTCGAGGGTGGGGTCGGCGTCGTCGAGATGGACCGAGACTTTTTCGAGCGGCCCGGTCTCAAGGGTGAGGCCGCAGTAGTCGGCGGCGAAGGGCAGGCGGCGTCCGCCGCGGTCGATGAGGATGGCGAGTTCGACGGTTTCAGGGCGGCCGTGATCGAAGAGCTCGTCGAGGGCGGCTTTCAGGGTGCGGCCAGTGAAGAGGACGTCGTCGATGAGGATGACGTGGGCGGCGTCGATATCGGCGGGGACGCGCGTGGGGGCGAATTCCTTGGGGATGGGATTGCGGCCGATGTCGTCCCGGTGGAAGGAGATGTCGAGGGTGCCGGTGGGCAGTTTCAGGCGTTCAGCCAATCGACGGGTGAGCTCAAGGCCACCGTTGGCGATCCCGAGGAGGAGCGCTTGCGGATCGTTGCCGTGGCGGGCTTCGATAGCGGTGGCGATCCGCTCAATGGCGGCGTGAAGTTCGGCGGCGGAAACAGTGGGCGACGCGGGCACGAGGCAGGTTGTGCCGGGGAGCGTGAAGAGGGTAAAGCGTTTCCCTTTTTTTCTGTGATCGCGCGCCGGTGCGGACGGGTTTGCAACCGTGGCTAATGGCGCAGAAAAGGCCGCCCCGCGACGTGCGGGGCGGCCTCGGGGAGGTGCCTGAGTTCGAGAGGACGAGATGCCGGGTTACGGGACCTCGTAGATTTCGGCGAGGGCCCGGCCGCTGCCGTTGTCGGCGCCAACGACTTGCACCGTGTAGGTGGCGTTGGAGTCGAGTAGGACGAGCGAGGCGGCGTCTTTGCTTTGGTCGGGGAAGGCGAAGGCGCCGACGAAGTTTGAGGCGGTGGTCAACTCGCTAAGGTAGTCGGCCTGGCCCCAGTCGTTGTTGGCGAGCAAGGTGCGTGAGTTGCTGTCGACGATGGCGAGCAGCGGATCGGCCAACGCGTCGTTGATGCCGAAGGCGGCGGTGGCGGGACCGGCGCCGCGCACGAGCAAGGTCTTCTGGCCGTCGCCGCGGAGGGCGAAGCCGAGGATGAGCGTGCTGTTGCCGGAGCCGGCGTTGGTCAGGACGGAGACGTTCACGAGCTTCGAACCGCCCGAGACGTTACCCGCGTCGTAGACCTCGATCAACAAGGTGCCGGCGCCGGTGCCGGAAACGTCGATGGTGTAGTTGAAGCCGGCGTCGAGCTCGAGCACGCGGGCGGCCGAGGTGGTATCGGAGCTGGCGAGGGCGAAGGCGCCCACGGCGTTGGCGACCCCGTTGGCGGTGGCGTCGGTGGTGTCGGTGGTGTTGATGACCGTGGCGGCGCCGGTGGACGGATTGAGCTGGTTCACGCTGAACTTCGGATCAGCCATTGCACCCGACACGCCGAAGCCGCTGAGCGTCGGACCGACGGCGCGGATGAGCACGCGTTTCTTGCCGGAGCCGCGCAGGGCAAAGCCGGGCGTGATGACTTGACCGGCCGCGGCGGTGGCGCGCACGGAGATGTTGGACAAGACCGACGGGGTGCTGGTGAGGCTGACCTGCGCGGCTTGGGAGGTGATGCTGCCGGAGCTGTTGGAGACGCGCACGGTGTAGTTGCCGGCGTCGTTGCCGCTGATGCCGGAGCGGAGCAGGATGGGACCGGTTTCGCCAGAGAGGGCGACGTTATTAAGGAACCATTGGTAGCTGAGGCCGGCGCCCGTGGCGGACGTGGCGAGAGCGAAGGTGTCGCCGAGCGTCACGATCTTGTTGAGCGGTTGCAGGTTGATTGTGGGGACACCGACGCTGCTGCCGGCCACCGTGACCGAGCCGGCGGCGATGGTCGTGGTGCCGGCGCTGTTGCCGACGCGCAGCGAGTAGCTGCCGGCGTTGGCGGCCGTGATGCGCGGCACGGAATAGGTGGCGGAGGTCGCGCCGGAGATGGCGATGCCATTGAGCAACCACTGGTAGGTGAACGGGCCGACGCCGCTGATCGGCACCGTCAGGATGAAGGAGGAGCCGTATCCGTAGGTGCGCGGGATGTTGATGGTCGAGAGATCGACGGCGAGGCTTGGCGCCACGGTGGCGGTGCCGGTCGCACCGGTGCTGCCGCCGAACGAATAGCTGCCGACCCAGCTGCCCCAGCTGTTGGTGGCGATACCATTGCGCATGCTCGCGGCGTAGGAGCTTTGCCCGGCGAGGATGGAAACGGTAACGGTCTTGGTCTCGCCGACGCCAACGACCCCGGCGTGAACCGCGGCTTTGGCGACGTTGCTGTCGTCCGTGTAAACGTCGGTGCCCCAGACGGAGCCCGCGGCGGAGCCGGTAACCGTGAATTCGAAGGTTTGGCCGACCTTGTTGCGGTAGGACGTGAGGCTGGCCGGCGCGGTCGGCGCGGTGCCGCCGAGGACGGTGGTCGAGCCCGTGGTGCCGGAGGCGCTGGTGGCGCCGGTTTCGCCGTCGAGACGGACGTTGTCCAGGGCCGGGCCGTAGGCGCTGTTGGTCAAGCTGGTGAAGGTGAGCGTGGTCGTCGCACTGGAGGCGGTGAAGGTGAACGTCTTCTCGACCCAGCCCATGTTGCTGAGGCTCTTGCCCGTGGTGTCGAATTCGTAGGTCTGGCTGGTGCCCGCGCCGTTGTTGACGGCAACGGTCATCTGCTTGACGCCCGTGCCGGTGCCGTAGCCGGGGTTGCCGGACATATCGAATTTGACGGTGTAGGTTTGGCCCGCCGTGGTCGGGAACGTCTGCGCGATGGCGCCGGCGGTGACGCCGCTCATATCGATCGACCGGTTGCCGTTGGAGTGCTGCCAGACGCTGCCCATGTAGTCGATGTTGCCCGCGGTGACGACCCAACCGGTGATCGAAGGATTACCGACGGAGAGCGTGATCCAAGACGAGCCGGGGTTGCCGCCGCCCTCGAAGGAACCGTTCAAGAAGGCCGTGTTGGCTGAACCGGAACTGCCACCGCCCGATGAGCCGCCGCCGCTACCCGCCGCGGCGGTGAAGCTGGTGGACGGATTGATGCGGTATTGGGTGGTGCCGTTCGCGACCACCGCGCCGTATTCCGAAGAGATTCGACTGCCCGAAATGGTGGCCGTGGTGAGCCCCAGCAGCGAGAATTGCGTGCCACCGGAAAACGTGACTTTGCCATCGGCGGCGACGGTGCCGGTGAGCGTGCCATTAAAATCGACGCTGCCGCTGGTGCCGACGATGGCGATGTAGGCACCGAGCGCACTTTCGAGATTCACCGGACCGGCGCTGACCTTGGTGTTGATGGTGCCGGTGTAGGTGCCCGCGAATTGGGATTGGGCGTTGACCACGATGGCGGTCAGGAACGGCAGCAGGATGATGCCGGTGAGGCGCGTGAGGCGCCGAAGGTTACAAGCGAGTCGAGTATGCATAGGACGAGTGGGTCGAGGTTCTCGGGAGACTCTCGCATCCTAGATGCACCTGAGGAATCGAACCATACGCACAGTTGCGTAGGTTGGCATGGGGCGGCTCGGTTAGTTTGATTTCAGGCGGTTTAACCGCGAATAGACACGAAGCGCTTCACTACCGTTTCGCCTTTAAAATTCACTTTTGATGTGGGGCTCAAGACGCAGCGGTAGCGGAGTCATTTGGGTCCATGTCAGACCATCCACTCCGTTCGTCGACGTGGTTACCGATCTTACGGCAGCTCGTAGATTTCAATCAAGCCAACGCCGGTGGTGCTGTCTTTGCCGCGGAGCAGGGCGGTGTAGCGACCGGGCGGCAAGTCGAGGCGGAGGGCGGCATCCTTGCTGCCGGCGGGGAGGGCGAAGGCCCCGGCGGCGGTGAAGTCGGTGGCGCGAGCGGGCTCCCAGTTGTCGTTGCTCGCGATGGTCTGGCCGGTGGCGGAGTCGACGATTTCCAACCCGGGATCGGCCAGCGTATCCGTCACGCCATACGCCGCCAAAGCGGGACCAATCCCGCGGATCAGGTAGGGGTAGGTGCCGGTGCCTTCGATCACCAGACCCGCGATCATGATGTTGTCGCCGGTGCCGACCCGGGCACGCGAGGAGACGTTCGTAAGCCACGGGGCGGACTGGCCTTGGTGATAGATTTCGACGAGTCCGTTGCCGGAAATATTTTGTGGGTTATTGGACAGGGTGGCTGAATAGATTCCGGCCGGTTTTGGACCGACGAGTCCGGTGTCACCGCTGGCCTCGGACAGCGCGAAGGCACCGAAGTCGGCGGCGGCATTGATAAGAATGGAGCCGATGGGCGAACCCGCGTCCACCGGGTTGGACGTTCCGCTTCTGAACAGAGTAAGGACTGGTTTGGGCAAAGGATGGGGCACGCCCAAGGTGCCGAGCGTGGGGCCGACGCCGCGGACAAGAATCGAACCCGGACTGGTGATTGCCCCGTCGAGCACGAAACCAACGATGAGATTTTCGTTGGCCTCGCCTGCGCGCGCCCGAGTGGCGAGATTCTTGATATAGGCCGCCGGGCCGACGCTGACCTCGGCCTCCCGGCTGATTATTGTCCCCGCCGGTCCGGTTGCGACGACTTGATAGCGGCCGGCAGTGTCAATGGTGGCGGAGCTGACCGTGAGGCTAGGCGAAGCGGACGCCTGAATGGTAACGCCATTTCGTTTCCAAGTGTAGGTGATTGGCCCGGAGCCCGTAACGTTGGCGGTGAGCGTGAATGGTCGATCACGCCGCACGGTTGCGTCGCCGAGGTTAGTGGCAAAGGCGAGTTCACGCAGGACCACGTTAACGAACGCGAGGCTGAGGCGATTCGTCTCCAGCGACCGTGCGTAAGGGTAGGGCGACGCGAGTGTGAATCCGGTCGCACCTTGATCTGAAAACGAGGCACGGGCGACGACGATCCGGGGACCGTCCAACGTGGCTCCGGCCGGGAAGCGGGCAAACGTGATCGGCCCGCTCCCGGACACCTTTGCGTCGAGTTGCCACGTTGCGCCGTCGTCGACGTTCAATGCGGTGGGAGCGACTGCCACGACGCGCGGCGGTTGGCGACCCGGCGGCGGATTATCGACCAAGCGGAAGATTGACCCTGCCTCCCCACCTCTGCCGCCAACGAGGATTTTCCCGGTGCTTTGGACTGCGATCAAGGAAAGGGAATTGTCTGTCTCGTTGCTCAGGTGCCATTGCGAAAGAAAGTTCCCTTCGTCATCGAGGAGCAGGACGCGGGAGCCGGTGGTTTCGGTGCCTGTGGCATCCTTACAAAGTCCGGCGAACTGATTCCGGTTTGTTCGGTAGACCAGTCTTAACGACCTAAACGCAGTGCCCCTCGAAACCCAAGAGGTCTCTATCGCAGGGAAACTCGTATCCAAGGTTCCGTTGGGCTTCCAGACTCGCATCGTGCCGAGCGCGCCCGGCAGGTGGTCAGTCGAGTAATTGGCAAAGACCCGCCCGTCGGGTAAGGGGGTAAGTCCAACCGAAGTAACGACTCCCGAATCGAACGACGGGTGGGGAACGAATTCATGCACCCGCCCACTGGCATCGAGCCGACTCGATCCCGGAGTGGAGGAGATGCTACTTCCGGCCAAGAAGCCGCCTCCGGCGACCGGCGCGATGCTGGTTGTGGAAGGGAACTCGGCAAAGCTGCCATCCGGCAGACCATTGGCCAGAAGCATGCGATGGCCGTTTATGATGATTCGATCATCAGCCAACACCTGCACGAATCGCACTGTCGTGGCCGGTTCGTTGAGCAAACCGAGAAAAGTGGAATCCACGGCGCCATCGGGCATGAGCCGGATCAGACCGTTCACGTCGGTGCCGTTCCAGTTGAGGAAGCTGCCTCCGACCAGAATTTTGCCATCGGATTGGTGGGCGAGGGCGATGATCGTGCCGCCGTTCGCGAGTCCGGTGCCCACGTCGAAAGACGGATCACGGCCGCCGTTGGCCAACAGGCGGAAAAGTCCGGGTAGGTTTTCGCTTTTCGGGGCGCGGGTATCGAACGTTGAGCCAATCAAAATGCGGTCGTCGGGCATCACGTGCAACGCACGCGCTTCCATGCGCGAATCGGCGGATTGGAAAGTGGGGTCCCACGGTGAATAGGTCGTGCCGGTCGGCGCGACGGAAAGGCGGGCTGTCCGGCTGATGGCCGTGCCCTGGGGATTGGTGATCTCGACCGTGTAGTTGCCAGCATGTGACGGGGTGACGGCACCCAAGCCGAGCACGGAGGAGGTCTCGCCCGTCAGCACGCTGCCGTCGTGTTTCCATTGGTAGGTGAACGGCGCGGAGCCGGTCGCGTGGACCTCGAATGTAACATAGCCGCCCGCAACCTCGGACGCGTCGTCGGGTTGGCGGACAATGACCGGAGCCTCGGCGGCGACCACAGCATGCGCGATGGTGCCATGGTAGCCCACCGTCACCAAACCCTGCGAGTTGGCGGCGATGCCCACCAGACTTTCAGTGGTTGGGGCGGACAGCGCGGTCCAGGTTTCGCCCGTCTCGGAACGGAGCACCGTGCCGTTGTCACCGACCGCGATGAAACGTCCCCGGAAAGCTGTGACGCCACGCAGCCCGGACGTGGTCGGACACTCGCGTTGGCGCCACGTCAAAGTGTCCCGTGCCGTTTGGATTGTGCCGCGATGACCGACGCCGACCCGGGTGCCGTTGGCGACGGCGAGGCCCTCAATTGGATTGTTCAAAGGAATGGGGACCTCTTGGGCCGGGCTAGACAAATCACCTTTTTGCCAGCGGTTGGTGTTCAGAATATAACCCTGGTCGCCGCTGTAGAGCACGAGACCGTCGTCATACATCAGACCGCGGAACCATGCGGCACTCGTGATCGGGGCCACCTGCAAGGTCCATGTAACGGCGTCGGGGGAGTAGTAGCGGCCACCGGACTCACCCACCGCAAAGAACCCGATTGGCGGCGCGATGACGGCGTTTAGGCGGGGCGCTCCGCCGATTGGGCGTTGAACCCAGGTTTTGGCATCGGTCGAGGTCAGCACGAACCCGGTGTCGCCAACCACCACCCATTGTCCGTGGCCGTAGGTGACGGCAAGCAACCAGTTGGTCGTGCCGCTCGTGACTGCACTCCAAGCGATCCCGTCGAGGGAACGCAGGATGGTGCCGCCCTCGCCGACGGCGACGTATTGACCGTCTCCATACGCGACGCCCCAAAGGTTTTGCGTCGTGCCCGAATCGCGGGCGACGAAGGTCTCCTGCGCGCGGGCGGAGATCGTGGCGAAGAGGGCCATCGCAACGAGAATGGCGGCGAGGCAGAGAAGACGGGAACGATGCATGCGAGGGCGGTTGGCCTTGATGACAAGGCAGCGCCTGAAGACCGCTAGTCGATGCAAACGAAAGGCGGGTTTTGGCGAACCGTGCGTCTATCGAGGAGGAGGTCTTGAGCCGGCATTACGGCAGCTCGTAGATCTCGATCAGGCCGACGCCGGTCCCGCCGTCTTTGCCGCGGAGGAGGGCGGTGTAGCGACCGGGCGGCAAGTCGAGGCGGAGGGCGGCGTCCTTGCTGCCGGCGTTGAGCGGAAAGGCCCCGGCGGCGGTGAAATCGGTGGCGCGGGCGGGGTCCCAGTTGTCGTTGGTGGCGATGGTCTGGCCGGTCGCGGAGTCGACGATCTCCAGCACCGGATCGGCGAGGGGGCCGGTGACGCCAAAATCGTTGAGCGCGGGGCCGATGCCGCGAATGAGATAGGGATACGTGCCGGTGCCCTCGATCACGAGACCGGCGATCATGATGTTGTCGTCTTGGCCGATCTGGGCCCGGGAGGAGACATTGGTGAGCCAGGGCCCGATACGACCGCGGTGATACACTTCCACCAGACTGTTGCCGGAGACGTATTGCGGACTGTTGGTGAGCGTCGCGGTGTAGGCTCCCGGTTGGGTCGACCACAGCAGGGCGGCGTCGGTGCCTGCTTCGTTGAGCGGAAAAGCGCCGAAGTCCGTCACGGCTTGCTTCAAGGCGGGGTCCTGATTCCAGCCGATGTTTGCCTGGTGCAGCGTCGTGCCTCGGTAAAGCCGAAGGTAGGGGCGCGGTAAGGGATCCGGGACGCCGAACGCGGCCAGGCCGGGGCCGATGCCGCGCACATAGATCAGGTCGGTGCCGGTGGTGGGGCCGTCCAATACGAAGCCCACGATCAGGTTGTCGTTGGCCTCCCCGGCTCTGGCCCGGGTGGAGAGGTTTTTGATATAGGCAAAGGGCCCGATGGCGACGAACGCTTCGCGGCTGTTGAGCGTGCCGATCGGGCCCGTCACAATCACTTGATACTTTCCGCTGTTTGCCGCGGTGGCTTGGTTGACCGTGAGCGTGGACTGTGACGAGTTTTGCACGGTTACTCCGTTCAACGTCCACCGATAGTTTAGCGGTCCAGAGCCGGTGACATCGACGGACAAGGTGAAGGGGCGGTTGCGCCGGACGGTGCGGTCGGTGAACTCGGCCGCGAAGGCCAGCTCGCGGAGGCCGACGTCTACGAATGCCAACGAAGGGCGATCCGCTTCCCCGAGACGAGCGGAGGGACTCGAGAGTTTCACGCCCACGATGCCGGCGTCGGTGCTCGACGCTCGGGCGGCACTGACAAACGGGCCGTCGAGCGTGGCACTCGTGGGCATCCGTGAAAAGGTGATGGGGGAACTACCCGCGATAATGGCATCGACGCGCCACGGCTGGCCGTCTTCCACGTTTATTAGGCTGGGGGTAAGCGCGACGACTTGCGGTGGTTGCACTCCGGCCGGTGGCTCGCTCACCAAGCGGAAAACGGTGCCGGCTAGGCTGAGTTGGCCCGCGACGATGAGGCGGTCGTCGCTTTGCTTGGCCAACGCGAAGGGATAGCGGAGGTCGTTGGAGCTGAGAACATATTGGGCCTGAAAGCGGCCTTCCAAATCGTAGAGCACCACGCGGCGCTCGGGAGAAATTGGGGTGGGCGAGAGTGCGTAAAGGAGGGCGATTTGACCGCGCGACGGCAGGTATTGAACTTCTGATACGACGACGGAGCTCGATAGTTCCGAAATGGCGATCGGAGCAAAGCTGCGGTCGGCCGTGCCATCGGCCTGCCAGAGCGCGAGGCGGCGGTCGTAGAGCGGGCGGGAAAACGATCGGTAAACCGCCAGGACCCGACCGTCGGCGAGGCGGATCAAGCGATGGATGGAGGCAAAGTTGAAGCGATTGGGCGTGACGGATTCGACACCGCCGAAGGCGTTGAGAAGCGCGACGGAACCCTCGTAGCCAGTGATGCTGTTGAAGTCGGACTGGCCGATGACCGCGAGAAAACCTCCGTCGGCGCGGGGGAGCAGGGCTTCGGTGTAGGCGGGTCGGGCTGCCCATTCGCTAACAGAACGCGATTCTTGCCGGCGATGATGCGGTCGTCGGCCAGGACCTGCAGGGTGAGAATGCTTTCGTCGTTGGCGAGGGTCGGCGGGGTAAAGGTGCCGTCGAGCTGTCCGTCGGCCAGCAGGCGCACCAGATTGTTCGCGGGCGTGCCGTTCCATGACGTGAAGGAACCTCCGACGAGGATGCGGCCGTCGGATTGACGGGCCAGAGCGTTGATGGTTCCGCCCGTGCCCAGGCCGGTGCCGACGTTGAAGGTGCTGTCTGGCTGCCCGTTGGCACCCAGACGAAAGAGCCCGGGCGAGTTGGTGGCCGCCGCGCTCGTCGTCGTATTGGACCCCACCAGGATACGATCATCGGGCAGGACGAGCAGGGCGCGCCCGTCGGCCGCGAAGCCGTCGGTTTGAAAGGTCGCGTCGACGGGTGAATAGGTGGTCGTCACCGGGGTCACGGTTACGCTGGCGGCGCGGCTGGTGGCGGAGCCTCGGGCGTTGGAGATTTCGACGGTGTAGTTGCCAGCTTGAGACGCCTTGAGTCCGCTTAAACCCAGCAGGGGGCCGTTGGCGCCGGTGACCGGCACACCGTCATGCCGCCAGAGATACGACAGGGGCTCGCTGCCGGTGGCGCGGGCTTCCAGCGCGATGTAGCCACCTTCAATCTCCTTTGTGTTTTCGGGTTGGCGAATCAGCACGGGAGCTTCGTCGGCGGATGTGGATTGCAGGATCGTGCCCTGGTAGCCCACGACCACGACGCCTTGGGGGCCCGGGGTGATCGCGACGAGGCTTTGCGTGTTGCCGGAGTTCAGGGCCGACCACGTTTCGCCGGTTTCTGATCGGAGAATGGTGCCGTTGTCACCCACGGCTAAAAAGCGTCCGCGAAAAGAGGTGACGGCTCGGAGTCCGGCGGAGGTGCCGCTGGGGCGTTGCCGCCAGGTAAACGTGCGGCGCGCGGTCTGAATCACGCCGCCGTGGCCGACCGCGACCCGCGTGCCGTTGGCCACGGCCAGACCTTCGACCGGGTTGGTCAGGGCGACGGGCACATCGTTGTCGAAGGTGACGGTCCCTTTGTAGTTGCCGCTTTGCCATTGGGCATCGCTGCCGATGAAGCCCGCGTCACCACTGGAACGCACGAAACCCTCATCATAGACGAGTCCCCGCAGCCACACGGTCGTGCCGCCGTAGGTCGCGTTGCTTAACGCGGTCCAGCTTTCTCCGTCCGCCGAGTAGTAACGGCGTCCGGCTTCGCCGACGGTGACATAGCCGACGGGCGTGGCGATGACGGCATTGAGCCGGGGGGCGCCGCTGATCGGGCGCGCCGTCCACGTCTCTGCGTCGGGCGACGTGAGCACGAGGCCGGCATCGCCGACGACGATCCATTGCCCGTGCCCGTAGGTGGCAGCCAGCAGCCAGTTGGTGCTACCGCTGACAACGGGCGCCCAAGCGGTGCCGTCGGACGAGCGAAGGATCGTGCCCGCTTCGCCCACGGCCAGGTAATGGTTGTTGCCGTAAGCGACGCCCCAGAGGTTCTGGGCGGTGCCCGAAGCGCGTTGGCTCCATGTATCTTGGGCGCGGGCCGAGATCGTGGCGAAGAGGGAGAGCGCGACGAGGATCGTCGCGAGGCAGAGGAGGCGGGAGCGGTGCATTAGGGTCGAATTAACCTATTAAGACAGGCCGGACCGCTAATCCCGCTACTTGGTGCAAGCAAAAGGCAGGTTTTTAACCGCGAATGTGCACGAATTCACACGAAGGGAAAACCGAACACATGCCGGTCGGTCGTGGGATGGAAATTCGTGTCTATTCGCGTCTATTCGTGGTTGAGGACTCCGGGGCTGGACTGCTTTCGAGCCAGTCCACGAACTCGTCATCCGTGGTGATGGTTTCGCCGAATTGGTAGTCGCGGGAGAGCAGGCTGGCGTAGGCGGGTTCGACGAAGCGGCGGCAATGGAGGAGGACTTTGGCGCGTTGGCCGGGAGCGCGGATGATGCGGCCGAGGGCTTGGTTCACCTTTTGCAGGCCGGGGATGCGGTAAACGCGATGGGCGGCTTCCTCGCGCGACACGGCGGATGGGCCGCGTTGAGCGCTGTCGAGGCGGGCGCGTTGCACGGCGTTCACCTCAGGCAAGGCAGGGCCCACAACCATGGCGTGGCTGAGGCGTCCTCCGAGGAGATCGATGCCTTCGGCGAAACTGCTGCCGAGGACGAGGAAGATGACATCGGCGAGCGCGAGCGACTCCTCGACCCAGGCCGTCTGCGCCGCGAGGTCGGGCAGACGCGGTTGCAAGGCCACGCGGAGGCCAGGGTGCGCGCGGTCGACCTCGCTGGCGATTTGGTTGGCGTAGGCGTAGCTCGGGAAGAACGCCGCGATCGGGCCGCCGGCAGCGTCCTGCATTGTCGCAATCGTCGCCGCAGTGGTGGGCGCGTGGCGTTCGCGCTGGCGATAGGTGGTGTCGACGCGGGCGTCATAAGCAACGTCGTAGGCGCCGTCGCGCCAAGGCGTGTGAGCGCTGAGCAGATGCAACTCGCCGGGATCGAGACCGACGCTGGCGGCGTAGGGCTCGAGTGGTGACAGCGTCGCGCTGGCCAAGATCGTGCCGCCAAACGGGCGGAGGATTTCGCCCGTGATCGGGGCGGCGTCGAGGCAGGTGAAGTGCAGTTCGCCGAGGCGCGGGCACCACAGAAGCTTCGCGAGTTGACCGTCGGCGATCCAGGCGGCGAGGTCGATCGCGCGCCAGAGTTGATCGGCCAAGCCTTGCCCGAGCGCGGCGAAATCGAGCGGCGTGTTTTGCACGAGTTCGCCGATGCGCGTGAGGACCTCGAACAGGTCTTCCTCGAGGGGCAGGTCGAGCGCGTCGACGGGCTTCAGCGCGGCGAGGATGAGCGTGTAGGTTTCCCAGGCGCGCAGGAGGGGCGCCGGGGCGTTGATGTGATCGAGCTCGGCGAGCAAGGCGCGGGCCTCGTCGGCGCGGGCGACGTGGGAATGGGCGTCGGCGACGCGCGAGGGCAGGTTGTGCGCCTCGTCGATCACGAGGAGCGTTTCGGCGGGGTTCCAGCCGGGCTGGTTGGCGAAGAGGGTGCGGTTGCGCGGGGCGAAGACGTAGTTGTAGTCGCCGATCCAGACGTCATTGAAGGCGAGAGACGTGCGCGTGATTTCGTAGGGGCAGATACGGGCGGAGCGGCCGGCGTCGCGCAGCGCCGTGAGATCGCGCGGATGGTTTTCAAACAGGTAAAAGCGGGAGAGACCGCTTTGGGGCCAACGCGTTTCGAGGTCCTGCAGGTAAACGCATTCGTCGCGCACGCAGTGGAAGGTGTGGTTGACGCAATGCTCAGCCTTGTTGCGCACGTGCCACTGCGCGACCGGCGTGCCGGCGGTATCGATGGTCATGCGCGTGAGGGTATCGCGCACTTGGATTTGGCCGGTGCTCTTGCTGGTGAGGTAGACGAGTCGCGCAAAGCGTCCGGCGCGCAAGGCATCGAGGGCGCACTCCAATAACACGCCCGTTTTCCCGAAGCCCGTTGGCGCTTCGAGTGCCACATGCCGGTGGGCGGCGACGGCGGCGCTGAGTTCGGCGCGCGTCGTTTCCTGGCCGGGGCGGAGATCGGCGAAGGCGGGTTTGAACGCGAGGCCGCGCAGGCGTTCGCGCGCGCGGAGCCGTAGGTCGAGAAACTCGGTGACGCGTTCGAGGCGGACATTGAACAGGTGGGCGTCGGTGGTCGCGGCGAGTGGAATGACCTGCGCAAGGCCGGTGCTGGTTTCGACGAAGACGAGTTCCCCTTTGGCCGGAGGCGCCGACGCGTCGAGGCCATGCAACGCGAGGTAGGTCGCGAGCTGGGCAAAGTAGGCCGGGTAATCGTCGCGCAACTCGTCCTCAGGGATCGGCACCGCACGCATGACGGTTTTGATCTCGCGCAAGAGCACGTGGTTCGGCCGCACAACCTTTTGGTCGATGCGGCCGGTGAGCGTGATCGTCCAACCACGATGGAAAATCTGGCCGGAGATCGAGATTTCGAAGGCGGCCGTCGGATCGTCGGCGCTGGCCTGCGTCTGCATCTCGCGGTGCCAGCGCGAGCCGAGATGGGCGCGCCAGATGCCTTGTTGGAATTGTCCGTCGCCGCCACCGCGAGGTCCGACGGAAAAGTCGGAAAACTCGCCTACGCTGAGGCTGGCGGTGCGTTCATCGAGGGAGAAATCCATGCAGGACCAAAAGCGTCGGGCATGGTTGGCGGCGAAGGCAAGCGCCGCTGTGAGTCGAGGTCGCTCAAGAACGCGGAACGAGGGCGTCGAGGTCGTAGAGCTCGATCAGAGCCGCACCGCTTGGCGCTGTGCCGGGAACGGCGGACGCCTGCACCGTGTAAGCTCCGGACGGCAGTTCGACCACGGCCGCGGCGTCGGTCGAGCCCGGTGACAAGGGAAACGCGCCCGCGGCGGCGAAGGCGGCGGCGAGTTCGGGACGGTCGGACCAGCCGAGGTTGTCGGCGAGGATCGCGCCTTTTTCGTCGAGGAGCGTGAGGCGGGGGAACGGAAGCGGGTTGGCGACGCCGTAGGGCGCGAGCGACGGACCGATCACGCGAATCAGCAATCGGCGCGGCGCGGCGGAGCGAACCACGAATCCGGCGATGAGCGTGTCTTGGCCGGGGCCGGTGGTGCTGAGCACCGAAAGATTCAGCAGCGGCGGCGAGCTTGGAGATGTATCCAGTGCGTAGGCTTCGATGAGCGCGATGCCGGTGGCGCCGCCGTCCAGCGGCAGGAGTTGCACGGTGTAGGCGCCGGGCGAGACCTCGGTGGTGAAGGCGCTATCGTCGGAATCCAGCGGCAGGCTGAAGGCACCGGCGCGGGCGAAAGCGTCGAGAAGCACGGACGAGCCACCCCAGCGCAGGACGCTTTGGCGAAAGACGCCGGTGGCGTAGAGCGAGAGGCTGGGCCGGAGGAGCGGTTGGGTGACCCCATAGTTGGCGAGGGTGGGGCCGATGCCGCGAAGGAGGAGCGATTTCGACTGCGATCCGCCCACGACCAGACCGAGCGTGAGGGAGGAGGTGCCCGGTTGCAGGCGGGTTCGTGCCGACAGATTTACCAACGCTGCCGTGACCACGGAGATCGCGGTCTCGGAGGTGGTTGAGCCGAACAGCTCGCCGGTGTCGGGATCGAGGTAGCCCACTTCCACGGTGTAAGTGCCGGCAGCGGCCGGGTCGTTGACCGCGAGCGTGTAAGTGGGGCCGTCGGCGTCGGCGATGATTTCACCGTCGTGCCGCCAGATGTAAGCGAGAGCCAGGCCGGCGGTGC
>CAXBDS010000129.1:0-14792 GCA_963974355.1 uncultured Opitutaceae bacterium
TGCGGTAATGCGTGAATGGCTGAGGGCCATCCGCCAGCGCGAGACCGTCGAGCGCGAGTGTCACGGTGGCATCGGGTCCACTGATGTCGTCGTCGTGGTAGTGCCAGACGAGCACCGTAATCCGGCCCTGGGGGGCGCGGCTGGCCAGCACGCCGACATCGGCATCGCCGCGCACGCCATCCCGCAGGATGGCGTCGAGGGCGACCTCGTGGTTGCTGGTCGCGGCAATCCGATCCGGCCCCATCTTTGCGAACATGCGGAAGACATTCAGCACGGGCAGGGAGAGGCCGTTGCTGGCCAGTTGACGGAAACCGGCGAAATACGGCTGGTCCTCAAAGGTGAACGCCCATGTCACCGCGCCTTCCAGATTCGTCTGGTAGCGGTCGGCGAGGTCGTGCTTGCGGGCGAACGAAGCGGCCGTGTAGCTCGAATACATCGTGCCGTTGCGGTAGGCGAGTTGCGGGCCCTGACAGGCGGCACAACCCTCCGGGTCGGATTCGCCGATGATCACCGGGATGTCGCGAAGTTCCGAATACGAGGCGAAACGCGCGAAGGCCGTGTCGATGGTGCGCAGCTGGTTGGCGATGCCCATGCGGATGTGATCGTCGACGACCGTGGGCGATCCTTTGGCGTGAAAGGCGACGAAGTCGAGGGGCGTGCCTTGCTCGCCGGTGGCGTAATTGGTGCCGTGGAGCGCATGTTCCAGGAAGCCCTCCATGAACGCGCCGCCGTGGCCGGCGGTATGCGGACCGCCCACGCGCGCGGTCGGCAGGGCGCGGCGCACGCCGGCGATGGCGTAGTCGTGGAGCTTGAAAAACTCCTCCGGCGTGCCGCCCCAGTAGCCGTCGGGCTGGTTGTTGGCTTCGTTCCAGACCTCCCACCACCATTGCTCGACCTCGGCGGCGCCGTAGCGTTCGACGCAGTGCTTGGTCCATTGATACACGAGCTCCTCCCACTTGGCGTAATCCGTCGGCGGCATGCGCCAGCCGGTGTAGATCATCTCGTAGGGAAAGCCCGGGCGCCACGCGTGGCGGTAGGGGGCCGGTTCAATCGACAATGCCTCCGGCATGAAACCGATCTCGACGAGCGGGCGGACGCCGCGGCTGAGACCGCTGTCGAAGATGCGGTCGATGCCGGTCCAGTTGTAGCGCGGGTTTCCGTTGGCGTCTTCGTGGTAGGCGTCGGTCGAGCCCCATTTGAAGGCGGCGGTGCCGTCACCGGTGTTCAGCAGATTGTGGGTGCGGAAATAAACGCGATCGGGCGCGAGCTCGCCGAGCTGGCCGAGCAGTTTCTGCCCGTCCTTCATCGTGGTGTAGTTCGGCTCGTCGCCACCGAAGTAGCGCCAGAAGGTGCGCAGCGGCCCCGTGACCCGATCGGCCTGAACATGGATGGCGACGGGGAAGGTGGCACTCTCGTCGGCGCGGGCCGGCGAACCGACCAGCGCGAGGGATAACGAGAGACCGAGAAAGCAGGGGCGGCGCGTCATGGCCGGCCTTCGTTGCCTTCCTCGTAGTCGGCCGGAGGATACACGGTCGGGTCGTAGGTGCGGTCGAGCCAGTCTTGCGGCACGGGCACGATGCAGATGTTAAGCGTGCGGTCATCCTCGGAGAGCATGGCGGATTGAATCTCGATGCGGGTGCTGTCCATGCTGAAGGTCGGGTGGGTGTGATCGGCGGCGGTGAACTTATGGCCGGTGGAGAGCAGGCGCATCTCATTGGTGCGGCGGTCGATCAACCAGAGGTTGCGGGCAAAGTCGTCGCCGACGGCCCAGCGGCCATCGGGCGAACCGTGCACGTGCCAGAGTCCGCTGCCGGATTTGGTTTGGCCGGCGTTGTAGATCTCGCCGGTGCGCAAGTTGGCAATGAACAGACCGGTGGGATGGGCGCGGCTGCCGGCGGTGCCCCAGCCGTCGTTGACGTCCGGTTCGCGGAAGCCGAGCACGGCCATGGCGACCTCGTCCTTGGTGATGATGGCTTCGTGCGTGACCCAGTCGAAAGGGGACTCCGGGAAGAGCGCTTTCAGGCCGGTGCCATCGGCCTTGACGGTCCACGTGCGCTGCGGGGATTTGCCACCGGTTTCCCAGCAGAAAACGATTTCACCGGAGACCCACGGGTTGGACTGGATGTGGCCGACCTGGAATGGCACGGCGACCACGGGTTCAACCTTGCCGGTGGCGAGGATCATCTTGGCGACACCGGTCGGGCCGGCGCCCATGCCGCGCGGGCCGAATTTTTCTTCGATCTTGGTGCCGGGGGGCAGCAAAGGACCGGCGGCTTCGCCCAGCATGCGGAAGTAGACAACGTCTTCGTTGGCGTCGAGGGCCAGCTCGCCGGCACCGTCGTAGGCGAGCGGGATGGTGCCGTAGACGGTCTCGTAAGCGGCGGCGGGTTTCAGCGTGCCGGCGGCGCTGTCAGCGAAGAGCTTCGCGAGATCAACCGAGACGACCTCGACGGGCACCGGGTCCATCTTGCGGCGATCAGGGTTGGCGCCGACCGTGGGGTAGTCGATGTAGCGCGAGTAAAAGAGGCGCATCGAATTCTGCGCGATGCAGAGTGAACCCCGGTAGCCGCCCTCGGTGACCTGCACGAGGTCGCCGGTCTTTTCGTTGACGGCCATGGCTTCGCCGGGGACGCGGCGCGAGCGGAAGACGACCCATTGGCCGTCGCTGGTCCATTGCGGGTGAGTCGGGTAGATCTTGGAATCACCGACTTCCTTGCTGGTGAGGAACGTGAGCGGAACGCCGGTCACGGGATCGGGCACGACTTTGCGTTCGGAGGGGAAGCGTTGGCCGAGTTGGGCAGACGCGGTGAGGGCGGTCGCGAGGGCGAGCAACGCGACGAGGAACGGGAGACGATGGGTTCGATGTATCATGGGAGAAGGGAGTGAGGGTTAGTGGCTGATGGAAGTGGAGCGCGTGACCGTGTAGACCGGCGGGGACCCGTCGGTCGTGGTAACGTGCGTGAAGGTGATCGCGCGGGATTGATCGACGGTGACCGCCGCGCCGGCGGGCAGACGGATGTGGTCGAACGTGATGTCGCGGGTTTGATGGTCGGCTTCGGGGTAGCCGTTGACGATGATCAGGGGCTGGTCGGTCGAGCCGCCGGTGAGGTCGAGGTGGAGAAATTGAAAGTCGCGAAAAATCGGCGGCGCCGGCGCCGGCTCACCGTCGTTGTTGTAGGGCAGCTGCGTGAAAATCGTGACCTGTTGGAGGTCGCAGTCGCGCACCACGACCTGTTCGACGAAGCCGCCGCGGTCGCGCGTGCCCTTGATCTGCATGCCGTGCAGGAGCGGACCGGCGGAACAGTCGCGCACGAGCACATTCCGCACGCCGCCCGACATCTCGCTGCCGATCGAGATGCCGTGACCACGATCAAACCGGCAGTGCGCGATCCAGACGTTTTCAGTGGGCCGGGCGACGACGTTGCCCTCGGGGTTCTTGCCGGACTTGATGGCGATGCAGTCGTCGCCGGTGTCGAAGGTCGTGTTGAAAATGTAGGAGTTGAGCGAGGAATCGGGATCGATGCCGTCGCCATTGTGCACGTCGCTGCGAATGGTCAGGCCGTGCAGGCTGACCTTCTGCGAGTAGATGTAGTGAAGCGTCCAGCACGACGGTTCGTCGAGCGTGACGCCGGCGATTTCGATGTCGGCGGCGTTCATGAGGAGGATGAGGCGCCCGCGTGCGCGATACCCGTCGCGTTTGTTGGGATACTGGCTGACGATGGCGTCGTAAAGCGCGCGGCCGCCGCCAGCGATGGTGCCTTCGCCGCGAATGCTCACGTGGCGGAGGTTGGGCGGGCCGTCGCGATCAAGGCGTCCGCCGTTGATCAGGCTGGCGTAGGTGTCCATCTCCCAACCCTCGAAACGATTGCGGTTAAAGGGCCGGTAGTCGGCGGGATTGGCCGTGCCTTGCAACACGGCGCCGGCGGCGAGGTGCAGGGTCATGTCGCTCTTTAGGTAGAGTGCGCCGGTGAGGAAGGTGCCGGCCGGGAGGGAAACCACGCCATGCGGCGGGCAGGCATCGATCGCGGCCTGGAGGGCGCGGGTGTTGAGCGTGGTGCCATCGCCGACCGCCCCATAGTCGAGCACCGAGAGCCATGTTTCGACCGCCGGGGTGGAAAACGAAATCGGTTTCGCCGTGAGGGACGTGTGGACGGGCGACTTCGGCGCCATCTCCACCGTGAGTGTGTAGGCGTGGGCGGGGGAAAGGTCCCTGAGCGTGTGAAACGTCTGGGCGGTCGTGGCGATCTGCTGGCCATCGAGTAGCACATGGTAGCGGGTGGCGGGATCGGCGCCGACGGGCTTGTTCCAGATGAGCGTGACCTCATCGGAGCGCAGGGTTTGCGGCGCGATCATGGCGTGCAGTCCGGCGACGGGCGCGAGTTCGAAAGGCGCGGTCGTCGCCGCGGTTGCGGCGACCGCAGAGCCGGTCGAACAGGCGGCAAGGAGCGTGAGTAACGCGGGGAAGGGTGAACGCGCGGGCATGTCGGTTAGGCGGGACGGTTGAGCGAGGCGCGGCGGCCAAAGGCAAAGCGGTTGATCGCGAGCGCGAAACCGGTGTTGAGAAACAGGCCGATCGCGCCGACGTGCACGAAGTGTAGCGGGCGCGCGATCGTGTCGGGATGGGCGGCGTGCAGTTGCGCCCAGCCGGTCGTGCCGCCCCAGTAGACGATCGCGCCGAAGATCAGCGTCGCGATCACGGCGCGGGCATCGATGTTGTCGAAGGCCAGTCCGATCACAAAGGCGGACAGAATCGGGATACTGAATACGCCCATCAGTTCCTGCACGAGTTGGATGATGCTCGCCGAACCTATATAGACGGGCACCAGCGCGATGCCGAGAAAAGCGAACAGCACCTGGGTGATCACGCTGAGTTTGGGCACCGAGACCTGGGGGTTGAAGTAGCGTTGATGCAGGTCGCAAACGTAGAGCGCGGCGGAGCTGTTGAGCGTCGAGTTGAAGCTCGTCATGGTGGCGGCGACCATGGCCGCGGCAAAGGCGCCGGAGAGGCTTTTCGGGAGAACTTCGCGCACGATGTTGCCGTAGGTGGCGTCGCCGGTGGCGCCATGGAGTTGGTAGGCGCAGAGGCCGGGGATGACGACGATGGCGGGCACGAGCGTGGCGCGGATGACCGCGGCGGCGTAGCAACCCTTTTGGGCTTCGCGCAACGACTTCGAGGCGAGGGCGCGCTGGGTGATCGTCTGGTTGGTGCTCCAGTAGTAGAGCTGCCAAAGAATCATGCCGGTGAAGAGGATCGGCCAGGGCACGAGGGAGTCGCGACCGCCGATGAGCGTGAGACGCTCGGCCGGGATGTTGGAAAAGTCCCAGTCCACCGCCTGCAGACCGAGAAACGCGACCAGCAACGCCATGCCGAAGAGCAACACGCCCGAGTAGGTGTCGGAGATCGCGACGGCGCGCAGGCCGCCGAAAATCGCGTAGCAGGCGCCGGCGATGGCGGTGATCGTGGCGATGGCGAGCAGCGGGATCTGCAGGTCGAACAGGCTCTGCAGAAACAGTGAACTCGTGTAGAGCATCACCGGCAGAAACACGAAAACGTTGCCCAAGAGAAACAGCGTCGCGACGGTGGCACGGAGGTGTCCGCTCTGGTAGCGGCGTTCGAGCAATTCCGTCACGGTGGTGCAGCCGAGCCGGTAGTAGACGGGCAGGAAGACCCACGCGAGCAGGAGCAGGCCCGCGACTCCGAACAGCTCCCACCACAGGATGATCATCATCTGGTTGCCGTTCCAGCCGACGAGGGTGTCGGTGTTGATGTTGGTCAACGTGAGCGAACCCGCGACGAACACCCACGACAGGCCGCCGCCGGCGAGGAAGTATTCTTTGGAATCGGTGCCGCGGGCACCGGCCGCGCGGCAGTGCCACCATGTGATGAGCGCGATGCCCGCAGTCAGGGCGAGGAAGACGAAGGTTTGAGTCATGGGGGGGCGAAAAAACGCTACGGGGTGGGGATGAGCGTCACGGAATCGAGCACGACGCCGGGGCCGGCGCTCAGCGTGACGCGATGCGAGCCGGCGGTGAGCGGGCCGAGATCGACGGCCGTGGTGATTTGGTTGTCCAACACGCCCTGCGACCAGGCGGCGGAACCATCGGTGATCGAGAGGTCGACGGTTTGCGGGGCGCGGTCGTCGATTTGCAGCGAAACGAGAAGACCCCGTTCGATTGAAATTGGATGGGTGGAAACGCGATGGATCTGCAGGGTCCAAGCGCCGGCCGCAGGCAGATCGATCGTGGTCGTCAGGCGCGGCGCGGCGGTGGCGGGCGCGTCAAAGGGCAACACGGTGACGGCGCGGCCGCTGTGGCCGAGGCCGAGAATCAGTTGCCATCGGGGGGTCTGCGGGCCGTCGTCGCTGCGGGCAGTGGTCGAGAAATCCGCTGCGCTAAGCGTCACGGCGCCCGGGCTGACCTGCTCCGTTTTCGGAGCGAACGCCGGCATCGTCCACGCGGCGATGCGCATCGAGCGCCAGTCATCGTCGGCCGGTTCGAGTTGCATGAAACCGCGCCATTTGCCGTCGGCGACCATGTCGAATTTTGCGGTCAGCGTATGCAGTGCTTGGTCGGCGGCGCGGGCGGTTTCGAGCTCGCCGAGTTCGCCGGCGAAGTAACGTTGATTGGCCAACGCGGCCCCGTGGACCGGATAGCCGACCAGTTCGAAAAACGCGTCCTGCTGTCCCGGCGGCAATGCGGCGGCGAGGGCGTCGGTGTCCGTAGTGAGCCCGGCGAACGCGTCGAGCCGCTGATTGATTTCGGCGAGGCTGAGCGGGCTGGTGTGCGGTTCCTCCTTGAGCGGAGTCCACCACTGGAGGTGCTCCGGCCGGCGGATGTGGTTGAGTTTGAAAGAGCGGTCGAGCACGTCGGCGATGGTCTTCGCGTGGCTGGGACCAAAGGTCTGGCCGGCCCAGTCGCGGAGGAACCTGGGCTGGGCGTCCGGACCGTAGGCGTTGATATCCCAGGCGAGGCGGAGGAAGAAGTCGGTGGTGATCTCGGCGGCTTTCAGGTCGCCGACGTTGGCGATCCAGACGCGGTCCGCGCCATAAGCGTAGGCCTTGCTCATTTCCTCCCAGATGAGCGCGGGCGGGGTCGTGCCGAGCCAGAGATAGGCCATCGGGCGGCCGAGGTAGGAGAGGTGGTAGTAGATGCCGAAACCGCCGCCGCGCTCGCGCTCGGCGGGCGCGGCGAAGTTGCGCACGTAGCCGAAGTTGTCGTCGGGCCAGACGAGGGTGACGTCGTCGGGCACCTGCAGGCCCTGGCGGTAGAGATCGAGCACCTCTTTATAGGCGACGAAGATCTGGGGAATGGCCTCGACGGGAGCCGAAACATGTCGGGCCAACAGGTCGCGTTGATCGGCGAACACCTGTTCCAGAATCTGGATACGCTGGGCGTCGCTGGTCGTGCCTTGGATGCCGGAATCATGGATGCCGCGCATGCCGAGCGTATAGAGGTTTTCGAAACGGCCGTTGGTTTTGACGCGTTCCTCCCAGTAAGAGCGCACGCCCTCGCGGTTGGTGACGTAGTTGTAGTCGGGTTTCGGCGCGCGCCATTCGCCCACGTTGTTCCGCAGAAGTGGTTCGGCGTGGGAGGACCCCATGATGATGCCATAGCGGTCGGCGAGGACGGCATTGGCCGGGTCGAGGTTGAAGGGGCGCGTGACCTCGTGCATGGCGGGCCAGAGTGTGTTGGCCTTGAGGCGGAGCAGCAGTTCGAAGACCTTGGCGTAGGTTTTCGGGCCGATGTTGCCGGTGGTGGGATCAAAGGTCTTCGCCGCCCAGGGTTCGAGGCCCCAGTCCTCGTCGTTGATGAAGATGCCGCGGAATTTGACGGACGGCGGACCGAAGCGGCGGAAGCCCGCGGGAATCGTGAGTTCGTCGCGGTGGGCGGGCGCCACGTCGGCCCACCAGTGCCACGGGGAGACGCCGATCATGGCCGAGAGTTCGTAGGCGCCAAAGGCGGTGCCGCGTGCGTCGCTGCCGACGATGACCAAGGCTTGGGGCACGTCAGGGAACGGGTGATCGACGCGCGTGATGACGAAGCTTTCCCACGCGCCCGGCAGGTCGCCGAGAGCGATTTTTTTGGCGGTGACAAGCTGGTCGATCAGCGCGCTTTTTCCAAGGGTGCCGACGAGGAGGACGGGGCCGGACGCGGCTTGCTCATCGTGGCCGGTGGTCGCCGTGATCCCGGTCACGCTTGCGATATCACGCGTGAGATCCGTGACGGCGAGGGCCACCACCGGATAGTCATCCGGTGAGCTGAGCACCGTCGCGGCGCGGCCGGCGGCGACGAGCGGAAACGCGGCGGCGGGCGCGGCGATCGCGCTGACGGCCAGACTGAAAAGGAGAATCAGATAACGCATCATTCAGGCCGGGAGTCGCGCAGGCGCAGGGTGCCGTCGGCTTCAACGATTTCGAAGAACCGTTCCCGTTCGCGCGGAGTTTTGTTGGGTGTGTGCAGGGCAAGCATGAGTTGACCGTCGAAGCGGCGGAACAGCATCGGGTGGCCGCCGTCGCGGGCGTAGAGTGGCGTGGCTTGCTGGATCCAGGGGCCGGCGAGTTTGCCGCTGGCGGATTCCGCGATGCCGACCGTGTAGTCCCCGGCGCCGAAGGACGACCAGAGCATGAGCAGTTTGCCGGTCTTGGTGCGGTAGAGCCAGCAGCCATCGGTGACGGTGGCGCCTTCGGCCTCGGACTTGATGGTCCACGGCGCATCGCTGCCGTGAAACAGGCGCGTGGGCTCGCCGACGGTGCCGGACAGGTCGGGCTGAAGTCGGATCATTTCCACCGTGCCGTCCTTGATCTGGACCCACTCGTGGCAGAAGACCATGTAGGGCACGCCGTCTTCTTCCCAGAGCGTGCCGTCGAGTGTCATCATGTCGGCGGGCAGCGTGGGCGCGTTGCCGAAAGGCACGAACGGACCGAGCGGCGAGTCGGCCACGAGAACCTGCGAGCCGCGTTGCACGCGCGGGCGCCAGTTGCGCCATTGCTCGGGAAACTCGTGCGAAGAATCGAAGGTGAGGAAAAGGTAATATTTTCCCTGATACGCGTGCATTTCCGGCGCCCAGATGCCGCGGTCGGCCCACCAGTCGGCGGGTTTTTCGAAGACGACGGTCGGGCCCTCCCAGGTTTCCAGGTCGCGACTGCGGTAGGCGACGACGGCGGGGCGGTCATGCGGCCCACGCTGACCGGAGGCGAAATACATGAGGTAGGTCTGCGTCGCCGGGTCGGGATAGATGCAGGCGTCGCGGGCGCGCAGGTCGGCCAAGGCAACGGGGCGCACGCCGGGGGGCGTGTTGGCGCGCGGTTCGCCGAAGTCGGGCGTGCCATCGGCGCGCCAGTGAACCGCCTGCACCCGGGTATGGCGGTTGGGGTCGCGCAAGGGGTCGCCGACGATGTCGCGGTAGTCGCGCGCGTGATACACCAGCAGGTCGGTGACGCCGTCCTCGGCTTTGGTGAAGGAGTTGTGGCCGGGACCGTAGATGTGGTGGGCTTCGCTGGTGGTGAAGACCGGGGTCGGCGATTTCACCCACGACTGGGGGTCGAGCAGATCAGCGTCGGCGGGCGCGGTGAGCAGGCCGAGGCAGTATTCCGCGCCGGTGCCGGCGGCGGAGTAGGCGATGAACACGTGTTGGCCGTCCGGCGCGGCGAGGAAGGCGGGCCCTTCGTTGACGGCGTAGCGCACGCGTTCCCAGTCGAATTCGGGTTGGGATAGCTTGACGGCCGGGCCGGCGAGGGCGGTGGGGGAGGCCATCGGCGCGAGGTAGAGGCTGGTGTTGTCCTTGCTGGCGTTGTCGTGCTGAGCCCAGAGCAGGTAGCGTTGGCCCCGGTGCTCAAAGACGGTCGAGTCGAGGCAGAAGGACTCCCAACCGGTGTCGAGTTGGCCGCGCTCGATCCATTCGCCTTGGAGCGGATTGGCCGCGTCGTTTTCGAGCACGTAGGTGCGGATGTTCCAGACCTTTTCGGCCTCGCCGGCGGCGAAATAGACGAACCATTTGCCGTCGAGAAAATGGATCTCCGGCGCCCAGATGTGCGCGCCCATCGGGCCGGTCGCGTGCTTCGTCCAAATGGTTTTGGCCTCGGCGGTGGCGAGGCCGGCGAGCGTGGTCGCCCGGCGCAGTTCCAGGCGGTCGTAGGCCGGCACCGTGCCCATGAAATAGTAGTAGCCGTCGGTGTGCTGATAGATGTGCGGATCGGCCCGTTGTTTGATCAAGGGGTTGGGCAAGGTGGTCGGCTCGGCGGCGTGGGTTTCGAGGCTGAACGCACCGAGGGCGAGGAGCAAAAAACCGGCGGCGAACCGGGCGCGATAAGACGATATCAACATAAAGGGAAAGGGGACGGGGGCTCAGCGTTGCGGGCGGAATTCGACGCCGGGGCCGAGGTGTTGTTCGAGGAAGGTCACGACGGCCGTGAACACCTCGATGCGGGCGCGTTCCGTGGCCAAGCTGTGGCCCGTGTTTTTCACGAAGAGCGTTTCCGGGGCGTGGTCGGCCTGCTTCATGGCGGCGATAAAGGCGCGCGCCTGTTGCGGCGGCACGGTGCGATCGTCCCGGCCTTGGATGACGAGGGTGGGCGCGGTGATCTTTTCGGCAAAGTTGACCGGTGAGATGGTGGCGAGGAAAGCTTCGTCTTCGTCGGGGTCGCCGATGTTTTCCTTCCAATGACGGCGGGCAAATTCGTAGGCCGGGTCAGATCCCTTGCGCCCCAAAATGGTGTTCCAATCGGTGACCCCGGCGAGGGAGACGCCGCAGCGGTAGAGGTCGGGCGATTGACCGAGGCCGAACAGCGCGGAGTATCCGCCGTAGCTGGCGCCGAAGATGGCGATGCGGGCGGGGTCCGCGAGTCCCGCGGCGATCGCCCAGCGGGTGGCGTCCTCGATGTCGGTTTGGGTGGCGCGGCCCACTTGCTGCTTCCCGGCGAGGTTGAAGGCCGAGCCGTAGCCTCGCGAACCGCGATAGTTCATCTGCAGCACGGCGTAACCGCGGCTGGCGAGCAGCTGCACCATCGGGTTGAAGCCCCACGTATCGCGGATCCACGGTCCGCCGTGAGGCATGACGACGAGCGGCAAGGCCTTCGGGTCGTGTCCCGCGGGCACGGTGAGGTAGCCGTGGATGGTTTCGCCGTCCCGGGCGGTGTAATGGATGGCGAGCATGGGCGACATGTCGCCGGGTTTGATCCAGTCCATGCGCGAGCCGATGGGTTTGAACGAGCGGCCGGCGCGATCGAGGAGGAAGTAGGCGCCGGGGTCGCGATCGGAAAACGACAGGAAGAGGAGGCGGTTGTCGTCGCGGGATTGGTTGACCAGCAGATTCGTGCGGCCCGGCCGAGCCTGATCGACGGCGGCCTGGATCTTGGCAAAGTCGGAATCGAACCAGAGCACGCGGGTCGACTCGGTCACGTAAGTCATGCCGATGAGTGCCTGCTGCGCCGCCGAGAAAATCGGTCGGGCCAATGGCAGGCCGGCGAAGCGCGGGGTGATCCCATCGCCGAGCGTGTCGTAGACCGGATCGCTCACGAGGGGCTCGCTGAGGGAGCCGTCGGTGAGGTCAAATTTGAAGACGCTCCAGCGGTCTTCGGCGTTGAACCCCGCCACGTAAAAGTTGCCGTTGTGCGGATCGAAGCCGAGCGGGCGCAACTTCTCGTGACCCCGCGAGGGCAACGGCAGCTCACGCCAGACGGTGTCTTCATTTTCCCGATACATGACCGCGATACGCTCGTCGTCGACCCGCAGGATGCCGATGCGGACGACGCCCTGATGATCGCTCAGCCAGGCCGTGACGCGGCCCGGGTTGGCGAGCACGCGTTTGCTGTCGCCGGTGACCGTGTTGACCTCCAGCACGTGAGGGAACAGGCGTTCGGCGCCGCTCCCGCGCCGGTCGAGCATGAGCACGCGGCCGGAGCCGTCGTCGAAGGTGTGAATGATCTCAAAGGCCGGATCCGCATAGCGTCCGGTGCGGTCGAATTCGTAGCCGGACAAGCCGCGCCACTGCTTGCCGTCACGGTCGACGGCGGCGGCGCCATAGAGGCGATCCCAGACGGTCGTGGTAAGAATCACGCGTTGATCGCTGGCCCAGGAGAAGCGCGCCACTTCCTTGGGCATCAGCGCGCCGTTATAGGGCACGTCGCCGACCTTGAAGCGGAAGGTGCGTCCGTCTTCGCCGAGATCGAGCACGCAGAAGTGGGTGCGGGCGGCGTATTCGCGCAGGTAGGCGAGGGCCTGCCCGTCGGGCGAGAGCTGCATGCTCTCAATGATGGGGGCGCGGGCAAAGTCCTCGATCGCAAGACGTTCAGCGGCGGCGGCCGAACTCAGGGGCGGCACGGTGGCCAGCAGCAGGGTTGCCGCTAGCACCCGGGCCACCGCAGGCGTTGGATTAGGGGTGGGCATGGGGTGGGGTAACGGATCGGGAGGCCGCGCGGAGGGGCAAGGGCGGGGAAATTCGCACTGTCCGGCAGCGGCGTTTTCCGGACACGAGAGAGAAGGATAACGAAGCGAACAGGCCGATTAGCGGCCCGGACTGACCGTGGCCGGCACGCCGAGATCGATCAGCGTGGGGGCGTCGCGGTCGCAGGTCAGATCCCCGTTATCATCGCGTTTGAGTTCGGTGACGAGGATCGAACTGCGGCGGCGGTCGAGCGAGTCCGGGTCGTCGGGCGAGATCGTGCCGGAGCGACCGGGGTGCGTGAAATAAAACAGGAAGGCGCGTTCGCCGTTGATCACCACGCCGGGGTGGCCGCCGTTGACGCCGTCGTCGGGCCCGTGACCAGGCACGGCGAGCAGGTTGGCGGCTTGGGCGGTCCAGTGGACGAAATCGTCGGAGTGGTAGGCACCGAGGCCCCGCCAGAGATCGACGAGCATCCAATGTTTCCCCTGCCACGTGAAGACGAAGGGGCCTTCGCCGGGGCGCTCGCCGACGCCCTGGGCTTTGCCTTGATCCGTCCACGTGAAGAGGTCGGGACTGTCGGCGTAGTAGATGGATTTGGCGTCGCGCTCGTTGTTATACCACATGCGCCAGGAGCCATCCGGGAGTTGGCTCACGCCGGCGTCGATCACGCGGTCGGAGGCGAGTGCCAAAGTCGATTGGTAGGTCCAATGTTGGAGGTCAGAACTCGTGAGGTGAACGATGCGGCGGGGGTGGTGCCAGTCCTCGAACACACCGGGCACCACCGTCAGATACATGTGGTGGGTGCCGTCGGGGCCGGTGAGCACATCGGGCGCCCATTGGGTGGGTTCGCCGCCGCCCACCTCGGCGGGCAGGTCAATGTCCGCCGGGCCGCGGTAGGTCCAGGTCGCCCCGCCATCGGCGGACTCGGCGATGCCGATGCGCGTGCCATGCACCCATGCCACGCCAGAGAGCCCGGGCACGTTGGCGCGACGATTGGTATAGAACATCCACCAGCGTTGCGCGGTCGGATTCCACACGACGACGGGATCGGCGGCGCCGTCGAATACCGGATCCCGGAAGAGCGGTTGCGGGGCGGCGACGGCCGGTGCGGAGGCCATGGCGTTGACCATGAGCGGTGCGCCCAGAATCGCGAGTAAACCCAGCGAGGAAAGGACGCGCCGGAATCCGCGGTAGCCGGGGGGTAGCAACATAGCCTCCACGCAATACCGCGAAATCATCCGAGGCAACCGACCCCGATTCGGACAGTTCACGGGTGAACCGCCGGGTGGGACGCTCGCTCGCGAGGCCTCCCGACCGTCCGACCTTTTTTGCGGTTTCCGTCGCGTCGCTCCTCCCGCACTAAGGAGGGATGTCCGACCCCGTTTCGCAGACGATTTATCATGGCGTGTGTTATTACCCCGAGCTCTGGCCCGAGGCCCAGATGGAGGCGGACATCGCGGAGATGCAGAAGCTGGGCATCAATCTCGTGCGCATCGGCGAGTTTGCCTGGTCGACGATGGAGCCGGAGGACGGCGCCATCGATTTGTCGTTTTGGCAACGCGTGGTGGACCGCCTGCACACGGCGGGCATCGCGGTCGTCTTTTGCACGCCAACGCCGACGCCGCCGATCTGGCTGACGCATGGGCATCCCGAACGGTGCTTTCGTAACGCCGCAGGCCAGACCATGTTGCACGGATCGCGGCAGCACGCGTCGACCGACCATCCCGACGTGCGGGCGGCCTGTCTGCGCATCGTCGACGCGCTGGCGACGACGCTCGGCGCGCATCCAGGCATCGTGGCTTGGCAACTCGACAATGAGTTCAAGTGCCACGTAGCCGAGGACTACAGTGACGCGGCGATCGCGGGGTGGCACGCGTGGCTCGAAAACCATTTCGGCACGATCGACGCGCTCAACGACGCTTGGGGCACCGACGTGTGGAGCGAGCGTTACCAGCGCTTTGACCAGGTGCCGGCGCCAGGCCCGACGCCGTTCATGCACCACGCCGGTCTCACGACGGCCTACCGGCGGGCAGACCGCGAACGCACGGCGGAATTTGCCGCGGCGCAGACGGCGATCCTGCGCGCCCACTCGACGGCCCCGGTGACGCACAATTTCGGTCTCGGGTTCGCCGTGGATTTCGAGCGCATGAGCCGGGATTTGGACTTCGTTTCCTTCGACGATTATCCGTCGGCCGAGCAGTGGAAGGCGTGGGTGCTCGACAACGACCTGTTCCGCAACGCGAAGCCGGGGCGCGCGCATTGGGTCATGGAAACCAGTGTCGCCCACAACGGCTGGTTCGGCGAACACGCCACGGCGCACCCGCGCGGCTTTCTGGCGGCGGAGGCGGTGGCGGCATTCGCGCTCGGCGCGGACACGATGTGTTACTGGTTGTGGCGGGGGCAGCGGGCG
>CAXBDS010000130.1:0-14763 GCA_963974355.1 uncultured Opitutaceae bacterium
CCGCGATTCTGGTCGAACTGCCCGCCGGCAACTACACCGCGCAGGTCTTCGACGAAGGCAACGCCGCCGGCATCGCGTTGATCGAAGTCTACGCCCAATAATCGCCGACGGCGGCCGGACAGGCCGCCCAAACGCGTTGCCTCGCGCGCTCCGCTGCCGCCCGGCGCGACACCACCGTTGCCAAGATCGGACCTTCCCGAAAACACTGCGGCATGACTCTCCCGTTCTATTGGGTCGATGCATTCACGAACCGCGTCTTCGGGGGCAATCCCGCCGGGCTGGTGCCACTCGCGCATTGGTTGCCCGCGGCCACGATGCAGGCCATTGCCCGACAAAACGGCCTCGCCGAGACCGCCTTCTTCGTGCGCACCGGCCCCGCCCGCTGGCACCTGCGCTGGTTCACGCCCGAGAGTGAAATCAATCTCTGCGGCCACGCCACGCTCGCGACCGCCCATCTCATCCTGCGCGAACTGCGCCTCCCGACGTCCACCCTCACCTTCGATACCCTGAGCGGACCCCTTACGGTTCAATCCGGCCCGGAAGGCCGGCTGGTATTGGATTTCCCGGCGTGGCCCGCCCAAGCCCTCTCCGACGATGCAGTGAGGGCGGCGATCACCACAGCGCTCGGCGGTCCCGCACCGGTATGGCTCGGAAAGGCCCGGGACGTGATCGCGGTCTTCCCGACAGCGGAAGACGTGCGCGCGTTGCAGCCGGATTTCATCGCCCTCGGCAAGCTCTCCGACGTCGTCGGTGTCATCGCCACCGCCCCCGGGGAGGATTGCGATTTTGTTTCCCGTTTCTTTGCCCCGGGAGCCGGCATCCCCGAAGATCCGGTGACGGGCTCGGCCCACTGCACACTCATGCCCTACTGGGTGGAAAAGCTCGGCCGACCCGATTTGCACGCGCGCCAGCTCTCCGCCCGCGGCGGTGAACTATGGTGCAAACTTAGCGGCACACGCGTGCATATCGCAGGTCAAGCTGTGACTTACCTACGCGGCACGCTCACCCTCTAGGCGGTCGTTCCTCCTCGACTCGTCGGAGCGCTCGCGTGGGCAGCCTTCACCGCACTCTTCGCCACAACCACTCTCCCATCATGATTCGTTCGCTCTCCTCTTTCACCCTGGCCGCGATCTGCGCGGTCACGACCACCACCCTGCCCGCCCAACCGAACAATCGTCCAGAACGACCGGCGGAACGGCTCACCGAAGACTACGAGTTCAACGTCGGTTACTCGGCGTCGGGCGGAGTCGAGGGCAATGGCGGCTCGCTCGGCGACGTTGCCGTGACCTCGTTCGGCGGCAGCGTGCGCACTTTTCGCCCGCTCGACCGCCAGGGCCGTGGGCTGATCCTCGGTTTGGCGTGGGAGGACTACCAGTTGGACGTCGATCCCGGCGTGCCCCTCCCCGATCAACTGCGGGAGTTGCAGCTCGTGCTCGGTCTAAACTATCCGCTCAACGAGCGATGGACCGCCGGCGTGCTCGCGCGGCCCGGGTTGGCCAGTGATTTCGACTCGATCACCAGCGACGACGTGAACCTGCCGGTGCTCCTTAGCCTGCGTTACACCCGCAGCCCCGAGCTGGTTTGGCTCTTCGGTCTCAACGTGGATCCGTTTTCTGAATACCCGGTGATTCCGCTCGTCGGCGTGCGCTGGCAGTTCGCGCCACAATGGACGTTTTCGCTGGGCCTGCCTCGCACCGGTGTGGCCTATGCGATCACGGAAAAATTGACGCTGAACGGCGGCGTATCCATGTCCGGCGGCAGTTTCCACGTGGGGGAAGCCCAGGCCCCCGGCATCCGCGATACCCTGCTCAGCTACCGTGAGATCCGTGTCGGGGTGAGCGCCGACTACCACCTTTCTCCGGCGCTCGCCGTCGGGGTCGAAATGGGATCAACGGTCCAACGGAAATTCGACTACTTCGACCGGGACTTCGACCTCGACGGCGACAACGTCGGCTACCTCCGCCTGAGCGTGAGCGGGAAGTTCTGAGGTCCTGCCCGCCCGTCGCCACGTTGCGCGGTCGGATCGTTGCGGAGGCCGCCCGAGCAAGCCGCCCGGGCTCCCGGATTCGTTTCCCCGAGCGTCAGCCCAACCCGTTTTGCATGCACCAACGCACGAGGCTCGCGACCTCGCGCACGTTGATTTTCTCCATGATGTTGGCGCGGTGCTTTTCGACCGTGCGCGTGCTCAAATCCAAATCGGAGGCGATCTCCTTCGACGAACGACCGCGGGTGACCAAGCGCGCCACTTCCACTTCGCGGGACGACAACACCGTGGGCAACGCTTCGCTGGCCAGAGGTAACGTGCCGGACGAGACGACGTTGGAATCGGCTTGGATGTTGGCGGCGAAAAACATGCCGCCCGCCATCACCGTATCGATCGCCTGCAGCACATAGGCGAGCGGCGCGGTCTTATCGACGAAACCAGCGACCCCCATGCCCATCAATTGCGGGGGCAACCGCGGCTCGGCCTGGCCCGTGAGCACCAAAATCTTCGTTTCCGGGGCGACTTCGCGCAAGCGACGCACGATTTCGAGGCCGTGCAGGCTCGGCAGGTTCAAGTCCACCAAGAGCAGATCCGGATGCTCCGCCACGCAGGCATCCAGCCCCAGTTGGCCGTCGGCGTAATCGTGCACGTCACGCCAGCCTTTGCGCTTCTGGAGGGTGCGGCGCAGCATCTGCCGAAACACCGTCTCATCCTCAATGAGAATGACGCGGGGCTGGGAGTCAGATGGCAATTCCTCCATATTTTCCATAAACAATAACGGGTATAATTACGTATTTCCCTCCACCGCAAGCCGAGGTTTCGACGAAACTACAATCTTTCCCCTCGGCCGGTCGAGCCGCGGGAACGAAAACCGTCCATCAGTGAGCTTGAATCACCGCCGGGCACCTGACCCGATGACGGCATGAATGCCACACCACGAACGGTTGCCATCCTGGTTTTCGACGACGTCGAGGTGCTCGACTTCGCCGGACCGCTGGAAGTGTTTGGGGTGGCGGACGAGTTGGCCGGAGGAGAATCCTTCAACGTGGTGACCGTCGCCCCCGCTCCCGGCACGATCCTCGCCCGCCAACGGCTGAAGTTGAATCCGACCTACACGCTGGAAAACTGCCCCGCCGCTGACCTGCTCGTGATTCCCGGAGGCCTGGGCACGCGAGCCCTCCTGCGTCGTCCGGCCGTGCTCGAATGGGTGCGCCAACGCGCCCGCCACGCCGAGATCGTTTTTTCCATCTGCACGGGGGCGCTGGTGCTTGGCCAAATCGGGCTGCTCGATGGGCTGCGGGTAACGACGCACGCGGACTCTCTCGCCTTGCTCGCCGAGATCGCCCCGGCGGCGGTGATCGATCCGTCGCGTCGCTATCACGACCACGGGAAAATCGTGACTGCCGCCGGTATCAGCGCCGGCATCGACGCGGCGTTGCACCTCGTCGGCCGCCTGCTCGGCTCCGAGGCGGCGGCGCGAACCGCCCGCGAGATGGAATACGGCACTTACGCGCAGCCCTCGCCATGAAGCCCGCGCCCCCGGCTCCGGCCGAAGACGTTACCGCCCCGCCCTCCCGCACCGCGCTGGTGCTCGCGTTTGCCACGATTTACCTCGTGTGGGGCAGCACGTATCTCGGTATCCGCGTAGCGGTGACGACCATGCCGCCTTTTGCGATGGCGGCGGCGCGTTTTGGTTTGGCGGGCGTGCTCCTGTTCACGTGGCTCAAGCTGCGCGGCACGGCCTGGCCCCAGACCCGGCAGTGGCGGGACAACGCGATCGTCGGGACGCTCCTGCTGCTGGGCGGCAACGGCCTCGTGGCTTGGGCGGAACAATTTATCCCGTCCGGCGTCACCGCTCTCATCATCGGTGCCGGGCCGATCTTCGTCGTGTTGACCGAGTGGGCCTGGCCCGGCGGTCAGCGGCCCACGTTACTCACGTTCGCCGCCTTGCTCCTCGGCATGAGCGGGGTGGCGTATCTCACCTTCGACCCGGCCCAAAGGGAGGGCAATGCATTGCCGCCCGCCGCGTTGATCGCCGTGTTGATCGCCTGCCTGAGCTGGTCGGTCGGTTCCATCTACTCCCGGCACACCAAACGCGCCGCCCCACCCCCGATGGCCGCCGCGCTCCAGATGATCTGCGGCAGCGTGAGTCTCATGCTGGTCGGTTTCGCCACCGGTGACTGGCAACGCCTAAACGTGAGTGCGATCTCCGCCGCCTCATGGAGCGCCTTCGTTTACTTGGCGCTGATCGGCTCGATCCTCGGATTCTCGACGTTCGTCTGGCTCCTCAAGCACAGCACGCCGGCGCGCATCTCGACGCATACGTTTGTGAATCCCATCGTCGCGGTTTTCCTCGGCTGGATGATTTTGCATGAACCCGTGACCGGACGCACCTTGATCGCCTCGGCCATCATCGTGAGCGCCGTCGTGCTGGTGAACGCCCAGAAAACCATCGCGGCCCCCGCGCCGCCTCCCCTTCGTCCGCCATCCGCCACCGATGCCTGAATCGCCCGACCGCCTCTCCACCGACCTGTTCGACTATGTGCTCCCCGAGCGCCTGATCGCGCAGACGCCCGCACCTCAACGCGACGCGTCGCGCCTGTTGGTCGTCGACCGGGCGGCGCACACCGTGGCGCACCATCGCTTCGCCGAACTCGGCCAATTCCTCCGCCCGGGCGACACGCTCTTCCGTAACAACGCCGCAGTGTTGCCGGCGCGCCTGCATGCCTCTCGCCCGACGGGCGGTCACGTGGAATGCCTGCTCCTGCGCCCGGCCACCGAAACTCAGCCGACCGGTTCCCACGCCCAAGTTTCCTCATGGTGGTGCCTGCTGCGTCCCGGCAAAAAACTTCCCGTCGGCGCCACCTTCGGGGTGTCGGATGCCTTCACCGCCACGGTGATCGAGAAACGCGAGGACGGCACCGCCCGCGTGCGTTTCGCCACCCCGGACGGCGCCTCCCTCGCCGAAGTCGCGGAACGCTTGGGCGAGATGCCGCTGCCCCCCTACATCGAGCGCCACGTCGGGGATGGCCACCGCGACGAGGATATCACGCGTTACCAAACCGTCTACGCCAACCGCGCCCGTCCCGTCGCCGCCGCCGCGCCGACCGCCGGTCTGCATTTCACGCCCGCGCTGCTGGCCGAACTCGCGGCCGCCGGGATTGATCGCGCGGAGATCACCTTACACGTCGGGCTCGGCACCTTCCGTCCCATCAGCACCGGCCATGTCGCGGATCATGAAATCCACCGCGAGCTCTACGAGTTGCCGGTCGAGACCCAGGAAAAACTGTTCGCCCCGTCCGGTCGCAGGATCGCCGTCGGCACGACCAGCGTGCGTTCGATCGAGGACTTTCTCCGGCACCACGACGCCCCGCGCGATGTCGAACACATCGCCGAAGCGGCACTCTTTATCTACCCGCCCGGCCAATTTCGCGGCGTTGACGCACTCATCACCAACTTCCACCAACCGCGCTCCACCCTGCTCTGCCTCGTCTCCGCGTTTCTCGCGCCCGGCTCGACCGACGGCATCGCCTGGCTCAAAGAGATTTACGCCGAGGCAATCGCGCACGACTATCGGTTTTTCAGCTACGGCGATGCCATGCTGATCCTGTAACTGACTGCGCGAAAACATCTGCGCCGGTTGCAAATTGGCCTGAATCCTTCTTCGCTCCCCGCAATCCATGAGCACGCCGCGCACGATTATACGATTCAGCGCCCTGATTCTGATGGTCGCCACCCTCGGCTGGTGGATGGCCGCCGGGGCGCACCGCGGTTGGAGCATGAACCGCGTGCCCCAAACGATGACCGATGAGTTCACCGGTCTCGACTACGTCGAATATCAAGACCGCTTCGTTCCTGGCATCGACATCCTGGGCGGCGGCATCGCCCTCGCCGCCTTGGCCCTCACCGTTTCCTTTTTCATCCGTCCGAAAACCAAAACCAACTGACTATGATTCCTCGCCTTACCTCTGCCCTCGTTTTCGCCGCCTGTGCGGCTGTCGCCACGGCTGCTCCGCAAACCTTCGATTTCAAGGATCCGAAGGGCGTCAACTCGATCCAATTTCACCTCGACTCCGTACTGGAGCCGATCTCCGGCACCGCCAACGGCATCACCGGCACCGTGAGCTTCGACCCGGCGGCCGCCGCCAAGACCTCCGGCAAAATCGTCGTCGCCACGAACTCCCTCGTCGTGCCGAACAGCACGATGACCGGCCACCTCCAAGGCAAGGGCTGGCTCAACGCCGAGGAAAATCCCGAGATCGTCTTCGAAATCGCCGGCCTCAGCGACGTGAAGACTTCCGGCGACACCACCACGGCGACCGCCCAGGGCTCGTTTACCCTCAACGGCACCACCAAGGAGATCGCCGTGCCGGTGAAACTCACCGTGATCCCGGACGGCGTCGGCAAACGGCTCGGCAAACCCGAGCTCAAGGGCGACCTCCTGGTCGTGCGCGGCAACTTCACGATCGATCGCGAAGCCTACGGCCTGCAACCCGGCAAGAACCTCGACAAGGTCGCCAAGGAAATCGAGCTGACCATCGCCATGGTCGGCGGTAGCTCCTGAGCGGCCAACGCACCCGCGCCTGATCGCGCGTCACCGCTCGGCCGATCCGTTTAGACGGGTCGGCCTTTTTGTTGCTCCCGCGCCCGCGATCACCGCACCCTCGCGCCATGACCACCGACGAGCTGCAAACCTTGATCGAAGACGCCACCTTTGATCACGCGATGGGCGACTCCGACCAAGCCCTCGCCAAACTCCGCCAAGCCACCGACGCCCACCCGGATAGTTTCGCCGCCTGGCACGCCTGCGCCGAAATCAACTTTGCCCTGCGCCGTTTCGATGAAGCCCTCATCGCCGGCCAGCGCGGCCATGCGTTGCAGCCCGAGGATCTGTTTATCAACACCACCCTCTCCCGCGTCTGGATGGAGAAAGGGGACAAAGCCGAGGCCGAAAAATTCGGCGCCAAAGCCCGTATCCTCGGTTGGAAAGATCAGCTCCAAAACCCCGCCGAGCCGAATCTCGGCTGACTCGCCCGCGTTTGGGAGGCCGCGATTTTCACCGCCTTATCCCCCGACGCCGTCCGTTGACAGCGTTCCAATCGCCCGCCTAACCTCCCGCGATGGACAAACCCGCTTACTCGCTGGAGTTCGAGAAACCACTGCGCGATCTTTCGACGCAGCTCGATCAATTGCGTCAGCAGTCCCTCGAAAACAATTTGGATCTCTCCAGTGAGATCGCCGGCATCACGCGGAAGATCGAGGCGACCCAGCGCGAGATCTATACGAGCCTGTCGCCTTGGCAACGGGTGCAGATCGCCCGCCATCCGAAACGGCCCTACGCCTTGGACTACGTCGGCATGATCTGCACCGGTTTCCAAGAGCTGCACGGCGACCGTCAGTTCAACGACGACCGTGCGCTCATCGGCGGCACCGCGTTTTTCAACGGCGAGGCCGTCATGATCATCGCCCAGCAAAAGGGCCGTGAAACCAAGGAAAAGATCGCGCGCAATTTCGGCATGCCGCAGCCGGAAGGTTACCGCAAAGCGCTGCGCCTCGTGAAGCTCGCCGAACGTTTCCGCCTCCCGGTGCTCGCCTTCATCGATACCCCCGGCGCGTATCCCGGCATCGGTTCGGAAGAACGCCACGTCTCCGAAGCCATTGCAGTGAACTTGCGTGAAATGGCCATGTTGGAAGTGCCCAGCATCTCCGTCGTCGTCGGCGAAGGCGGCTCCGGCGGCGCCCTCGGCATCGGCGTCACCAATCGGGTGCTGATTTTCGAGAACAGCTACTACTCGGTGATTTCCCCCGAAGGCTGCGCCGCCATCCTGTGGAAGGATGCCGCCGCCGCGCCCAAGGCCGCCCAAGCGCTCAAACTCGACGCGGGCACCCTGGAGAAATTCGGCATCGTCGACGAAGTCATCGCCGAGCCTTATGGCGGCGCGCATCACGACCCCGAGCAGGCCGCCAAGGCCCTGCGCTACGCGCTGCAAAAACACCTCAACGACCTGAAAGGCCTCAAGGTGCGCCAGCTGCTCGATGACCGTTACAACCGTTTCCGCCGCATGGGTGAATTCGAGGAAACGGTCGCCCAAACGGCGACGCCCGAGGCACCGACCGTCAGCGAAGCCGTCGCATCGGCCTGAAGCGTAAACGCCCCCAGGGTCGGGCGGGGCGTCCCTTCACCGCCGGGCTGGATCTCTCCTCCGGTTTGAGCTTCTGGCTGCTCCCGTCCAAACGCCGTAGCCCGCTGCGACTTTTACAGGAGGGAGGAAGTAAGGAGAAACAGCCGGCGGCGGCGAGCGGAGTCGCCGCCCCATCCGCGACCCGCGCCCCAATGCCCGATCCCTCAGGCAACCGTCACCAACTCGCAGCTGACCGCGCGCTGCTTCACCGGGTCATAACGCACGATCACGCCGGACAAACGCACGTCGCCTTCCGCCACCGGAAAACGCTGCGGCATGCCGGTCAAAAAGCGTTCGATCACGGGCTTATGTTCACGTCCGAGCACCCCGGCGTAAGGGCCTGTCATGCCAGCGTCGGTCAAGTAAGCCGTCCCGCCGGGCAACACCGTCGCATCCGCCGTGGGCACGTGCGTATGCGTGCCCAGCACCGCCGCCGCCCGACCATCCAAGTGCCACCCCAAGGCGATCTTCTCCGAGGTCGCTTCGGCATGGATTTCCACCAAAGCGGCATCCGCTTCGCCCGCCCCCACCGTTTTGGCCAGCATCCGATCCGACCCGAGAAACGGACACTCGCTTTTCATGCCCAGATATTGACGGCCCAACACCGTGAAAACCGCCAAACGAAACGCCCCTTTGCGCAAGATCACATGGTCGCGCCCCGGATTTGAAGCCGGCAGATTCGCCGGTCGGCACACCCGCTCAAACGAAGCGATTTCGTCCTCCCACCCCCGTTGATCCCACACGTGGTCACCCAAGGTGATCGCATCGATCCCGAGCCCCAGCAATGTCTTCGCGATCGAGCCCGTGATCCCGGCCCCGGCGGCGGCATTTTCCGCATTCGCCACGACAAAATCGAGGGAGTGCTTGGAGCGCAGATGCATGACGTGACCCGCCACCTTGTCCCGGCCAGGACGCCCGACGATGTCACCGATGAAGAGAATCGAAATCATTGCCCACGACCTGACACAGCTGGCGCGTCAACCCAACCACCAAAATGACGCCCCGGCGCCTCGCGCGCCGGAGCGGACCGAACGCCTTACCCGCGCTCGCCGTAATGCCGCCCCAACTGCTCCGAGTAGCCCTCGGCCATCGGTTTCGATTCATCAAAGGCGGGGCTCTCCTCGATGGCCTTCTGCGTCAGCGCCACGACGACCTTCCCCTCCGCCCAATCCACCGAGCGTAAATACGCGGGTGCGATGGCGACTTTGCGACCGGGCAACCAATTGCGCGTATCGACGATCACGAACCGCACGGACCAATCTCGATCATCGACCACAAAATCTTCCACATGGCCGATCGAGCCATCCGTCGCCGCGATGGCGTAGCCCTTGACCTCCCCCATACTGCGCAGATGCGGATTAACTTCGTGGCGGGCGGAAGCCTCTGCCGCGGCCTTGGTTTCCGCCGAGTCCTGCCTCGCGCCGGCCACCGGCACGGCGCCGCCGCCCGACAGTCCCGGTCCGCCACCGAAGCCGATCCCGCCAAATTCCGCCCCTCCCCAATACGGGGCCCAGGCGTAGTGCGCGTGGAGTGCCTCCTCCTCCTTTCGGCCCAACGATTGGGCGGTGTCGACCTTGGGACTTTCGCGAACCTGGTCTTTCGTCAAATCGACCGGCAGCCGATCGGATTCCCAATCCGGACCGTGGACCGCCGTCGGGGAGATCAGCACCTTTCGGCTCAAAAGCCACTGGCCGCAATCGACCTCAAAATAACGGGCCGACCAGGTGTGATCGTCGAAGTAGACGTCGGTGACCTTGCCGATCACGCCGTCTTGGGCGTGGAGTTCGTTGCCGCGGAGTTTCGTGAAATGGACGAGCATAGCGTGAAGGGGTTGAGGGTGGGCGCGAGGGACGCGCTACCAGCACCGACCACAGAAACCGCGTAGGGTGCCCGGCTCCCTTTGCGCACTTGGCAGGATCGCCCGCCCGAAAGGCTTTCCACGCTTGCCAGCCCGGGGCGGGATGCCTTTTTCTGCCCCTTCCACTCGTCCCTTTTCCTGCCATGAAAACCTCCTCCGCGCCCTCCTCCTTTCCCACGCCTGAAATCGGGCAAGAAATGAACGGGGCCGATGTCGTCGTGCAGTGCCTCATCCGCGAGGGCGTGGATGTGATCTTCGCTTACCCGGGCGGCGCCTCGCAGGAGCTGCACCAAGCGCTCGCCCGCACCGACCAGATTCGCACGATTTTGCCGCGCCACGAACAAGGCGGTTCCTTCGCCGCCGAGGGTTACGCCCGCGCCAAGGGCGAGGTCGGCGTGTGCATGGCCACCAGCGGCCCCGGCGCCACCAATCTCGTCTCGGCTATCGCCGACGCGTTTATGGACTCGATTCCGCTGGTGTCGATCACCGGCCAGGTGTTCAGCAAGTTCATCGGCAAGAGCGCCTTTCAGGAGACCGACTTCTATGGCATGACCCTGCCGATCGTGAAGCACTCCTACCTCGTGATGGATCCCGCCGATCTGCCGCGCATCTTCAAGGAAGCCTTCCACATCGCCCGCAGCGGGCGGCCCGGTCCTGTCATCATCGACATTCCGAAGGACGTGCAGCAGAAGCGCCTCGTGCCGGTTTTCCCGGCGACCATCGAGTTCGCCAATCCCACGATCTGCACCATCCCCCAGGCGAGCGACGCGGAGCTCGGCCCGGTGCTCGATCTCATCAAGCAGGCCGAACGTCCCATGATCTATGCCGGCGGTGGCATCATCTCGGCCGAGGCGCATGCCGAGCTGAAAGACTTCGCGATCAAGACCAATATCCCCGTGGCGACGACCCTCATGGGCGTCGGCGCCTTCCCGGAGACACATCCGCTCTCGATGCGCTGGTTCGGCATGCACGGTTCGGCTTACGGCAATTGGGCGGTCGATGAATGCGACCTGCTGCTCTGTCTCGGTGCCCGGTTCGACGACCGCATCACGGGCGACACCAACACCTTTGCCCCGAAATCGAAAATCGTTCACATCGACATCGACGCCTCGGAGCACAACAAGAACAAGCGCGTCCAATTTCCGATCGTCAGCGACATCAAGCACGCGCTCACCCGCCTCAACGCCCTGATCGACAACACCGGCTTCCAGCCGCCCGCGACCGATGCATGGCACCAGCGCGTGACGTCATGGAAAACCGAATACCCGTTCCACTGGGATGAGAGCCACCACATCGTGCCGCAGGAGGCCATCTCGGCACTCTACGAGCTGACCAAGGGAGACGCGATCATCGTGACCGGCGTCGGCCAGCACCAGATGTGGGCCGCCCAGTTTTACGCCTTTGACGAGCCCCGCCGCTACCTCAGCTCGCTCGGGCTCGGCGCGATGGGCTTCGGTTATCCGGCCGCGCTCGGCGCCAAGGTCGCCTTCCCTGACAAACAGGTCGTGGATATCGACGGCGACGGCTCGTTCCTGATGAACGTGCAGGAGCTCGCCACCGCCAAGATCGAGAAAATCGCCGCCAAGGCGATGATCCTGAACAACCAGCACCTCGGCATGGTCGTCCAATGGGAAGACCGCTTTTACGGCAGCATCCGCGGCAACACGATTCTCGGGGACGAGAACAACATCGGCGGCCCCGATAATCCCGACGCGATCTACCCGGACTACGTGACGATCGCCCAAGGGTTCGGCGTGAAGGCCCGCCGCGTGATCAAGCGCAGCGAGTTGAAGGAGGCCATTCAAGAGATGCTCGATCACGACGGCCCGTATCTGTTGGACGTCATCGTCCCCTACACCGAGCACGTGCTGCCGATGATTCCGGCCGGCAAGTCGGTGAAGGAAATGATCCTCAAGTAAGCCCGCCGAGGCGCCCGCCCTCTCATTATTCCAAGCACCGGACCACCGGTGCTTTTTTTTGGTCCCGTGTGCCGCGACCGACCGCTCCAAGCGCGATTACGTCCCCCGCGTCACCGCCCCGAAATCCGTCCAACGAAAAACGCCACCCGACCGAAGTCGGATGGCGTGGAAAGCCCGAAAGAGGCTGGGCGAATCGAATCGATTACGAGGTCGGAACCGTGTTGATCGTCTTGATGACGCGCGAAGCGATCGCGTAAGGGTCGCCCGCAGAGTTCGGACGACGGTCTTCGAGGTAGCCCTTGTAGCCCGCCTTGACGAAGCTGTGCGGGACGCGGATCGAAGCGCCGCGGTCGGCGATGCCGTAGGAGAACTTGTCGATCGACTGCGTCTCGTGAAGGCCGGTGAGACGGAGGTGATTGTCGGGACCGTAAACGGCCACGTGCTCGTCACGATACTTGTTGAAGGCTTCCATGAGCTTTTCGAAGTAATCCTTGCCGCCCACTTCACGCATGTAAGTGGTGGAGAAATTACAGTGCATGCCGGAGCCGTTCCAATCGAGCGGGTCGGCATAGGCACCGAGGATCGGCTTACAGTGGAAATTGATGTCCACGCCGTATTTTTCACCCAAGCGCAACATCAGGTAGCGAGCGACCCACATCTCGTCGGCCGCCTTCTTGGAGCCCTTGCCGAAGATTTGGAATTCCCACTGTCCCTTGGCCACTTCGGCGTTGATGCCTTCGTGGTTGATACCGGCCGCGAGGCAAAGATCGAGATGCTCTTCGACGATCTCACGAGCGATGTCACCCACCGCGCTGAAGCCGGCGCCGCAGTAGTAAGGACCTTGCGGCCCCGGGAAGCCGCCCTCAGGGAAGCCGAGCGGACGACCGTCCTGATAGAAGAAATACTCCTGCTCGAAACCGAACCAGGCGCCTTCGTCGTCTTCGACAGTCGCACGGGTGTTGGTGACGTGCGGCGTGCCGTCCGGCATGAGGACCTCGGTCATCACGATAAACGCATTCGTGCGGGAGATGTCTTTGTAGAGGCCGACCGGCTGCAGCAAGCAGTCGGAGCTCTTGCCTTCCGCCTGCTTCGTCGAGCTGCCGTCAAAACCCCACATGGGGCAATCTTCCAACGTGAATTTTTCGGGATCGCCATCGACGATCTTGGTTTTACCGCGAAGGCCGGCGACGGGCGTGTAACCGTCGAGCCAGATGTATTCCAATTTGATTTTGGCCATAAGTGCTTGGGTTCAGGAACAGGGTTGTTTGTAGGAAGATTCGTCAGTCGACGCTTTAAGCGACGCCGGACCAGTAACCTGCCAGAACAGGTCGTAGCAATTTGAGCACCTTATATGCCAGAATGAAAAAAATTCATTCCGTGAGCATTCTCGTCCTCTCCCCGCCGAGGACCCTTGCCGAGAGAGGACAAATTCGTCCGTTTTAGGGCATGCATCAGGTCAAGGATACTCAACGCGCCTCGGTGCGTATCGGCTACGACGGCCGGGTGCATAAGGTCTTCCGCGGACCTGAGGCCGAAAAGCGCTACACCAACGAGGTAAAGGTGCTCCGGTATTTGGAAAAACGAGGCTGCGATTTTGTGCCGCGCCTGCTGGAAACTGACCCCAAAGCCCTGAAAATTGTGACCACCAACTGCGGCACGATCGTCGACCAGCTCAACCCCGAGCGCATGGCCGAACTTTTCGCCGAGTTGGAAGCCTATGGCGTGCGCCACGACGATCCCTTTATGCGCAACGTCACCTACCGCCGGGCAGACGGACGTTTCTGCCTGATCGATTTCGAATTTGCCACCTTGCTCGACGAAGCCCCGCCGAACCCACCACCGTCCGACCGCGATGCCCTTAACTCCTGAATCCGGCGCAAGTCGTCCTGCGACTGCCGCCGTGCCCGCCTCTCCCTATCGTCTTATTTGGTCCGGTCTCACGCATCCGGGCAAAGTCCGGGAAAACAACGAAGACACCTTCCTCGCCCTCACGTTTGACGGCCACGAATTGCGTTATCTCGGTAAAACCGGCGATGCCACGCTCGCCTCGGCCGACTTTCTCTTCGCCGTGAGCGACGGCATGGGCGGCGCCAAGGCCGGCGAGTTTGCCAGCCGGATCACGGTTGATCGCATTACCCGCCGCATGCCGAGCGCCTTTCGCCTCGCCGCGATGGGTCTGTCGACCGGTTTTGCCGACGTGTTGCAGGCGCTCGTCTCCGACATCCACCGCGACCTCGAAAAGCTTGGGCAGAGTTACGAGGAATGTCGCGGCATGGGCGCGACGCTCAGCCTCGCCTGGTTCACGCCCGGTTGGATGCATTTCTGCCACATTGGCGACAGCCGGATTTACTACCTTCCGGCCGCCGGCGGCATCACCCAAATCACCCGGGACGACACCCACGTCGGCTGGCTCCAACGCCACGGCGAAATCAACGAGCGCGAGGCTCGCACCCACCCGCGCAAAAACGCCCTGCAGCAGGCTCTCGGCGCCAACCACCAATTCGTCGATCCGCAAGTCGGCGCCGTCGGCTGCGAGATCGGGGACCGCTTCGTGATTTGCTCCGACGGCGTCGTCGACGGCCTGTGGGATTATCACATTGAAGAGGCCCTGCGCACCCCGGGCGCCGAGGCCGAGCAGCACTCCCCCGCCGGGCGCTTGGTGCAACGCGCCGTCGAGCTCTCGGGGCGGGACAACACCACGGCCGTCGTCATCGAGATCCAGCCCGTCACCGCCTCCGTCGGCCATGACTAATCCCTACGCGCCCTCGGCCTCCCATCTCGTTTTCGTCTACGGGACGCTGAAGCGCGGCTTCGCCAACG